>JANPBZ010000228.1:0-19818 GCA_031430695.1 Ilumatobacteraceae bacterium
GCCGGTCGGCGCCGTGATCGCCGTGGTTGGCGAGGCTGCCGGATCACCCGCCCCCGCCCCCGCTACAGCGCCTGCGCCCGCCGAGCCAGAGCCCGTTGTTGCCGAATCGCCGGCCGCAGCGCCGGCGCTGCCACCAAAGACTCCCGCACCGGAAGCGGACCCAGCGCCGGCCGCCGAGGCCCCTGCACCCGTGGCCGAGGCCCCAGCGCCCGCCGCCGAGGCCCCTGCACCCGTGGCCGAAGCGCCCGTGGCACCAGCCGCGCCCGCAGCCGAAGTGCCTTCCGACAACCGACTGCTCTCGCCAGTCGTTCGACGTCTCGTGGCTGAGCACAACATCAACGTCGACCTCCTCGCGGGCACCGGTCCTGGCGGGCGAATCACGCGCGACGACGTGCTCGACTACATCGATCGCGCGCCCGCCCAGGCCGCGCCACCAGCGTCGGTCCCGGCACCCGCCGCTGCTCCGGCCCCAGCCCCGGCACCCGCTGCTGCTCCGGCCCCAGCCCCGGCCGCCGTCGCACCCAGTCCGGCGCCGGCGCCGCTGCCAACCCCAGCGCCGGCCGTCGCTGCGGGCGAACGCGACTCGACAGTGAGGCTGTCGAAGATCCGCAAACTCACGGGCAGCCACATGGTGATGAGCAAGGGCGTCAGCCCGCATGCATTCAGCGTCGTCGAGGTCGATTTCGCCAATGTCGATATCACTCGCAATCAGGTCAAGGGAGAATGGAAGTCCACGGAGGGCTTCGGACTCACCTACCTGCCGTTCATCACCCGCGCCGTGGTCGAGGCTCTGGAGGAGTTCCCGCATCTCAACGCCAGCGTCTCCGACGACGACCTGGTGGTGCACAACTTCATCGACATCGGAATCGCCGTCGACCTCGACTTTCAGGGCCTGCTCGTGCCCGTCGTGCGCGCCGCGGAGACCAAGCGCTTGCGGGCCATTGCGCGCGAGATCAACGACCTCGCTGCACGGGCCCGAAGCCGCCATCTGAGTCCCGACGAGATCAGCGGTGGCACGTTCACGATCTCCAACAACGGCTCGGCCGGCAGCGTGCTGACGATGCCGATCATCAACCAGCCGCAGGTCGCGATCCTGTCGACCGACGCAATCACCCGCAAGCCCGTCGTCGTGCGCGCCGCGGATGGTGGCGAGGGCATTGCCATCCATCCCGTCGGCAACCTGGCGATGTCCTGGGACCACCGCGCGTTCGACGGAGCGTACGCGGCCGGCTTCCTGGTCAAGATCAAGCAGGCACTCGAAACTCGCGACTGGTCCGCCGAGTTGTGACATGACACTGCGGGTTCGCTGGCTCGGCAGGGTTGCGTACCGCGAGGCGCTCGCGGTGCAGCAGGCGTTGTTCGCCGATGGCATCGAGAACCATCTGTTGTTGCTCGAGCACCCTCACGTGTTCACCCACGGCCCACGTGCCGACCTCGCCGTCAACGTGCTGGTCGATCCAGCGTCGGTCGGCGCCGAACTGGTGTCGGTGAAGCGCGGCGGCGACGTGACCTATCACGGACCAGGTCAGCTGGTCGGGTACCCGATCGTCAACGTGTCGAACTCCATCGGCGCAGCCGACCATGTCTGCGCAATTCAGCAATTGATCGTCGCCAGCCTCAGCGAGCTCGGGTTGGCCGATGTCGGTTGTCTCGACGAACATCCGGGCGTGTGGGTCGGGGTCAGCGGGCCGAGTCCGCGCAAGATCTGTGCGATCGGCGTTCGCCTCGCCCACGGTCGCACCATGCACGGCTTCGCTCTCAACATTGCACCCGACATGCGCTACATGCGCGACTACATCGTGCCCTGCGGCATACCCGACCGGCCGGTCACCTCGCTGGCGGAGGAAGGCATCGACGCCTCGCTGGAAGCTGTCGTCGAAATCGTCGCTCGACACGCTGCCGCTGTGTGGGGCGGCGGGACGATGGAACGTCAGGACGTCGCCTGGAAACACCGGCCGGATGATCTTTCGGCGTTCTCGCGCGGCGAAGGGCCCGGCGCGGTGGTGCGACGGCTCGCCCAGGTCGGTGTCGCCGACGGCCTGGCCATCTCGACCCGGAAACCGGACTGGCTTCGTCCCAAGGTGGTGCATGGGCCAGAGGTGATCACCTTGAAGAGGACGGTTCGCAATCTCGGTCTGGTCACCGTCTGCGAGGAAGCCGGCTGCCCCAATCTCAGCGACTGCTGGGCCGACGGAACGGCGACGTTCATGGTGCTGGGTGAGCGGTGCACGCGGGCGTGCGGGTTCTGTCAGGTCGATACGCGCAAGCCGTTGGCGCCCGCCGACGACGAGCCCAGCCGGGTCGCCGCAGCCGTGGCCACCATGGGGTTGGCTCACGCGGTACTGACCATGGTGGCGCGCGACGATCTACCCGACGGCGGTATGGCGCACGTCGCTCTCTGTGTCGAAGCGATCCGCGAGCGTTGCCCCGGTACGCGAGTCGAGACGTTGATCTCCGATGCCAAGGGCGACGCCGACTCGTTGAGCGTGCTGTTCGGCGTTCGACCCGACGTGTTGAACCACAACATCGAGACCGTCGCCAGGCTCCAACGCGCCGTGCGACCGTCAGCGGGATACGCGCGCAGCCTGTCGGTTCTGGCCCGTGCGAAAGCTGCAGGGTTGACGACCAAGTCGGGGTTGATCGTCGGCATGGGCGAGACGCCCGCCGAGATCGCCGGGTGCCTCGCCGACCTGGCCGGGGTAGGGGTCGACATCGTCACCATCGGCCAGTATCTGCGGCCGACCACCCATCACCTGCCGGTTGCTCGCTGGGTCTACCCGGCGGAGTTCGGGGAATGGAAGCGAGTCGGTGAATCGCTGGGTATCGGTCACGTCGAGGCCAGTCCGTTGACGCGCAGCAGCTATCACGCCCGTCAGGCCGCTGACGCAGTGTCGGTCGCCGACACCGTGTCGTTGTCGTTCGTCTGAGCCAGAATGACACGATGAGCGCCGCATCGCCGACAGCCACCTACCTCGACCGCATCGGTCGTGCACGCGCCCGAATGCAGGAGGTCGGCATCGACGTCTTGCTGGTCTCGGTCGGCCGCGACCTCCCGTACCTGACCGGCTACGAGGCGATGCCGTTGGAACGACTGACCATGCTCGTGTTGCCACGCGATGGAGACGCGACGCTGGTGGTGCCGCGGTTGGAGGCACCTCGGGTGGTGGACCAACCCGGCGTGTTCACGGTCCATCCGTGGAACGAGACCGACGACCCGGTCGCCGTCGTCGTCGGGCTCGTCGGCCGCCCGGCATCGGCTGCCATCGGCGACACGATGTGGGCCCGCTTCCTGGTCGATCTGTTGCACCACTGGCCGTCATCGTCGACGCAGTATGTGCGGTCGACCGAGGTGATGAACGCACTGCGGATGCGCAAGGACGCGGCGGAGATTTCGGCGCTGGCCGCTGCCGGTGCAGCGGTCGATCGGATCGCGACCGAACTGCAAGCCGGCCGCATTCCGTTGGCGGGTCGCACCGAGGCTGAGGTGAGCGCCGACCTCGGTGCACGAATCGTCGCCGAGGGCCACCAACGTGTCAACTTCGCCATCGTCGCCTCCGCCGAGAATGCGGCCTCGCCACACCACCATGCCGGCCAGCGTGTGATCAACGACGGCGAGATCGTGTTGTGCGACTTCGGTGGCACGATGAACGGTTACTGCAGCGACATCACCCGATGCGTGTTCCTGGGCGAGCCTCCCGCCGAGGTGGCCGACGCCTACGCCGTGTTGCGAGAAGCGCAACGGGCGGCGGTGCTCGCGGGAACGGTCGGCACGCCGTGCGAAGAGGTCGATCGGGTCGCCCGCCGCATCATCGCCGGTGCGGGCTACGGCGACTACTTCATGCATCGCACCGGTCACGGGATCGGCATGGAGGAGCACGAAGACCCCTACATGGTCGAAGGCAACGGCCTCCGCCTCGAATCCGGACACGCCTTCAGCGTCGAGCCGGGGATCTACCTGCCCGGTCGATGGGGGATGCGCCTCGAAGACATCGTCGTGGCCACCGATGCCGGCCCACTGGCCGTCAACGACGCGGATCACGCATTGGTCAGCGTCGACGCCTGAGCCATAACACCAACCCCCGATACCGAACCCCTACGGCCCCGCCGTCGCGAACAGCGACTCGTCGAGCGCCAAGACAAATTGGGTGAGGTTGATCAACACCGCGCCGTCGTCGAGGCGGGCGAGTGGGCCACTTGGCAGCGCGCAGAACACCGTCGTGCCACCCGGCACCGGCACATCGACGCACGTTGCTGATTGTCCGGCGATCTCCTCGACGTGGGCAACCGGCGGCCCGATACGAGCGACAGCGCTGCGACGCAACCGTTTGGCGGCATCGGTTGCATAGAAGTCGGGCGTGATCTGGGTGTCACTGATTCGCGCCGGGTCGATGGTCGCCGAACACGGCTCGGTCGCGTCGAGCATGCAGGTCCGCGACGAGCCGTTGTCGCTGATGAACCGAACGCCACCGACCGTGACCGACCGACGAGCCGCGGCGAGGGAAACGCTGGCAGGGCGAGAGGTGTTGCCGAACTTGGTCAGCACGGTGTAGTCGGCGGTGTACGGCCCTTCGTTCGTTGCGTCGAGCAGGTTGAGGACCTGGTCGATCGCCGGATCCCCACTCGGCGACCCTGGTTGGAAGGGCTCCGTCGTGAACGACGGCCGCTCACCCGTGAAGCAACCGGCCAGGAGGATCAACATGGCCAGGACCGTCGCTGGAAATCGCATCGGAAGGAATGTACGGCGTGGGAATGTCGACATGGTGTGATATCGGAGGGAATACAACGAACCCTCATGACCGGGACGGTGGTCATGAGGGCTCGTATGTGGAGCTCCCCGGCGGTGCTGGCATCGCGCGGCGGGCGGAAGCTTCGTCGATATGCGGGACGGATGCGGTCTCGACGAAGTGGGCACCGGCACCACCGGAGAGACTTCGTGGGTGAACGAACTCTCGCGAGGCCGTCCACCGAGTTCAATTGTACAGATGTGACACGTTTCGGTAATCAAAAGGTTTTGCAACTGGAAAGAAATCTGCCCCCGGCTGTCGCCAACCGTAGGACGGTTGGGTCGTTAGCCTGCCCGGCGTGATCCGCCTCGATGCCGCCACCGTATTGCTGCAGTGGTCGGTCGGTGGACTCGCGTTCCTGTGGTTCACAACGCGGCGGCGTGAGGTGGGAATCGGCTACGGCTGGTTGCTGCGCAGCATCTACCTGTTGATGGCCGCAGCGGCCGCGGCAATCGGCGCGCGGTTTGGTGTGGTGTGGGTTCGCGAGATCTGCGCCGCAGCGGTGGCGATCGCTGCGCTGTTTGCACTCGTTGTGTCAGTGGTGCATCGGCATGCCGGGGTTTCCGGTCAGTCCGGCGAGCACGATCGCCGATCGCAACGGGTGGCCGAGATGACCGGCATCGAGCGCAGCGTCAAGCAGCCGCTGGCCGGATGCGAGTTTCCCCCGGTCGTCGACCTGGTTGCACCGATCCTCGGCATCGCCGGACTGGTTGCTGCTGCGGTCGACGCGGGCGGCAACATCACCGTCTCGCTGCTGCGAACGATCGCCGGCGCGGCGTTCCTGGGCTCCGTCACCGATGCGATGCTGTTGGGACATTGGTATCTGGTGCAGCCCGGGCTCCCGCGTCGACACCTCAACGAGCTGGTTCAGGCCGTCGGCTGGGTCTGGCCGGCCGAGGTCGCCGCGCTGCTGTTGCCGACCGGGATGCTTTCGGTGTGGACCGGCGGCGTCGACGATGGTTGGAACGGCACCCTCGGTTGGTTCTGGGGGGCCTGTGCGGTGACGACCATCGTGTTGGTGTTCGTCACCAAGGCGGCCCTGCGCGAGCGGTACTACTCGGCGGTGATGGCGGCGACCGGACTGCTGTATCTGGCGATTCTCACTGCCTTCGGGACCGATCTCGTGGCCCGGGCCGTGCTGGCCGGTTAGGCCCGGCCTGGTCAAACGCAGATTTTCGCGGCAGACTTACGGCTATGCCGAGGCCAGTGTGGAGCGGGACGATTAGTTTCGGGCTCGTAGCCATCCCCATCAAGATGTTCCATGCCGTCAGCAAGAAGAGCGTGTCGTTCAACCAACTCGACGAGCGCACGCTCAGCCGCATCCGCCTGAAGAAGGTGTCGGCCGAGACCGGCGAGGACGTGCCCGACGAGAACATCGTCAAGGGCTACGAGATCAGCAAGGGACGATATGTCATCGTCGACCCCGACGAACTCGAGCCATTCATCCCCTCGGCGACCAAGAGCATCGACCTCGAGGAATTCGTCGATCTCAGCGAGATCGATCCGGTCTACTTCGACTCGCCGTACATCCTGGCTCCCGACAAGACCCCGAAGCCGTATGCGCTGCTCGCCCAGGCCATGGAGGCCGCTGGCAAAGTTGCCATCGGTCGGTTCGTGATGCGCAACAAGCAGTACGTCGCCGCGGTGCGCGCCTCGGAGGGCACGCTGCTGATGAGCACGATGGTGTTCGCCGACGAAGTCGTCTCTGTCGACTCCATCGAGGAATTGGAAGTGCTCGACTCGATCCAAGTCAGCGCCAAGGAAGTGAAGATGGCCGAGGCATTGGTCGCCTCGTTGTCAGCCGACTTCGATCCGTCGAAGTATCGCGATGCCTACCGCGAACAGGTGCTCGACCTGATCGAGCGCAAAGCCGCCGGAGAAGAGTTCGAGCTGCCGGCCCCAGCCGCCGAAGCGCCGAAAGTCGTCGACCTGATGGCAGCGTTGGAGGCCAGCGTCAAAGCTGCCAAGGCCGCTCGAGGTCGCCACCCCGCCGGTGGGCCCGAGCTCGAGGTGGTCGGCTCCGACACCAAAGCCAAGCCGCGCCGAGTCCGCAAGTCGGCCTGACGCCCCTCATCGCTTAGGGTCGCAGGTATATGAGCGGTGGGACCGTCGTCAGGGTCGGTGAGCGCGAACTGCCGCTGTCGAACCTCGACAAGGTGCTGTACCCCGACACCGGTACGACCAAGGGCGAGGTGATCGACTACTACGCCCGCATCGCCCCGGTGATGCTGCCGCATCCGACCGGACGGTGCATCACGTTGAAGCGGTTCCCCGACGGCGTGGAGAAAGCGGGGTTCTTCGAGAAGCGTTGCCCGAAGCACCGTCCGTCGTGGATAGCCACCGCGCCCGGCCCAGGGGATCGTGGCGGCGACATCGGCTACTGCCGGTTCGACGAGCCGGCGGCGCTGGTGTGGGCAGCCAACATGGCCGCGCTCGAGCTACACGTCCCGATGGCAGTCTCCGACGACCTGGAAAAGCCGCTGGCGATGGTCTTCGACTTCGATCCCGGTGCGCCGGCGGCGATCAAGGAGTGCTGCGAGATCGCCTTGTGGGTGCGAGAGGTGTTGGCCGCGGTGGACCTGGAGGGTTGGTGCAAGACGTCGGGGTCGAAGGGCATGCAGATGTATGTGCCGTTGAACACTCCCGCTACGCACGACGGTGCTGCCGACTTCGCGCTCGCTGTCGGCCAGGTGCTGGAGCGCCAGCACCGTGACCGAGTGACGACCGTGATGGCCAAGGTCCAGCGGCCGGGAAGGATCTTCGTCGATTGGAGCCAGAACGCCCGCTTCAAGACGACGATCGGCGTCTATTCGATGCGCGCCCGACCGGAGCCGACGGTGTCGACTCCGGTCACATGGGCGGAGGTGGAGAAGGGCGCCGAGGGTGGCGCTGCGCTGAAGTTCACCATCAGCGATGTACTCGAGCGTGTCGACCGGCTCGGCGATCTGTTCGAGCCGGTGCTGACGACGAAGCAATCGCTGCCGTCTCGCTGATCTGACGAATCGGGCAGCCCCGGAACGCTACGTACGCTTCCGGCGCTGCCCAGTTGGTCGGCGGGAAGCGCTACGACGTTGCCGTCCCGACGAGCACGACCGTCTTGGGAAGGCCACTTGCATCGCGACTGTTCGGGTCGACCAAGCTGATCAGAGCGTTGGTGTCGGTCACCTGCACGCGATTTGCGCTGTAGGTATCGAAGCCGGCAATGAGGTTGACATCGTCGCGGGACCAGTTGATTCCATCGGTGGAGTGGAGCACGACAGTCTTCGACTGCGAGTTGACCTGCTGGTTGTGCAGACTCTGAATGTCCGCATCGCTGAACTGCACCCGGACGCTGCCGTCGTCGCCCAGCACGCGATAGCCGCCCCGCTCGTCGTAACTCAGGACTGCGTTCGGGTCGGGTGGCTTGCGACCGTCCCACCGGCCGATCTCCTCGCCCGTGGCGAGGTCTGTCGCGACCATCGACTGGAACCGGCTCTCGGTCATCGTCAGTCGCACGCCGTCGTTCTCGATCGAGAATCCGCCGGCTTCTGCAGCGGCGTCGACGTTGACACTGCCCACGGCGATGATCCCCCCGGGACCGGCGCTCGAAAGCGCGATGTTCAACTGGGCGGTCGCGCCGTCGCTGGCATCGAGCATGCTCGCGAACGTCATCTTCGACCACTCGACCCCATCGGTCGACACGGCCGTGACCGATTGACCCGTCATGTCGTTGCCGAAGGCGACGATCGTGCCGTTGCCGAGGATGTTGACGATGTAGTACTGCCCGGCCGGCATGTCGGACTCGGTCCATGCCAATCCGTCGGCGCTGGTGTACAGCTTGGCGAGACCGAAGCCAGCCCCGGCGGGTTCGTAGAGCTGGGCGGAAGCAACGAATCCGTTGTCGGTCGCGGAGACATCGATCTGGCCCATCTGGTAGCCGTCGGGCAGCGCTGGGAAGACGCCTTCGACAAAGGTCTCGCCGTCGGTGCTGACGAACGCCCGAGGGGCGAACATCGTGGCAATGGCCTCTGGATCGACACCCAACTCGGACCAGGGAATGAGATCCGACTGTTGCGGCGCAGTGTCGGCCGTGCACGTATCGGCCGGCTCGGTACCGCTGACCACGATGTTCGTGGTCGTCGTGTCGACGGCGGGAGCGGTGTCGGCCGGCGCGGTATTGGGTGGAACCGTGCCGGAAGTCGAATAGCCGGGGGTCGGTATCATCACCGTCGATGCGGTGGTCTCCCGACCACACGTGGGGTAGGTCACCAGGATTGCGCCTTGGCGTCGTGCGAAGTACCCGCCATTGGAGCCGTAGACAGATGGGTCGACGTTGATGGTCGGTACCCCGACCGCAACGACGCCCTGGTCGCTGGCGATCATGTCGCCTTGGAATCCGACGCTCTGCACGCCGTCGCTCGTCGCGAGACTGCGGAGGTCGATCGGCAGGGTGATGTGGCGCCACGAGGCGCCCTGATCGTCGCTGACATCGACGACGACCTCTCCACCACCGCCATTCGGAATAGGGGCCGTGGCCGCCGCAGTGCCGAATGCGAACATGCGGCCGTTGCGGCTGCCGGTACCACGCATCGAGATGTCCGGCTGGGTGAAGGACTCACCACCGGCCGGCTGCCAATGAATGCCGTCGTCGCTTCGGTACAGGGTGGGAATGAAATCCTGCTGGCCGTTGGGGCTGATCGTCTTGCCAGGTGTCGTCGACCAGGCGAGGTAGGGAGGTGACTGGCCGACGACCGCATTGTTGTCCCAGATGACGCTGCCCAGTGCCTCGGTGCTGCCGGGCTCGACGACGTTCCAGGTCAGGTTGGACTCGACGCGGTTGACGGGGATCAGCCCGTCGCCGGGCACCGAGATCTGGAGCGTGCCGGTCGGCGTGGTGTCGCCTGAGGGATCGGTCGATGGCACCACCCGGCGCGACACCGGGTGCGACAGCAGTTGGATGGTCCCAACAGCCGTGCCGGCTACTGCGATGACAGCAGCGATGCCGACAGCTACACGGCGGCGCTCGCGTCGTTGCCGGCCCCGGCGCACCACGCTGGCGATCGGCGTGTCGCCGATGTCGACGTGGCCGGCGTGCCGACGAAGCTGATCGGCCAGTCGCTGCTCGTTCGGGTTGAGTTCGTTCATCAGTGATCGTCCTTGTTCATCGGATCGAGTGGGGACAGGAGGGATTGCAGACGGGCCGTCGCACGGGCGAGGCGGCTCTTCACCGTGCCAGGTCGCACGCCCAGAGCCGTGGCGGTCTGCGCTTCGGAGTAACCGATCAACAGCCGGCACACCACCACGGCTCGCTGTTCGATCGAGAGTTGGGCGAGGGCGCGATCGATCGTCGGGTCCAGCCCACCACCGTCGGCGACGGCGTCGGCCGTGGTGACCCACGCGGGTGCCGGCCGAAGGGTGCGGCGCAACGTCGATCTGCTCCAGTTGAGACCGACCCGATACACCCATCCGCCGGGATTGTCGAGCGCTTGCACCCGGCTCCAGCGCTGATAGGCGCGTGCCATGGCCTCGTCGACGGCCTCTGACGCCAGTTGCGTATCGCGCAATGTGATCGCTAGCGCTCGGCCGATCGGCGCGCGTTGCTCGCGGTAGAACTCCTCGAAGGGCAGAATCGCCTGCATGGTGTCGGCCACGGTGATGAACTCGACGAGGCCGGGGTCGGTCTGGCCGATCGTGAAGTCCACGTCCGGTACACGCCCAGCAGCGTCATTCGGTTCCACATTCATGAGGACGCGTCCAATGCAGCCAACAGTTCGTCTGCGCCGGGCTCACCGAGGTCGGCGGCGACGACCCACGCCTGCCTGGCGCGTTCGGTGTCGCCGGCCAGCGCCGCAGCACGGCCCAACTGCAGCTGCCAACTTGCCCGGTGCGGGTCGCGGTCGACCATCTGCTGCCACTCGGCGAGTGCCTTCGCAACATCATCCGGGTTGCCGGTCACACCTGCACGCTGTGACATCGCGGTCGCCAATGCATCGTTGGCGAAGGGGTCGTGCGATGACCACTCCACAGCTCGGCGCGCCTCGGAGATCGCCCGATCGATGTCGGCCAACGTTCCTCGGCCGAGATGGGCCTCGGCGGCCACCAGGCGGTAGCGCAAGTTGTCGGGCCGCAACGACACCGCCCGGTCGGCGGCATCGACGGCATCGTCGTGATCTGTTGCTCGCAGCGCGGTTCGGGCGAGCCGATCGGCGGCGACATCGAGCACACCGCCAACGAGCATGAGTGCCGAGGTGGCAGCAGCGATCAGCGGTACAACGGTGCGTCGATGGTCGATCTGCACAACATCGCTGGAGGTGAGCGCGATCACCAGGCCACCGAACACCCACCAGATCGGATCGAGTTCGGCGAGGGGGAACAGCAACAGCCGCTGCACGCCGTAGGCGATCACTGCAGCACCGATCCCGACCGTCAGTGGGGTGCGCGCTCGAACGAGCCGCCAACTTCGCCAGCCGACGAAGCCGACGAGACCGGCGTACAGCGTCCCGGCCCCGAGCCCTCCGGCCAAGGTGACGTCGAGCGGAGCAGAGTGGGCGCGATCCGGTAGCACCGTGTCGCGTCGGTAGGTGCGTTCGTAGGTGTCGTCGATCCCCTCGGCAACCGCGATGCGGTAGCCCTCTGGGCCGACGCCGATCAGCGGATGTCGCCCGATCACTCGCGCCGCGACCCGCCATTCGTCGACCCGCGACCCGCCATTGTCGCGGTGCGAACTGACATCATCCAGACGTGGCGCGACGACCGCGATAGCGATCGCAAGGCCCGCTGCACACCACATCACGCTGACCCGACTCGGTCTCGTCGCGATGACGACCACGATGGCGGCTGCCGCCGCGCCCAGCCATGCCGCTCGCGTGCCGGAACCCACGATCGCCGCCGCGACCAGCAGCGAAGCCGAAGCGCCGAACCAACGCCATCGCCGATCCTGCGATCGGTCGAGGGCGACGCCGAGCGCAATCGGTCCGAGCAGGCAACATGCAGCGCCGAGGAATGCCGCCGAGCCGAATGGTCCGAGCAGGCGTCGGGTCGTCGTCGCGAGAGCGATTGGTCGACCGAACAGCAACTCCCACAACGAGTACACGCCGAGCACGGCAGCGGCCACGACGCTGCCGCGGGACAACGTGGTCACGCGATCCGCCAGTTGCTGCCCGGCACAGAACAGAGCAAACAGCAACACCCAGGTCGCGACGCCGAGATGCCGATCCGGATGACCGAGCAATGCAACCTTGGCGTCGCCGTTGAACAACGCTGCCAACGTCAACAACGCCAGCAACGCAACCCACATCCACCAACTTTGTCGGTGGCATCGTGCTGAGCCGCGGCGCAGCGACAAGGTTGCCGTGAGGAAGGCCAACGCCGAGACGACCAGCCACTTCGATGGGCCGAAGGGCGCGAGACCACCGGGGTCGACGGTGATGACCGAGCCGATGACGAGCGCGCCGAACACAAGTGCCGGAAGTCGCACGCTCATACACGCTCAACGTAGGCGTTCGGTTCCACTCTGGTCCGTCCGGCGTTAGCCGGTCGGTAGGGTCAGCGCGGTGACACCCCGATTGACCACTCTGCTGCTGTGCGATTTCGCCCAGGTGCGCGACGGGCTGCTGTTCGTCAGCTCGGGCGGCGTGAGCCGGGTCGTGCAGAGCAACTATCCGGCCAATCCACGCCTGCATCTGGCGATGGTCGTGCACCTGCCGGCCGCATCGTTGGGCAAGTCACACCAGGTGCATGTGCGGCTCAAGTATCCCGACACCGCCGAGATGATCGCCAACGCAGAGGTCGCTATCCAACTCAACGCGGTCTCGGGCGCGTACCCGGGTGAAGGCATCAATGTGCCGCAGGTGATCGACCTCGTGCCGATTCAGTTCGCCCGACCCGGCCAGGTCGACGTGCAGGTGTCGATTGGTGAGGAACCGGCAGGCGATCTGTCGTTCTGGCTGCTGCCGGCCGCCGGGAGCTAGCGTTGCAGGACTAGCGGGTTGCGATTCGGCCCGCGCAGACAATCCCGATGCCTGCCAGGGCGATGGCCAACCCGAAGTTGATGCCGAGGGCGCCGGCCAACGGCAGGCTCGTGCGGTCCGAGAGCGCCACCATGGCGCCACCGACTCCGCCCATCATCGAGAATCCGACGGCATCCGCCAGGTTGACCTGGCTACTGACCAGGCCCTCGACTCCGTCCTGGGCGTGCGACATGGCAGTCACCGTGGTGGGGTTGAACAGCAACCCCATGCCGAAGCCACCGATTGCCCAGCTGGTGAACGTCGCCCACAGTGGCCATCCTGCGGCGAGCACCGGCACGCTGGCCGCCAAACCGAGAGCCATTGTGGCGAATCCCCACCGAACGGCGCGACGCGGATCGATCTCGGGATGACGGGAGATGAACCATTGCCCGCTGGTCCAGGTCAGCGAGGCGCCGATGATGACGAAGCCCTGCACGGTCGGCGACGAGCCGTGGATGCGATCGGCGGCGAGGGGGATGAAGCTGTCGGCGCCGAGGAAGGCAGCGGTGGCGATGACTCGGCACAGCACGACGGCCGGCAGGCCATGTCGGGCGCGGTGCACGCCGGCCGGCAGCAATCGACGCAGGCTCGGAAGCCCGATCACCAATCCCAGCGCGGCCCCACCCACCGCGGCGATCTGGTGTTTGAACTGCAGTGACGTCACGAAGATACCGATGCCGGCCGCGGCCAGGATCGCTGCACCGATCCGCGAATGGCGAACCACGTTGATGCCCGTCGACGTGTAGGCGCGCATCGGTCGAACGGTGATGTATGCCACGACAGGAATCAGCGGCAGCAGCAGCCAGAAGACCCACCTCCAACCGAGCTGATCGGTGATCGTGCCGGCGATCAACGGCGCTATGAGGCTCGGCAGCACCCAGCCGGCCGACAGATACGCGTACATGCTCGCCTGGCGATCGGTGGGAAAGGCCCGCTTGACCAGCACGTAGGCAATGGGGGCCAATCCGCCCGTGCCGGCGCCCTGCAGCGAGCGCCCGAGCACCACGAGGCCCATGCTCTGCGCGGTTGCTGCGACGACGAGGCCACCAGCGAACACGGCAAGGCTGGCCAGGTACGGCTTGGCCGGCCCGTAGCGGTCGGTCAACTCGCCGGTCACGACGAGCGCGACCAGATTGGCCAGGGTGTAACAGGCCAAGGCGACGCCGTACAACGAATCGCCCTGCAGTTCGTCGGTGATGGTCGGCAACGCGGTGATCACTGCCGTGATCTCGAAGGCCACCATCATGACCCCGAGCACCAACCCGATGGCCATCAGCCGCTGCTGGCGGTTGAGTCGGGTGGTCACCGGTGCGACCGGTGTCATCGTGGTGAGGCCGGCGCGACCAATGGCCACGGCCGGGAGCGCTCGACCGACAACGCCAGGTCGAGCAGCAACTCTTCGCTGTAGTGGCGGCCGATGACCTGCAACCCGATGGGCAGTCCATCGAGTGTGCCAGCCGGTATCGAGATCGCCGGATTGCCGTACAGGTTGGCGGGGAACGTCAGCCGGCCGTTGTTCTTGGCACCGGCCTCGATCCCACCGAACACCGACGGCAATGGCCCATCAGCATCGAAGGCGACGTCGGGATTCGTGGCTGCGACCACGAAGTCGACCCCATCGACGGGATCGAAGATGCGAGCCATCGCCTCGTTGAGTTCGATGCGTCTCCGTTCGATCTTGGCCCTGGCCTCGGCGTTGTAGAGGCCTTTGCTGGACTCCAGCCCGTAACGCAGCTCTGGTGTGAGCTGGTCGGCACAGGCCGGCCACAGGTCACCGAGTTGGGACTCGACGGCGATCATCCCGCTGATCGCCCACGCCGCGCCCATGTTGGGCAACTTGGTGTCGACGTCGTCGATTCGAGTCATCCCGTTGTCGTCGATGAGCGCGGCGGCCGCCTCGTCGAGCAACTCCCACATGATCGGCGACACGGTGGCGTTACCCCACGTTGGCACGACAGCGACGCGTGCCCCGCGCAGCGCGTCGAGATGGCTGCCGAGTCCGGTCTCCCATCCTTGTACCCGCGGCAGACTCAGCGGATCGCGGGCCTCGTAGCCGTTGCACACGTCGAACCAGCGAGCCGTGTCGCGCACCGACCTGGAGAGGCAACCAATGGTGACCGTGAGATTGCCGTACTCTGCTTGTGGTCCGCGCGGGATGCGACCGATGGTCGCCTTGAGGCCGACAAGACCGGTGAATCCGGCCGGGATGCGGATGGACCCACCACCGTCGCCACCGGTAGCGATCGTCACCAGGCCGCCTGACACCGCAGCGGAGGTGCCGCCGGAGCTGCCCCCCGGTGTGCGGCCGTACTGCCACGGATTGTGGGTAGTGCCGTGCAACACCGTGCGGGTCACGTTGACGCCGCCGAACTCGCTGGCCGTGGTTTGCCCAGCCAAGACCGCGCCACCGAGGTCTCGAATTCGCTGCACCATCACGCTGGTGTAGTCGGCGACGCCGTCGCGAAATGGCACCGAGGCGTGCGTGTCGGGCCAACCCGAGACCTGTGTGAGTTCTTTGACGCCGATCGGCACGCCGCCGAATGGCTTGCTGACATCGGCGGCCACCGCGGCGCGTTCGGCCTGCTCACGTGGCACAAAGCAAAACGCATTGAGAGTACTTGTGTCGATCGCCGCGAATGTTGCTCGCAGCTCCTCGAGTGGCGACCGCCGTCCGTGTCGGAACTCTTCGACCAACGAGCAGGCATCGCCCATCCACGGTGTTTCCCCCATACCGGGCACTGTACCGCCGCGTGATCGGCCTCACCGGACCAAGGTGCTCACTCCACACGCTCTGAGCTGGGAGTACCTGGTGGTACTACTACCTATGTACTGTTGTCATTCGCGCCGAGACGCCACCACACTGACCGACATGGGCGAACAGGACTGGCTCGAGCAGGGGCACGGCAGCGGAGCCGGGCTGCAACCGATGATCAAGGGCTCGATTCGCCGTACCGGTGAACGGGCTTCGATCCGCAGCGTGTTGCGCGGAAGAGACTCGGCGCCGCGTCGATCCCACCGGCGCACCAAGGCAATGGTTGGGTGGTTGCTGTACTGCTGCACCGCGGTTGGCGGTAGCGCCGCGGCGTGGACCGTTCGCGAAACGCTGTTCCCATCGCTGGGCGCGCCGACCACACGATCCGTATGGGAAAACCCGAGGGTCGATACGACGGTGACAACCGAACCAGCGTTGCCGTCGACCGAGAGCTCAGTGGTGCTGGCGTTGGCCGCCGACGCCATTGTCGCCACAACACAGTCATCGGTTGAACCTCAGACGGTTCCCTCGGCGTCACCTCCGACCAACTCGGTCGACAACAGCGGATCTGGCAAGGCACCAACAACCGGCACCACCCTCGCCGACGATCCATCGAGCGGTCCGGGGCCGGGCACGACGGTCGATGATCACTCGACCGACACGTCCACTCCTCAAAGTTCCTCACCCGGCAGCGTCGACACATCGACGCCAGACCCATCTACATCCGACTCGTCGGGCGATTCGAGCGGCAAGGGTCAAGGCGGCAGTGGTGCCGGCGGCGGCGGTCCGCCGAGTCCCTGACGGCAGGCCAGGCGAGCGGGGCTCAGGGAAGCAGGGTTCAGGCGAGGTGTTCGCTGGCCCACAGGGCCGCCTGCGTGCGGTCTGTGACGCCGAGTCGCTGAAAGACATTGGTCAGGTGGGCCTTCACCGTACGCTCGCTGATCCCGAGCTTGCGGGCGATCTGCTTGTTGGCCAACCCGCCGCGCACGAGCAGCAAGACTTCGCGTTCTCGGTCGGTGAGCGTGTCGGAGTCGGCAGATGTGCGTCGCGAGTCGAGTAGCACTCGCGCAGCTTTCGGGTCGAGGGGAGAGCCGCCTTCGTAGACCGCACGCACCGCGGCGGCGATCTCATCGGGCTCGGAGTGCTTCAGCAGGTAGCCCTCGGCGCCGGCACGCAGCGCGTCCATGATGCGGCTCTGATCACTGAACGACGTCAGCACGAGCACGCGCACGTCGGGGTACGCGGCGACAATTCGCTTGGTGGCCTCGACCCCGTCCATCTCGGGCATCGACAAGTCCATCAGCACCACATCAGGATGCAGTTCGGCGACCAGATCGAGTGCTTCGAGCCCATTCGCGGCCATTCCGACCAGTTCGATGTCGTCGGTGGTGGCCAACAGTTGCTCGAGGCCGTTGCGAACAATCACGTGATCGTCGACTACAGCGAGGCGGATCACAGTGGATCACCGGTCAGCACTGGCAGCCTGACCTCGACTCGGGTGCCCGCACCCGGAGCTGACAGCACCGACAGCTTGCCGCCCGCTTCGGCGATCAGCCCGGCAAGAGCCCGCAAGCCGAAGTGGCCGTCACTGGTCTTGGCCTCGATCTGACTCGGCGTGAATCCGCGCCCGTCGTCGTCGACCACGATTCGAGCCACATTGCCGGTGACCCGGGCAACCAGGCGAACTTTGTCGGCGCCCGAATGACTGACGACGTTGCGGAGCGCCTCTTGCGCGCTGCGGTACATGAGCCCGACGGTATCGGCGGACAGCTCGGCTTTGCCGAGATCGATGTCGAGTTTCACCGAGATGCCGCGATTCGAAACGCCGCCCAGCAGGTCTCCGAGCGCGAATTCCAGGCCTTCCTCGTGCAGGTTGGGCGGGTAGATCTCGACCAGTAGCGATCGCAATGACTTGATGCTGCTGCGGATGCTCGACGACGCCTCGCCCATCTTCGGCGCGTCGGCGCTTTCGCCACGGCTTGCCGCGGCGAGGCTCAGCGACACCCCGGTGAGTTCCTGCACCACGCCATCGTGCAGGTCGCTGGCGATGCGACGTCGCTCGGCTTCCGAGGCTTGGATCGCGTGTCGCAGCAGTCGCTCACGCTGCAACTGGGCCGCCCGCAGTCGTCGGGCGAGAGTGATGAAGATCGGAACCTGGATCAGTTCGAGGGCGATCAACGAACCAATCGCGATCGGAGCGAACTGCTTCCACAAGTCGCGCCCGACGCTTGTGACACCGCTGTACTTGAAGTACGCCTCGAAGATCAGCGGCGTGCCCTGGATGGTCTTCGTCAGTTGATAGACCTCGAGCAGTTTGGTGTCGGTCTCGTACTTGTTCTCCGGGGCGGAGAGATCGCTGACCTCGGCCTTGGCTTCGGTGTCGCCCGTGGCGAACATCTCAGACTTGTCGGGGTCGAGGTCGAACGTCTGCCCGATCAGCTTCGGCTCGTCGGAGTAGATGATCTCGCCCGTTTCGGTCCACAGCTTGACCCTGATCAACGACCCGCTGAGAACGGCCGGTGATTTGACAACGTGGTCGAGCTCGGCGAGTTCGACGGGATCTCCGATGATCAGCTTGTCGTCAGCGTTGGTCTCGATCACACCCTTGGCGATGGTCGAGGTGACCGTGCGAGCCTCGGCGATGGCCTGCTCGGTGCCGATTCGCCGACTGGCAAAGGCCGTGAACATGCTGACCAACGTGAGCGCAGCGACCGCGCCGATGCTGAACCGAACGATCAACTGCCTGATCGACGCAGGAGTGCGGTCGAGGTGCTTCTTCAGCTGGGCATCGGTTTCGAACACCGTGGTCTGCACAGGTGCCGCCGAGCCCGTGCGCGGTTCATCCGCGACGTGTGTGCTCACGCGCGCATCTTGCCACGCTGAGGGGGCATCGGCAACGGCACCTTGGTGCTACGACTCGTCTCGGGTGTTCTGCCACCGGCCGCGCTATGTCAATGTGTACCGGCTCGCCGGGCGTCGAGGTGTCGCCCGCAGACGAAGGAGACACGACATGGCGCTTCCCATCAGACCGGGCCTGACGGTGCCACTGCCCGGCCCGTTGCACAGCCATCGTGACAAGCTCAGCGAGCTTGTCGACATGGGGTATACCGACATCTGGTCGGCGGAATCGGATGGCGCCGACGGCTTCACGCCCTTGGCGCTTGCCGCGGCCTGGGAGCCGCGGCTTCGTCTCGGTACTGCCATCATCCCCGCGTTCACCCGTTCGCCGGCCTGCTTCGTCCAGTGTGTTGCCTCGCTGGCTGATGCCGCGCCGGGTCGTTTCGCGATCGGGATCGGGTCGAGCAGCAATGTGATCGTCGAGCGTTGGAACGGCGTGCCGTTCGTCGAGCCGTACAAGAAGGTGCGCGATGTCGTGCGGTTCCTACGCGACGCGTTGGCGGGCGACAAGGTTTCGAAGGTCTACGACACCTTCGAAGTGCAGGGCTTCCGGCTGGGAGTGCGCCCTGAGCAGCGCCCGCCCATTCTGGTGGCAGCGCTGCGCGAGGGCATGCTGCGGCTGGCGGCCCGAGAGGCCGATGGCGCCATCATCAACTGGCTGTCGGCAGCGGATGTGACCCAGGTGGCGGGCGTGGTGCGTGATGCCGCGGGAGGGGCCGAGAAGGAGATCGTCTGTCGAATCTTCGTGTGCCCGAGCGAGAACACTGCTGTGGTGCGCGAGGCGGGACGGTACGCGATCGCGGCCTACCTGAACGTGCCGGTGTACGCGGCGTTTCACGACTGGCTGGGCCGTGGCGAGCAGCTGCGGCCGATGTGGGACGCATGGAAAGCGGGCGACCGCAAGGCGGCTCTCGCGGCGATACCTGACTCACTGGTCGATGAGTTGATCGTGCACGGCTCGCCCGCCGAATGTCGAGCCACGATCCAGTCGTATTTCGACAACGGAGTGACCACGACCTCGCTGGCGATTCTGCCTCTGGACCCCGACCTGAAACATTGGGACGCAGTGCGGTCGTTGGCGCCACGATCGGCGTGAGGAAGCGGCTCATGCCGCTTGATGGTGGTTGCGGTCGAAGTCGGACGTGGCGACGGATGGGTCGGTGGCCTTGGTGGCCAGTTGGCGGCGGATGGCCGCGATATGGGCGAGGCCGCGCACCCGTGTGCGTTGGTCGAGCCGGAATTGGATGGGCAGCTCGGAGACTGCCAGCAGTGTGAGCTGCTCGGAGGTGGCCTGTTGAGCCTGACGCTTGGTCATAGCTGCATCATCGCAAAAGGGTGTAATGAAGTTGTTTGACCCGTGCCGCAGAAGGGTTCGGTGGGGTTATGCGGCTGTGGT
>JANPBZ010000229.1:0-2354 GCA_031430695.1 Ilumatobacteraceae bacterium
GGCGAAGACCGACGATGAGACGAATGTGATGATGCGGTACGTCGATGAGCTCAGGCCGATCAACGTGGATGTCGGCTTGGAGGCACTGCTCGCGACAAGTCGACGCCCCCACACCGTCGAGCGGAAGACCAGCGTGCCCACAAGCATCAAGGCGAGAGCGACGAAGAGGGCGACGCTGATGCCGGACAGGTTCCAACGCGCGCGTTGCACCAGTAGCGGTGGAACGCGCGTGAACCGGGGCACGGGGCCCCGCGCGAATCGGGCGATTCCGGAAACGATCTGGCCGACCGCCAGCGTAGCGACGAACGGGTTGAGCCGCAGACGCTCGACCAGCAGGCCATTCACCAGGCCGATCACTCCGCAAAGGGCCACCGAGATCACAACTGCGAATGCCAGCCGATCGTTCTGGCTTTCGGAGAATTTGAGGACCATCACGCCGACGAACGTCATCGTCGCGGGAATACTGAGGTCGATCCCCCCTGCTCCGATCACGACCGCTTGGCCGAGGGAGCCGATAATCATTACGCCGACGAACGGAGTCAGAGTCGACAGGGTCGCCTTCGAGAAGAACGCCCCGCTGTTGGTGAACTCGGAGAGGATCAGCAGAACAACGACCGCAGCACCGATTGCCCAACGAGGCGTCGGGCGCAAACGACGACTCGACATGTCCTGACCCCCCTTTCGCTGCTAGCAGACCAAAATCCTCGAACTACGCGGCCCGAATCCCGAGCGACCTCGTCACCGAGTGTCTGCGCAAATCGGCCGGCTTCGATGTTTCAATGTGGGACATCCCAGCAATGCGGCACTTCTTGCGGCTGACGCACCGATTCGCACTCAGCAAAGGCCGGTTGCAGCTAGCCGAACCGTCACACTTGGCGACGATGGGTTGGGAGGTTTCAGATTGTCTCGGCCGAGACCTCGCATGGCTGTAGAGCGAGGGCCTCAATGTCTTCCTCGTCGCTCGTGAGGATGGTGCCGCGGGTTCTGCGAGGCCTTTCGCTCCCGAGATCGTCCAACGAACGAACTTCGTCACACCCATCTCGGAATCGAGTGAGGTCATGAGTTCGTCGTGCGGGTACGCGCCGACGAAGCCGTCGAGCGCGGCCTCGTCGTGCCACCCGGACAAGGTTGCGTAGTGCCTACGGAGCGGCTCTTCCATGACATGAGGTTGTGCAACGAGCCGTTGCACAACCCTCGTGCGCGTCCGCCGGACGAGCCCTCCCGACTGGACCACACGAGTAGCACGCGCACAGTCCCAGAGACCGTGCGTCACTGCACCTTCTGGTCTCCGTCCGCCGCGTTCGGTCTGTTCGCAGAGTCGCCTGCCAAGATCTCTGAGGTGTTTCGAGCCAGTGCCATCCCCTTTCGGATCGCAGCACCAGCCTCTCGTGGTCGGCGCAACCGCGCTCGCGGCACGACACCGAACCTACTACGCCTCCCCAACGCGCCCGCGCGCCGCGCAGTTCACGATCACCGGTGGCCGACCGAGCTGCGTTCCCGGGCGACGACACCGGTTGCCCGAAGTAATGCCGCTGGTGACGCCTAACGAGCAACGCATAGCAACCCCGCTAGACGATCGGACGAAAGCGCGACCGCGCATCGGCGGTGTCGCCCACCCGGCGGTATGGGGCGGTGCGAGCCAAGCTTGTGGACGCGCGTTCTAGGAGCGGGCTCAACCGGTGGTCGGCTGCCGTTCCGCAAGCGAGGAGGCCCTGCCTAACCGGTTGGCTCCAGTAGGGACAGAAGAGCTTCTTGGTGCCCCGAACCGTGAACACGACTACTCCACAGCCAACGCCGCTTCGAGCGCCGAGCACGCCTCGTCGAGCAGCCGCACGCGACGACGGTCGGTCTCGGCGTTCGCCTCGGACGCCACGTATTCCATCAGTTCCTCGAACGCACCCGTCCGGCCGTTCAAGACCACGCCGGCAGCGCTGCCTTCGGCCCGTGCGACCAGCAGCTCGCTCGCATCGTCCAGCAACAACACGCCTCGGATCACGTCGAACAGTTCACGGACGATCACCAACGTGACGACGTCGCCTTGGGCGTAGCTGTGATCGAGCCCCGACATGTCGGCAGGTGATCCGTCCCAGCCGTGGATCACACCCTCATCACCGCACGCATCACAACTCCAAGCGATCTCGCTGCTCGCGCGACGGAAGACCATCATGAACCCTCCGCACGGTCGTCGGCCAGGTCGGCGCGTGCAACCGACCGCCGACCTCGCGCCGCTGCCGGTCGGACGAGCACTGGCTGCGCGCACGATCGCAGCCAGTTGAAGACCGAGACGCTGCGCCGGCGCCGGCGCCGCGTCCGGCATGTCGAGGAAGTGGGGGAGGTCGCTCTCGAGCACGTCG
>JANPBZ010000230.1:0-11834 GCA_031430695.1 Ilumatobacteraceae bacterium
CTTGGCGCGCGCCCGCATGGCGTGGATCACGTAGTCGTTGTCGTCAGCGGCGAGCACGCCGATTTCCAACAGCTGCCCGTTCAGGTCCGCGCCGACGACCATGGTGAAGTCGGGCTGGTCTGGTGTGGTGATTGCAGCGACTGCGTTGTTGAATCCGTGCCGGATGTCGTCGTCGGAGATCCCGTGCTTGCGAGCACTCGGCAAGATCTCCACAGCGACAACTTTAGTTGTCATGAGGGTGGGTTGACAACCGCCTGACGCGCTCGGTCGGCGCCCCCGGAGGAGTAGCGCCCAATGCCCGCTCTGGCGCTGATATGCAACCGGTGTACGTGTGAGGGTGGGCGCGGCCACGGTCTTACGGTCGCGGGTTCAATCGGTTGAGGATCGCCGCGTCCGGTGAGGACGGCACGGTCCTTGGCCGTCATCGAAGGACCACAACTATGACCACAACCACGACAGCGTTGGAACGCGTCACCGATGACGTGTTCAGCGATATCGAGCTTCGAACCTTGGCAGGGTTCTTGGGCGGCTACTCCGGCCTCACTCGTGACGCGTACGCGTTGGACCTGCGCCAGTTCGCGCAATGGTGCCACGACCGTCGCATCGCCCTGTTCGCCGTCGCCCGCGCAGACATCGAAGCGTTCGCCCGCGGCCGCCTTGTCGGTGTCGAGGTCAAGGCTGCCGAGACAGTTCATCGCAGCGACTTCGCCGGTCTTCGCCATCTGCAGTCACGGTTGGGGGACCGCTTCTACTTCGGGCTCGTCCTGTATGCCGGAACGACGGTCGCCTCGTTCGGTGAGCGCCTGATCGCGGCCCCGATCGACCTGCTCTGGTAAAGGTGGACAGGCGAACAACAACAGCGCAGAACCTCCTCCACCTCGGGCGAGCGAGATAGCGCCGAACGAAGCATCTGTGCGGCTACGGCGTGCTTGAGTGTCGATGAGCCGTTGTAGCCGAGGCCTGGTTGCGGATCTGAGAAGATAGTGATGTGATTGACGGTTCTCTTTGGAAGAACCGCGATTTTCGTCTCGTGCTCGGTGGCGGGCTGATCAACAGCATTGGCGATTGGTTGCTGACCCTGGCGTTGCCGATCTTCGTCTTCACAGAATCGGGTTCAGGGCGAAACGCCGCGGCGGTGTTCCTTGTCGAGCTGATCGTCGGGGTGTTCCTCGGACCGTACGGTGGCAGCCTCGCCGATCGTTGGGACTTGCGGCGCACGATCGTCGCAACCAATCTGTTGCAGGCCGTGACCCTGCTGCCTCTGTTGGCGGTGCATCGCGATCGGCTTTGGCCAGCGTTCCTGGTAGCAGCGGCTCAGGCCGTGCTCCAGCAGGTCAATGATCCGGCGTCGTTCGCGTTGGTTCCCCGAGTCGTCTCCGAATCGCAACTCGTTCAGGCCAATGCTGCGAACTCGAGCGCATCGTCGATGGCCAGGTTGGTGGGTGCACCGCTTGGCGGAATTGCCGTCGGTCTCGGCGGTTTGACAGCAGTCGTGGTGATCGATGTCGCGTCGTTCGTCGCGGCGGCCGTTGCGACGCTGTTCGTGCGCACGCCCACGCCAAGTCTCGTTGCCAGCACGCCATCCGGCGAGAATCAAGGTTCGAGCGTCATGGCCGGGTGGAGAGAGATCCGAGGGCAACGCGCTTTGGTTGGTTTCCTCGTTGTGGAGGCGCTGGCCTCCGTGGCGTTCGCGATGTTCCCGGTGTTGTTCATCAAGTTCGTTGTCGTCGAACTGCACGGCGGAGGCGCCGCGATCGGCATCATCCGCGGGTGCGCTGCCTTTGGTGGCTTCGCCGCCTCGTTGCTCGTCATCCGCGTGGCCAAACGAACTCAGCCAGACAAGCTGATGATGTGGGGGTACCTGAGCTTCGCCGTCGTGGCTGCGTTGTTCATCAATGCCCCTTTGGTCACTCGGGCGATCTGGCTGTACCTCGTCCTGTTCGCGCTGTCGGGACTGCCCAACGCCACCTCACAGATCGGCACATCGGCGACAGCCCAACTTCTGTGTCCGCCAGCGGTCCTCGGACGCCTGAGCGGCGTCGCGTCCGCCACCGGTGCGATCGGCGCGGCCATCGGCACCGTCGGCGTCGGCCTGCTCGTTGACCACATAAGGATCATCCCGCTGTTCAATGTCCAAGCCGTCGTCTACCTTCTGTGCGGCATCGCCACGTACGGGCTGATCACCAGACGAGCGCCCGCCACAGCCGCCGGTCTGCCAGGCGTTCAGACGTGAGGGACCAACCCCCGGTTACCATCGCAAGCATGACTGGATTCGAGACGGTGTGTGTTGCGGCCGTCCAAGCGACGCCGGTGATCCTCGATGCCGACGCGACCATCGACAAGGCCATCGACCTCCTCGGCGAGGCGGCGGATGGTGGTGCGACCCTGGTGGTCTTCCCGGAGTGCTTCGTGTCTGTGTACCCGAGCGGGGCGTGGGCAGCGCAGGCGGCGACCTGGACTGAGGGCTGTGATGAACTGTGGGAGCGGATGTGGGCGTCGAGCATCGACGTCCGCGGGCCGCTGGTCGATCGGCTGACCATGGCGTGCGCGGAGCGCGGCGTTCATCTCGCCATCGGCATCAACGAGCGCGAAGATGACCGGCCCGGCACGCTGTACAACACGCTGCTGGTGATCGGCGGCGAGGGGGTGCTGCACCGGCATCGCAAGCTGATGCCCACGATGCACGAGCGCGTGTTCCACGGGGTAGGCGCTGGCGACGATCTCGGTGTGGTCCAGCTTCCAGGAAGCGCCCGGGTGGGGGGCCTCATCTGTTGGGAGAACCGAATGCCACTAGCGCGATGGAGCGTCTATCAGGGCGGCCCGCAGATCTGGCTAGCACCGACCGCGGACGACAGCGACGGCTGGATTGCGTCGATGCGACACATCGCCATCGAGGCAGGGGCCTTCGTGGTGAGCGTGCCGCAGTTCATCCCGGCGAGCGCGTTCCCGGATGACTTCCCGGTGGCGTTGCCCGACGGCGTTGAGATCTTTGGCCGCGGGGGCGCTTGCATCGTGTCGCCCGGCGGCGATGTGATCGCCGGCCCGCTCTATGGTGCAGAGGGGATCGTCGTCGCAGACTGCGACCTTCGTCGGGCACTGCACGCCAAACGCTACTTCGACGTCGTCGGTCACTACGGCCGAGCCGACGTGCTCGCGCCGGGCCACCCAGCCCTCCCGTCCTGATCGCGCTCACCAGCTTCGGAACGTCTGGGAGGGTCGAACTCGCCCCACTCGGAGCCGAATGGATCGACCTGTACTGGGTCCAGGCCGACCATCGGATCATCGTCGAAGTCCGCCATCAGAGATCGTCGGCGCTGGCCCGACTGACCGTCGACGGCCAACTCGACGCCTCGTTCAACGCAGCGTCAAGCACACTAGGCGCCAGATGCTGCAATCATTGCGTCGGGTTGCCGAACCAAACCAGGCGTGGCACAATTGTGGCCATGACGACTGACTCGCTGCGAAACGTCCGGGATCGCTTCTCCGACTTCGTAGACCGCGTCGAACGTCAGCACGAACGGATCATCGTCACTCGCAACGGTCGACCGGCGGCAGTGCTCATCAGCCCCGATGATCTCGACAGCCTGGAAGAGACCCTCGAAATACTCGGCGACAACGACGCGGTCAGGGAGCTGATCGATGCCGAAGCCGCCGTAGCGGCCGGAGACGTTGTGAGAGGCGTCGACGCGGTCCGCGCGTTGCGCCCGTCAACCAGTGGATGACCGAAGTTCCATACGAACTCGTCCTGGCCGGCCCGGCCGCACGGGCAATCGCCGAGAGGCTCCCCGAGGCAGTGAGTGCCGCTGTCATCGACTTCATCACTGGACCGCTGATCGAAAATCGCCAACGAGTTGGTCGAGAGCTGCGCAACGATCTGGTCGGCATTCATAGTGCTCGCCGCGGGACCTACCGCGTGCTCTACCGAATCGACGATGACCGACGCGAGGTGACGGTGCTGCGAATCGATCACCGAGGCGATGTGTATCGATCCCAGCGTTGAGCCCGGCGACCGGACTGCATCCTGATCCGCCAGCGGTACCGAGGCCTGCGGTTACCATTTCGCGATGTCCGCCTCGGCGATCCTGGGGTATTCGATGGTTGCGATCGATGACCAATCTGGGGTCATAGCCGCAGTGATCACAACCGGTGGCTTGATTGTCGTCGCGGTGATCAACAACATGAGCGAGTCGCGGCGACACAAACGGGAGCTTCGCTATCGCGGCGGCGGCCGAGGTCGATCCGGTGCCAACACGTTTCTGCTGGCGGCAATTCTGATCTCTGTCATGGCGGGTATCTACTTCGTCCAACGCCCGGCGAAGGAGACCAACGCGAGTTTCGGACCCGACGAGACGACAGCACCACCCGCCGAAACAACGCCAAGCACGACAGCGGTTTCGACCACCTCCGTGCCGACGTCTCCAGCTACGACCGCGCCGACGACGGTCGCATGCCCACTGGCACTTTCAGTCCAGGTCTCGGCGCGCGTGGATGACGACCCTGTCGCGGCGGAATTCATGGCTGAGGCTGATCGGCTTGTGCAACGGTTGCCACAGCTCGGCGAGCTGCACACCCACCCCGGTGCGGATTGTGGGGCTCCGAGCTCCCGGATTCTCTTCTATTTCGGGCCGTTCGCCGACGAGGCGGCGGCATTGGATGCGTGCCTCGGCATCGGTCAAATCCTGCACGACGAGATCACGACATTCACGACATTCGTACTGGCTAACGGGGTAACCGACTACCCCTTCTATCGCACCCAGCTCGGGGCGAGGGCGCTCGACAGCAGCGGCGAGACATTCCTCTGCAATCCAAGCTAAGTCCGGAGAAGCACGTCCGCCGACGAAGGTCGACACCACCCAGTCGAGATTGTGATCCTGTCGACCATTACAGCGTGACGAGCCGCACCCAACCCATGGTAGAGATCGGGCCAACCACCACAGCGGTGCGGGACTCACCCCGACCGCCCAGCTCAACCGAGGATGTACCGCTCGCGCAGCGCGGCGGTGGTGTGAGCCGGGAGAACATCGGCGTCGAGCAGGTCCTCGACGGTCACCGGCGCAAACGTCGAGTGGTCCACCAGCAGGTCTCGGTACGCAGCGCATGCCTCGGCAAAGTCCGAGTTGCCGGCGGGGTACACCTGGACGAATCGACCCCAGCCCCACTTGCCGCTCGGATGCTGCAGCATCGACTGCACGAGCATGTGATTCAGCCAAATGTGGATGAGGTGTGTGCCGTTGACTGCGTCGATCGCCCCTGGCTTGAAGGCCCCGGATTGCTCGGTGATCTCCACGTATCGCGCCAGCCGGCTCGGCTTGGGTGCCTGCCGGTAGTTCCGATCTTGGTACGCGGTCACGATGCCGATGATCCCCTGAGTGCCGTCGCCGAGATCGAGCACGAAGGCGACGCTGAAGGCGCAGAGGTTCCCGAGATAGGCCGGATCGAGGCGCCCGGGCGAGTGCTCGAACCGGACGTCACACACCGTGCCGGGCATGTCCGGCCACCAGGCGTGGACGGCTCGATCGGCGAGCCGGATGTCGGCAGCCAGGTCGCCGAACAGGTTGAAGCACATCGTCGTCGGCGCCAAGAGATCGGCCCACAGCCGCTGATGATCGAGACTCTGTTCACGTTCGATCGTCGATTCTCGGGCCCGTGCCGCGTCCAGAGCTGTAGCGGTGAGGAAGTTCGCGCCGGTCTCGTGGGCGTAGGCGAGTGCGATGCGACTCCCGACCGGGCGCGCGACCACGCCGTCGGGCACCGCAGACATCGGCTGCGAACCGATGGGATGCCCGTGGGCCTCACGCCACTGCGCCTGGTGGTAGCGCAACCGTCGGCGGAAATCCGTCTGATCGGGTCGCCGCGGCGCCCGGTCGCTCGGTTCCCAGCAGTGCGCAGCCTCGAGGTCCTGCTGAGAGGGCGTTTCACTCACGTCGAGATCGTAGGCTCGCCAGCGAGGGGTACGGTGGCCGGTCGGGGGTGCACTCGTCATGTCCACGGTTGAGCTCGAACATGTCACCGTTCAGCGTGCTGGGATCACGCTGCTCGACGACGTGAACCTGGCTGTCACCGACGGCGAACTCATCGGTGTGATCGGTCCTTCCGGGGCGGGCAAGACGACCCTGCTTCGAGTGATCGCCGGTCTCGAACCGGTGACGCTCGGCACGATCTGGATCGATGGTGTCGACGTCACTGAGGCACCACCCGCTGAGCGCAACGTCTCGATGGTGTTCCAAACGCCGGCACTGATCCCGCATCGCGATGTCGAGGGCAACATTGCGTTTCCGCTCGAGATCCGACACCAACGTGCGGCGGAGATCGCGACGCGGATCGCGGCCGAGTCGCGGGCGCTACACATCGAGGCCTTGCTCGCTCGCTCACCTCGCTCGCTATCGGCAGGCGAAGCGCAACTCGCGCAGGTCGCGCGAGCCTTGGTACGGATGCCTGCGCTGCTGCTCCTCGACGAACCGCTCGCTCGCCTCGATGCGGCGCTGTCACAACACATGCGACTCGAATTGCGGGCACTACAACAGGGCTACGGAGTGACCACATTCCTGGCAACCAACGAACCCGTCGAGGCCATGGCCATGCCCGACCGACTCGTCGTGGTCGACGCCGGTCGCGTAGTGCAGGTCGCCGAGCCGATCGATGTGTACGAGCGACCGGTCAATCTGTTCGCAGCAGCGTGCACCGGCCAGATGTCGACCCTCACGGCGCAGGTCGCGGCCGACAGCGACGGGTTCTGGCTCGTGCACACGTCGTTCCGCCACCGGACCTGGCGACCATCGTTGTCCAACTACGTCGGCGGCATGGTGGTAATGGGCATGCGCCCGAGATGGATGCACCTCACCGATGACGGGCCGATACGGGCCACCATCATCGAGGCCAGCCCGGGCATCGGCTCGATCACGGCAGCTCTCGGAGTTGACGGCGAGGTGGTGATCTCCACAAACGCGACAACCCACCGGCGCGGCGATCACGTTGCATTCAGCATCGATGAGCTCGCGCTCTTCGACCCACTCACTGGTTACCACCTACCCTGACGTCGGCGTTCGCAGGTCAGTCGAGCGATCCATCCGAATCGGCCGCTGTGGTAACGCCGTTTCGGCTCGAAGTGGAGGTTGGGTCGGGCTCCGGTTCGGTCCATCCGGGCGGGATCCCGATCACAGCGCCCACTGCGGGGAACTCTGGAACCTGATCCACGACCAAGGTCCAGCCGTTGATGGCCAAAAGATCCTCAAACGCGACCTTGAACCTGTTCGCGACCGTCGACGGGAAGTCGCCGATCGCAAGCACATAGAGGCACCCCTCTGGATGAACCCGGGCCGGGTTGCCCGTCCCGCACGGAAGTGCGACGGCGATTGTGGTGGCCGTTTGCGCCGCTGTCGTCGGTGGCAGGTTTTCAGACGGAGCCACTCGCGAAAGCTTCAGGATGTCGCGAGCCAGCTGGTCAAGGCGAGTCATTGATTCCGGCCTCGGATCCGTTGTGCTGATGCGGATTCCAACACCACTCGATCCGAAGACCCACAGCGCTCCGGCGTTGTCGTACAACGCCCACGCGGTTTGGTCGGTCAATGGCGGCGGATAGACGCCATGCACGATGCGCACAGAGGTGTCGGGCCGCGCGGGATCCCTAGCGAAGTCGTAGATGTGATCCGATCCACCCTGCCCCCAGTCGGTGTCGCCGATCAGTTGTTGATCAGGAACCGCTGCGGCGATCAATGCGGTTGCAGCTGACACATCGATGGGTTCGCTTTGCGGAGTGCCGACAGGTTGGTCGAAGATCGAGGTAGTGAGGGATGTCGCAAGTACGTTTGCAACTGCTCGGATCTCGGCCTTGGCGAAGGCCCCGGTCGAGGCCATGTCGCAGTAGTTCGGCGGACCGGCAAAGTCGCGCCCTCGCGCCCCGATGTCGCATGTAACGCTGACGAACAACCCTGACGGCGTCTTCACGGACCATCCCTGCGCCGTTTCGACCCACTCACCGATGGTCGGATCAACTCGTACCACTGCGGGGGTTCGTCGTTCGATACCGGCGACGTGTCTGCAGGCGTGAGTTCGTTGGCATCCCGGCGCGCGATCACAATGAGACCGAGCACGGTTGCGGCGACAGCGAGGACGGCGACCACCAACCGCCCTTGACGCGATCGTGCATGCTCTCGCCTCGCTGGCCGTCGACGTACTGGCGTCACCAAGACCGAGGAGGGACCAACGGGCATCGTCGCAACCGAGATCCAGGGGACGGCCAGCAGTAGCTTCGCCAAACCCGTCGTTTCATGGTTCGCGCCGGGCGAGGCCCACTACTGCGAGAACACGTCGGGCACGGTCAGCTTCACCGGCGTTCCGGGCTGAGGCAGTCTGCGGTAACGCTGGCAGCGGGATGGGCCGCATGCGCCCATATCGCTGACAGCGCTGGATCGACCAGCCGGCTGGGTGTGCAACGATTGGATCGTGATCGTCGACAGTGCTCTCTACGTGGACGGCGTCCGCCGCCCCGGCCGGTTCGACACGAACAACTGGCGTTCCATCTGCGGTGACGACGCGTTCAGCTGGACAGGCCTGTTCGAGCCGACCAAGGTCGAGTTCGAGCAGATCCGGCTGCACATCGACCTGCACGACCTCGTCGTCGAGGACGCTCTGAACGCTCACCAGCGTCCGAAGTTGGAGCAGTATGGCGACGCACTGTTCGTCGTGTTGAAGACGGCCAAGTATCTGGACGACATCGAAGAGGTGGAGTTCGGCGAGATACAGGTCTTCGTCACGCCTCATGCAGTGCTCCACGTCCGCCACAACGCTCCCTCCAATCTCACCGGCGTCCGCGCCGCGTTGGAGAGCAACACCGAACTCCTGCAACACGGCTCGGGGGCTGTGCTGCACGCGATCGTCGACCACGTCGTCGACGACTACGAGCCCGTCGTGTCCGGCATCGAGCGCGACGTGCGCGAGGTTGAACGGGAAGTGTTCAACCGCCACGCAGGCCAGAACCCCGTCGAGCGAATCTACGGACTGATGCGGACCGTGTTGCTCGTTCAGGACGCACTCGTGCCGCTGCTCGGTCCGCTGGATTCGCTGGCCAACAAGCGATACAGCGTCGTGGCCGCCGAACTGCGGCAGTACTTTCGAGACGCACACGATCATCTGCTCGCCGTCGCCCAACGCGTCGACACATTGCACGACTTACTGAGCAACATCCTCGCCGCCAACCTCACCCGGGTCTCGATCCGCCAGAACGAAGACATGCGAAAGATCTCCGCCTGGGTCGCCATCGCCGCGGTGCCCACCATGCTCGCCGGCGTCTACGGGATGAACTTCGAACACATGCCCGAGCTGCGATCCAGTTGGGGCTACCCGGCAATCCTGCTGATCATGCTCGGCGCTTGCTTCGGCCTGTACCGAAAGTTCAAGAACGCCGGTTGGCTCTAGCTCTAACGATCAGCATCCCGCTGGCCAGATCATGCCGTCGGGCGAGGGCGTCGGGGCACTCATCAGATGTTCGGCCGACCATCGCCCCCTGGCGCGATGTCGGGTGAAACAGACCATCGCCAGATCGGATTCACTCTCGACCAGCAACAAGCCATTAGCACCGCCAAGCAACTGGGTCGCACCGGGCACGACGAGATCGAGCGACGTCCGGGCGGTGGCCCACGGCGCCAGAGTGTGCTGCGCCGAGATGCGTTCGCCGGCGTGGTTCTCGACGATCACGGTGTGATGGCCTACCGCGGCGCCTAGGCGCGGATCATGGCGTGGAGCGACGAGAGCGTCAGCGACTCGCCCATCCAATTGGTCACCGTCAGCCTCCATGCACCTGCCGGCAACTCGACGCCGGTCAGGAAGACCAGCTGCGGATCGCTGAACTCCCACGGCCGCAGGGCGATCTGTGAGCGTCAACGTCTGTGGCTCCAGCAACACACAATGATCACTGTGCAAGGTGACGATGTCGCCGGTCTCGCCATACCAATCGATGAGCCCGTACAGGCGATGGCGCACCTCGTCGCTCACGATCGGATCGACGTCGGCAAACAACTCGATCGAGAGCAGCGCGTCGCCACCATCGGCCGCAACCGGCAAGGCAACGGGTGGCGACGAACTGTCGACCGACAGCATCCGATCAGCCGACAACCACACCTCGTGCTCGGCAACCTGCGCGCCGCCTCCGTCGAACCACCGCAACACCGCCAGCTACTCCGAGAACTCCCAACCACGCGGCCAGTACACCGACACCGCGGTCCGCAGACCGGCATCGTCGTGCCGCCACCAGTACAGGTCGTGGCCGATCGAAACCGTGGGCCGTCCCGCCGGCAGCGCCGCCGATCCCTCGTTCACCGGGCAGACTCTACGGCGTGTTCGGAATCACGACCATCAGCTACCTGCCGGCCGACGATGTCGATGACTCCGCGCTACCTGCGGGCGAACTGATCCAGCATCTTGAGGACGACATCGACGGGTGGTGGGTGTCGGCGGCACGCTACGACCAGACCGTCGAGATCCGCATCTACGACGTCGCCACGGTGTGGCTCGATGCGAGCCTGTCGGTCTGCTCGGTGCGGCCGGCGTTCGATGTCGGCGAGGCATGGCTGGCGTTTCAACTCGAACGCCACGTCTTGCCGATCATGCGGATGATTCGCGGCGAGACGGTGTTCCACGCCGGCGCGGTGCACACCAAGTGTGGGGCCGTGCTGCTGCTCGCCGATGGTCATGGCGGCAAGAGCACAACAACAGCGCTGCTGCTGGCCGACGGCGCCGAGTTCATCAGTGACGACCAAACCGGAGTCACGGCCGAACGCGAAGCGATTGGCACGCCGTCGCTACGCCTGCGTCAACCGAGTGCCGAATTGGCGCCTGCGGGAGTCGCCACCCGATTGGAAGGCGACGGCCGAATCGTGGTGGCCATGCAGCCTCGCAAACCTCCAAACCGGATCGCCGGCTTGCTGCTGCTGGGCGAACGATCCAACTCCGACGCAGTGGAGCTGCAGCCGGTCGAGGGTGCCGCCGCTGTGACTGCACTCCTCGGTCAGGTGTTCTGCGGTGGCCTGGTCGACCCCGCATTGATCGAACGTCATTTCAACGTCGCCACCGACTTGGCCGCGACCCTCCCGGTTGCACGCCTGTCCGTTCCCCACGGCCCGCCATGGCCGACGGTATTGCCCGGCGTCGAGCGCTGGCTCGGGCAGTACGGTTTCGCGAATGAGTGAATCGTTCGACAACGTGGTCGCCGACGAGGCCGAACTACGCGACCTCTATCGAATGCCGGCCGATGGCACCCGCCAGAAGGTGCTCGGCAGTATCGACCAACACGCGCGCACGTTCATCGACGCCTCGCCCTTCGTGTTGGTCGGCACCTCGTCGCCCGACGGCACAGCCGACGTGTCTCCAAAGGGCGGCCCTGCCGGCTTCGTCGTCGTGCTCGACGACCAGCGCATCGCCATCCCCGATCTGTCGGGCAACAACCTGCTCGACTCGATCACCAACATCGTCAACGGTTCCGGGATCGGGTTGCTGTTCCTCGTGCCGGGTGTCGACGAGACCCTGCGGGTCAACGGGCTCGCCTGTCTGACCACCGACCCGGCGGTGCTCGATGCGTGCGCGGTGAAGGATCGACGTCCCAAGGCGGCCATCGGCGTGACGGTGACGCAGCAGTACATGCATTGCGCGAAGGCCTTCCGGCGCAGTGAGTTGTGGAGCGAGCAGACGTGGCCCGATCGGGCGACGCTGCCGTCGCTCGGTTGCATCCTGCGCGACCAGATCCCGGCGATCAGCGAGCTCACGTCAGAAACTATCGACGCCGATCTCGAGCGGGGCTACGCCAAAACCCTGTGGGAACCCGGCGGCAAGGCCTGAGTCGA
>JANPBZ010000231.1:0-3084 GCA_031430695.1 Ilumatobacteraceae bacterium
CATATCGACTTCACTGAGGCGTGGCACGCCGGAGGCTGGATCATCGGCGCAGCCGTTGAGATGAAGGATGGCGATCACGGTGTCGGTCACAAGGACTGGCTTCTTGCCGATCGCGAGCGTGCTCGTCGTCGCCTGCGATGGGCCGAGTTCTTCGAAGAGGTCGATGTGTTACTGTGCCCGATCACGGCAACGCCGGCGTTTCCTCATCAGCAGGAGGGGACGTGGGCCACCCGCGACTTCGTCGTCAACGGTGAGACCGTGCCGTACTACGAGCTGGAAGCATGGCCGGCGATCATCGGCTCGGCGTACCTGCCCTCGACGTCCGCGCCCGTTGGTCGGACAGCTGCGGGGCTACCTGTGGGCGTGCAGGTTGTGTCGCCGTTCCTGCACGACTATCGCTCGATCGCGGTGGCCGGTCTCATCACCGAACTGGTCGGCGGCTACGCCGTTCCCCCCATCGCCCGCTGACAACTGGTCGGGCGCGATTCGGGAACGGGCGTGGCCTCAATCGCGCCCGTAGGGCCTGGTCGGGCGCGGGAATACGCCGCCGATGGCACTTTTCGCGCCCAACGGGGATCAAGCGAGGGCTTGGTGGACGGCGGGGATGACCTCGCGGCCGAACATCTCGATCGATCGCATCGCCATGTCGTGGGGCATGTCGGCCAGCCGCATGAAGCACGACAGGTGGGTCAGCGACAGGACGCCCGCTTCGGCGATGATCCGCTCGCTGACCTCGTCTGCAGTGCCGATCAATGCGCCGCGCTCGATGTCGTCGAGGGAGGGCTCGTTGTCGAGCGCAGGTCGCTGCAGATGCGCGCCATCCATAACGGGTTGTTGGAGGCGAAGGTTGCCGGCCATGCGGGCGACGTTGCGCACCTGTTCTGCGGCGAATCGTCGCTCGACCGGATCGTCGCTGACGAAGACGTACCGCTGCACGGCGAATGGCATCGGCTCGGCGTACACCTCGGCATACGCATCGCGCATTCGCAGTGCGGCCTCGAGCGGTTGCAGGCCGGGTGTGACGAAGGGTGTTGCGCCGCGCTTGGCCACGGTCGCCATCACCGTCGGATCCGAGCCGACCACGAACGTGGGGATGGCGGGCTGCGTGGATGTGACCGCGACGTCGACCTGCGCCGACACGTGCGTACCCCGGTGATCGATCCGCCCACCGATTGCCTGGTCGATCAGTTCCCACGCCTCGAGCCCGCGCTCGTAGCGCTCGTCGAACGGGATGCCGAACTTGATGAACTCGCGCGGCTGATAGCCGAAGCCGAGGCCGAGCACCAACCGGCCGCCAGTGAGCGCGTCGGTGAGGCACACGTCTTCAGCGAGTCGCAACGGCTCGTAGAAGGGGAGCACGACCACAGCCGGTCCGAGACGAATCCGCGTGGTGGCCTGAGCCATGTGGGCGACGAGCAGCAGTGGCGACGACGTGATCGAGTAGTTGGAGAAGTGGTGCTCGGCGAACCAGGCGACGTCGAAGTCGAGTTGCTCGGCCAATTGCACTTCGGCTCGTGTCTCGGCCAACAACTGCCCGGTGTCGCCACGTGGTGACGACAATGTTGTGAGACTGAAGAGCCCGAACTGCATTCGGTCACCGTAGTGATTCAGGTCGACGTGACGTCAAAACCCATCGACATCGCCACGGGAATCTGCGCGGGATCGAAGGTCACGAACCGTACGGGTGGGGGTAGTCGATCGGCAGCGGCGAGGTGGATCGCGTCGGCCAGCCTCAAGGGTTGCTCGCGCATCAGGGCACCGGCGCGATCGAGGCACCGCTGGTCGACGGGCACGACCGCCACCCGATCCCACGACAGGCGGACGAGGTCTTCGAGTTCGGAGCGCAGCACCGGTTCCTCGGTGACCCGATCCACGAGGGCGAGCGCTTCCATCAATGTCAGACCGCTGCTGCACCAGTCGGGATCGCCGGCCAGCGCGTCGAGCACGACTGGGCGGGCGGCGCCGTCGAGGTGCAGACCCACCAACGCGCTGGTGTCGAGGTACACGGTCACCCGCGGATCTCGCGGAGCAGACGGTCGAGCCGAACGTTCGCCCACGTCGACACCGTTCCGTCGGCAACTCGACCGTCGGGTCGCCGCGGTGCGATCAGCGCTCCAGATGCCACGAGCGATGAGAGATGTGCGTCGCCGGTCGGCTCAGAGCTCGTCGCCAGGGGAGTGAGAGCAGCGACGGGGGCGCCGGCGATGGAGATGACGGTGGTCTCGCCACCGGCCGCGCGGCGGACGTGCGCAGCGAGGTCGGCCCGGAGCTGACGAATTCCGATCATGTGTACAGCAGTGTACACATAGCGGATGGCGAGGTGCCGGCGAAGTGGAGCACACTGCAACCATGAACTTTGCCTTCACCGAAGAACAAGACGAACTCCGCAAGACCGTGCGGGCATTCCTCGAGGCCAAGAGCCCCGAGTCCGCCGTGCGCGAGCAGATGGAGACCGACAACGGCTTCGATCCGGCGGTGTGGAGCCAGATGGGCGAGCAGATGGGCCTGCAAGGCCTGCACATCCCCGAGGAGTACGGCGGCTCGGGTTACACCTATGTCGAACTGGGCATCGTGCTGGAGGAAATGGGTCGCGCCCTGCTGTGCGCGCCGTTCTTCTCGTCGGTCGTACTCGCTGCCAACACGTTGCTGCACAGCGGTGACGATGCTGCCAAGAAGACTCTCCTCCCTGGCATCGCCAGTGGCGAAACGACCGCCGCGCTTGCGTTCACCGAGCCGTCGGGCAAGTGGGACGAAGCCGGCATCACCATGCAAGCCACGGCTGCGGGTGGCGGTTTCACGCTGAGCGGCACGAAGATGTTCGTGCTCGACGGCCACACCGCCGACGTGATCATCGTCGCTGCTCGCACCGGCAAAGGCGTCACCCTGTTCTCCGTCGATAGTGCCGCCACTGGTCTCACGCGCACGGCCCTGTCGACAATGGATCAGACCCGCAAGCAGGCCAAACTCGAGTTTGCGGATACCCCGGCCACCTTGGTCGGTGTCGAGGGCGACGGGTGGAAAGTGCTGTCGACCGTGCTCGACCTCGCCGCCGTCGGCCTGGCCGCCGAGCAGGTCGGTGGCGCC
>JANPBZ010000232.1:0-4555 GCA_031430695.1 Ilumatobacteraceae bacterium
TGAAGCCGACCATCGTCGTTCTCAACCGAACGACCGGCGAACTCATTGAGGTGGAGGGCACTCTGATGCAGGATGTGAACATCGGAGCGCTCGATATCCACTACGGCAACAATGTTGCCGTAGTGGGCAACAGCGATCTGCGCCTGACGATCACCGTTGGCGACGAGGAGGCGATCTTTGATGGCCACCTCGACTAGCTCCCGCACGCTGCGTCGGCGAATCACCGACCTGTCAGTGGGTAGAAAGCTGTTCATCGGCTTCGCTGCGCTGACCGGTGTGCTCGCCCTCGTGATCGGCTGCCTGTTCCTCACCGTCGCACGCCTCGGTAGCGCCAACGATCACATCGTCGAAGAAGCGGCCGCCCGATCCCAAGCGGCGGACCAGCTCCAGATCGCCGCAGGCCAACTCCACACCGCGCAGCTGGCCTATGTGCTCGATTGGCCAACGACACGTGCGCAGTTCGAACAGGCTTCGAGCCAATTCGAAGCAGTATTACAAAGTCTTCGCGAGAGTGCTGACGATCCGGTAGCCCAGACCCTGATCCGCAAGATTGCGACCGGATACCAGACCTTTCTCGCCACCGATCAGCTGATTTGGGACGCACTGCAATCCGGAGATCCAGTGCTGGCGCGCAACCTCACCCTCGGCGCCGAGGCCCTCGCGTTCGGGTTCATCGCCGACGACGCATCAAAGCTCTCAGGAACAGCTGAGGCCGGCCGTCTCGACGCCGTCGTCGCGTTTGAGAGCGCTTCGTCGGATGCACGCCTTCTTGGTCTCTTGCTCGGTATTGCCGCTCTCATTGTGATGCTGTTCGCCAGCTGGGCGATCACCAAACTCATCCGCGATCCCCTGCACCGAGTACAACTAGCCGCCGAGCGAGCTGCTGACGGCGATCTCCAAGCCGAAGCGGACGTCGATAGTGACGATGAGACCGGACGACTGGCTCGCGCGTTCAACAGCATGCTCGGCAAACTGCGACTCCGCGAGGAGACCTTGATCGCTGAGCATCGACGTCAGGAGACCTCGAGCAAGGTGCATCGCGCATTCGAGATGTCCGACGACGAAGCGATGGCACTCGACGTGGTCGGACTCAGCATGGCCGATCTGCTCCCGCGACACTCAGCGGAGCTGCTTCTCGCCGACAACAGCAAATCAAATCTGGAACAGGCCGTCGTGGCCGGCGACAACCCCGACGGTCCCGGCTGTCCTGTCGCCTCACCGTTTTCCTGCGTTGCGGTACGCAGTGGGTCCGCCGTGGCCTTCCCGTCCAGCACGGCGCTCGACGCTTGTCCACATCTGCGAAACCGTGGGGTCGCACCGTGCTCTGCAGTGTGCGTGCCGGTCACGTTCATGGGTCGCGCAATCGGTGTAATCCATGCAGTCGGTGCCGAAAATCAACTCCCGGCCGACGATGAGATTGACGCAGTAACCATGCTGTCCGGCCAGGCAGGAGCCCGGATCGGCATGTTGCGCACCATGATTCGCACCCAAGTACAAGCCTCGACCGATTCGCTCACCGGACTGATGAACAGGCGCACGTTCGAATCACGAATTCGGTCGCTGCGCCGCAACGAAAGCCAGTTCGTATTGGTCATGGCCGACATCGACCACTTCAAACGAGTCAACGATACTCACGGCCACGAAACCGGCGACCGTGCTCTCAAGACGTTCTGCGAAGTGGCCAAAAGCTACCTCCGCCAAAGCGATCTGATCGCCAGATGGGGCGGCGAAGAATTCGCCCTAGCGTTCTGCGACTTGAACCCAGCACAGACGCGCGACATCATCGATCGGATCCGGCTCGGACTGTCAGCAAGACTGTCGACCAGCGATCTGCCAGTCTTCACGGTCAGCTTCGGTATCGTCGACACCGACAGCTGTGCGACCCTCGAGCACGCAATACGTCTTGCCGACGATGCGCTCTACGAGGCAAAGGCACAAGGTCGCGATCGCTCGATCATCGCCTCGACCGACGACCAGGCCGCCTCGGCGACCACGCAACCGACCATCCGAGTCACAGAGAAGCTGCGATCGGGCGTCGGAGTCCTCGCAAGCCTCGCTCGCGACGACGACCCGCTCGACAGCTGACCTCCTCACGGCAGCCGAGTTCGAACTTCTACTCGTCGCGGAGGAGTTCGGTTGCTCGGAGCCGATTCACGAGCGACGAAGCTGCGACGGAGGTGATTGCGGTGGCTACCAGGACCGATGCGACGATGGCTGAGGTGGCTCCGAGTGGGATCTGGTAAGGAGGCGCGAGCACGAACAACGGGCGGAGCACTTTGATCAGGTAGACCGCCATGATCAGTCCGACACCCAGCCCGGCGAGGCAGCCGGCGATGGCGACGGTGCCGGCCTCGGCGCTGATCAGCGACCGGATGGACCCGGGTTGCAGGCCTTGCGCCCGCAGCGTCACGTACTCGCGGCGGCGTTGGAGCAGGAGGCCGAAGACGAAGATGGCGATCGTCACGGTTCCCATGGCCAGCGCGTAGGCCGAGTCGAGATCGAGCAACCCGCGGATGTTGAGCGCGGCCAGGCTGGACTGGTCGGTGGCGAGAGCGGTGGCTCGCGATTCGATGTGGAGGGGTTGATCTGCGGCTTTGTCGTCGCGGAGTTCGCTGACGACCTTGTCGAGTGTGGAGGCGGATCCATCGGTGGTCTGGGCGAGGAAGAAGTCTGGCGCGGTCGAGGGGAGGGTCGCCTCGTGGCGGGCGATGTTCATGAGGGCGTCGGCTCCGTCGGGAAAGCCGGGTAGCCGTTCGTACAGGCCGACCAATTCGAGTTCGGTCTCGACCTGTTCGTCGGTTCCTCGTGCGAGCAGTACCAGGAGCGTGTCGCCAACTTCGACTTGAAGGAAGTTGGCGAAGTCGGCGTTCAGGAGGACCGCGTTGGGCTGCTCGACGAGCACGCTCATCGCCTGGGTGGCAGTCGTCGTCACGAACTGGTCGTCGCGCAGGGGCGCCACTTGCTGGTAGGCGCGGGGATCGACTGCGGCTAGGTTCGCCGGGTCGGATGTGCGGTCGCTGCGTATGATGACGTTCTGGATGCCGTAGACGACGGGCGTGATCTCGCCGACGCCGTCGACCTGGAACTCGGACCGGTCGGAGGAGCGGTAGACGCGTTCGCTGGCCGGGCTCGGCGAGATCCGGATGTCTGAGCCGAGGACGTAGCGGGCGTCGGCCGCTTTCGCCGCGTCGTAGGAGGCGGTGAACACCGCCAAGCTGGTACCGAGACCGACGATCAGGCCCACAACGACTGCGGCCTCGGCCACAGCCCACGACCGCCGCCGAATACTCATCCGGTACAGGAACGGCAAGGTCCGGTCGAAGTTCGCAATCGACTTCCTTCGATGCAGCCGCAGGAGCCAGGCGAACAAGCGTCCTGCGAGGAGGCTGCCGGCGACCCAGGCTGCGATCGGCAGGAACAGCAACGCCAAAGGGAGCTCGACGGACCGGCCTACATACACCGATCCGGGTATTCCGTCGAAGGCCGACTTCGAGAGGGCGACCGCAGTAGCGACCGCCACCAGCAGCACGGCGATCATGTCGAGGCGGTAGCGCCTCCATACCGGGGTGCGATGCGTCAGACGGGCGCGGTCCTCGTTGATGTCGCGGTCGATCGAACGACGTCCGGTGACGTAGAGCGCCGTCCCGGTGGCGAGCAACCCAGCGACGATGCCGATTGCCGCCGACACCACCAGGCTCTGCGTAGAAGCGCGCATGAGCGTGCCGTGTCCGAGCACAGTGACGGCGGACACGTAGCCGAGCGTGACGCCGATGACAGACCCGGCGGCGGTGATGCAGCTGACCCGCAGTGCGAGCATCAAGAGCAGGGTGCGTCGGCTCGCGCCGCGTATGCGTAGTGTCGCCTGCTCGCGGCGTTGCGCTCCTGCGAGGACGTTGCCGGCGTACGCAGCGAGCATCGCCGCGAGCAGCGCTGCCGGGACCCCGAGAAACACGAACAGCCGTTTGGCGACCCCGGCATCGGCACGTGCGACGGTCAGGGTGTTGGAGATGTTGTCGAGGAGGAAGTCCTGTTGGCCGGCGACCTTTGACACGTTGGCTCCGATTTGCTCGGTCTGGCGAAGTGCAGTGCCGGGGTCGGCGTCGAGCAGATCGCGCTCGACGCCGATGTCGATCTCGCGCACCGGTGGACTCTTCACCCGCTCGCCGCGTTCGGTGGCCGCCCGTTCGTATGCCGGCACGACGGCGTCGGCGAAGGTCGCCGAGTCGACGACGACGGCATTCGGGACGTAGAGGAAGGTCTCGAAGTCGGCGCCCTGCCTGCTGGCGAACAGCGACCGCGCCCGGCTGAGGTCGACGATGCCGCTGATCGACACGTCGATTTGGGTGCCGTCGGGTAGTTCGAACGAGACGGTGTCATCGATGCTCACCCCGAGTTTCGAGGCCGCTTCGGCACTGAGCAGTGCCGCACCCGCCACATGTGAACCCTGGACGATCTGGATGGTGTCGTCGTGATCGATGTAGCCCGGGTCGAACCCGAACACCCGCACGGCGCCTGGGTCGGTCGTGCCATCACTGGACAGCGAGTTCGGCGGCAG
>JANPBZ010000233.1:0-28355 GCA_031430695.1 Ilumatobacteraceae bacterium
TTCCCGCACAACCCCACCGGAGCCGTCGTCGATCTCGATTTCATGCAGAGGGTCGTCGATTTCTGTCGCGAGCGCGAAATGATCGTTGTGCACGACTTCGCCTACGCCGATGTGGGCTTCGATGGCTACAAGCCTCCCAGCATCCTGCAAGCTGAAGGCGCCAAGGAATGCGCCGTGGAGCTGTACTCCATGACCAAGAGCTTCTCGATGGCGGGCTGGCGCTGCGCATTCCTGGTCGGGAACCGCGAGGTCGTGCAGGCGTTGGTGAAGCTGAAGAGCTACCTCGACTACGGCGTCTTCCAGCCAGTGCAGATTGCCGCGACTGTGGCGATGAACGAGGCCGCCGACTATCCGGCAGAGGTCTGTTCGATCTACCAGAGTCGGCGCGATGCGCTGATCGACGGACTCGCGCGGATCGGCTGGGATATCCCGAAGCCGAAGGGGTCGATGTTCGTGTGGGCTCCGATTCCGGAGCCGTACTCGGATATGAACTCGGTCGAGTTCTGCTCGCACGTGGTACGCGAATGCGAGGTTGCTCTCTCGCCCGGTGTTGGCTTCGGTCCCGGCGGCGAAGGCTTTGCCAGGTTCGCCCTCATCGAGAACGAGCGGCGCATCGCCCAGGGCATCCGCAACCTCAAGCGGGGTCTCCCGAAGCTCGGCTGAGCCTGCTAGCCGTAGAGGGCTCGTACGTCGGGGGGCAGATGTCCGTCGGGCGATGTGCACGGGTTGTCGATGGGCCCGCCAACGATCATCGGCTTTGGACACGGCTCCGAGAAGAGATGCGTGATCCATCTCGAGATGTAGTCGGCCGCGCCGAGCGCTCCCGTGGGCTGGTAGTGGATACCGTCGCTTACGAACCACGACCGAACCGGAGCGGTGTAGTCGCGCCAGTTGGCGATGAACACATCGGGATATGCGCCGCTGGCGACCTTCTGCAACAGTGTCTCGTTGTTGGAAACATACGACCCGTTGTTGTCGGTACCGCCTCGAGTGAGTCCGTCGCGTAGTCGATAGTTCATCCAGACGATGCGCACGGCACCCTTGGCGCGAGCGGCCGAGATGATCGCGTCGAAGTTCTGGCCGAACCCGTTGCTGCCCTCATTGTAACCCGTGCCGATGACCACCGCATCGAATTGGCCCGGTGCGTTCTGGATCGCCGCCAGCGCGGTGCTCGGGGTGTTGCCGGCCTGGCTGAGGCAGGACGGCCTCACCAGACGCCGGCACGACTCGGCGTCGAACACGTAGGTCATGCCGCCGATCGCATTGAATGCAGCCGTGTAGAACTTCAGCCCTTCGAGCGACGAGTCGCCCATCCACAGCACGCGGGGCACAGGTGGCGGCAGCGTCGGCGTGACCTGCACCATTGTGCCGCGGGTCGCCGGGTCGATGGCCCCAGCAGGCTGACCAACGTCGGTCAACGCCGACGCGGCAGATGCGCACAGCAAGGCAACACAGGTGCCAACGGCGACGACGCTGCCACGGTTCATGGAGCGCCGATCCAGCCGCGTGACCGTTCGACGGCCCGCAGCCACGTGGCATGGCCGAGATCGGTGAAGGTCCGATCGGGCTCAGGCTGGAAGGTTGCGTCGATCTGCCATCGTTCGTTGATCGCCGCCAGCGACGGCCAGACGCCTTCGGCGAGGCCGGCAAGGTAGGCCGCGCCGAGCGCAGTGGTCTCCTGGTCGATCGGTCGCTGAACCGCGACGCCGAGTTGGTCTGCTTGCAGTTGCAGCAACAGGTCCATCACCGACGCGCCACCGTCGACCCGCAGTGCGGCAAGGGTTGTGCCACTGGCTGCCGCCATCGCCTCGACCACGTCGCGTGTTTGGAAGGCCATTGCCTCGACCACGGCGCGGGCGAGATGAGCCTTCGACGTGCCTCGCGTGATGCCGACGATCGTGCCTCGGGCGTATGGGTCCCACCACGGGCTGCCGAGACCCGCGAACGCCGGTACCACGTACACGCCGCCGCTATCCGGTGAACTGGCTGCCAACGGGCCGATTTCGGCTGCCGATTCGATCACACCCAACCCGTCGCGGAGCCACTGAATGGCCGCGCCGGTCACGAAGATGGCGCCCTCCAGTGCGTAGGCAACGGTCCCGTCCGAAAGCTGCCACGCAACGGTTGTCAGCATCCCCTCGGTGGGCGGAGGGCATGACGAGCCAACGTTCAACAACACGAAGCTTCCCGTGCCGTACGTGTTCTTGGCCATGCCCGGCGTAAAGCACGCTTGGCCGAACAGGGCTGCCTGCTGGTCGCCGGCCACGCCGGAGATCGGGATACCGGCGCTGCAACCGGAGACATCGGACGTCACACCGAAGCGGCCGCTCGACGGAAGAACTGTGGGCAATGCCGAGATCGGCACGCCGAACACATCGCACAGATCACTCGACCACTGCAGCGTCCGAATGTCGAACAACATGGTCCTGCTGGCATTCGTCACGTCAGTGGCATGAACTGTGCCACCGGTGAGATTCCAGATCAGCCACGAGTCGATCGTGCCGAGCGCGAGATCATCGTCGATGGGAATGTCTCGGTTGGTCAACAGCCATTCAAACTTCGACGCCGAAAAATACGGGTCGAGCACGAGGCCCGTAGTGGTGCGTACCAGAGACAGATAGCCGCTCTCCCGCAGTGATTCGCATCGGTCAGCGGTGCGGCGGTCCTGCCAGACAATGGCCGTGCCGTACGGCTTGCCGGTCCGGCGATTCCAGGCAACCACCGTTTCGCGCTGGTTGGCGATACCGATCGCAGCGATCGAGTCGCTGCCGACGCGCTCGACGACATCGTTGAACGTTGACCTGGTGACCGCCCAGATTTCTTCTGGGTCATGCTCGACCCACCCGGGTTCGGGATAGATCTGGCCGAACTCTTGGTAAGCCGACGCGGTCTCACCGCCGGCTGCAAAGATCGCCCGGCTTCGAACGCCGGTCGTGCCGGCATCAATCGCGATCACGCAGCGCCCAACTTCACGATCCATCGACGTCACCCTATTGATGTCACGGTCAGCGGCGTCGCTTCTTGGTCGAACGGTTGGGTCGTTGCGATGGGCCGGTGCTCGTTCTCCTCGTTGGTGCCGGCCGCTGGCGGGTGGCCTGGGTCGCAGATGTCGAGACGGCCGCAGCGGCGTGTCGGCGTTCGCGTGCCTCGCGCACGGACTGACGCTGGTAACCGAACTTCGACAGCACGGCGACAAAGGCCACGTAGAACGCCATTCCGATGACAAGGCCGACGAAGCTGCTGGCCTGTGGCTCGTTGACGAGGAACAGCATCGCCAACGCACCGATGACGAGAAAGATCGCCGCCTCGCGTAGCAATCGTCGCCACGGGATCGGCCGGTTCGCATCCCACGCCAAGTGAATCTCCTCCTTTTCGGTCGCCGTGGCCTAGCCTCTGCACACGTGCGCGTCGGCATTTTGACAGGTGGCGGTGATTGTCCGGGACTCAACGCGGTCATCCGCGCAATTGTTCGCAAGGGCGAGCTGAACTATGGCGACGAACTGATCGGGTTTCTCGATGCGTGGGACGGCGTACGCGAGCGTCGAACCATGCCCCTCGACGTGCGGTCGTTGCGTGGCATGCTGCCCAGAGGTGGCACCCTGCTGGGTACTCGCCGCGGCAGCCCGTATGACGATCCCCAAGGGCCCGAGCAGGTAGCAGCCACCTTCCGTGACATGGAGATCGACGGCCTCGTCGTCATCGGCGGGAATGGTTCCTTGACCGTCGCCTGCAAGCTCTTCCACGACCTCGATCTCCCCATCGTCGGCGTGCCGAAGACGATCGACAACGACATCGTCGGCACCGACATGACATTCGGATTCACCACCGCTGTGCAGATCGCCACCGACGCTATCGATCGGCTGCACACGACTGCCGAGAGTCACGACAGGGTGATGATCGTCGAGGTGATGGGTCGCCACTCAGGATGGATCGCCACGTACGCAGGGATCGCTGGTGGCGCAACCGCCATCCTGATACCCGAGGAGCCGTTCGATATCGACAACATCTGCGAGCTGTTGCATCGTCGACACGAACGAGGCAGGTACGCATCGATCGTGGTCGTCGCCGAGGGGGCCGAACCGCGGGTAGACACCATGCCAACTCGGGAGAAGATCTACGATCGTTTCGGCCACGTTCGGCTTGGCGGGATTGCCGACACCATTGCGCACGCGATCGAAGCTCGTACCGGTTTGGAAACCCGGGTGGTGCTGCTCGGCCATGTTCAGCGCGGCGGTACTCCATCGGCGTTCGACAGAGTACTGTCGACCCGCTACGGGATCGCCGCGATCGATGCCGTACACAACAAGGAGTGGGGCAAGATGGCCGTCCTGCGAGGCACCGATGTCACGATGATCCCCCTCGACGAGACCGTTGGGAAGACCCGCTACGTCGATCTGCATCTCTATCACGATGTTGCCGAGGTCTTCTTCGGATAACCGGTCGCCCGGCGGGGAATAAGTCGGTATTGTCACGGCAAGTGAGTCAACCGCTCGTCTCGGCCCGTGGCCTCGCCAAGAAGTACGGCGACATGGTCGCGGTCGACTCCATCGATTTCGATGTCGAGTCGGGGGAGGCCTTCGGATTCCTCGGTCCGAACGGTGCCGGCAAGTCGACCACGATGCGAATGATCGGCTGTGTATCGCCGCCGTCGTCCGGATCACTCCAGATCTTCGGACTCGACGCTGCATCCAACGGGCGCCAGATTCGCGCTCGGTTGGGTGTGGTCCCGCAGCTCGACACGCTCGACAACGAGCTCAGCGTGATGGAGAACCTGGTCGTGTACGGACGGTACTTCGACATTCCCCGCGCCGAATGCCGGCGACGAGCGAAGGAGCTCCTCGAGTTCGTGCAACTCGGTGAGCGCGCCGACAGCCTCGTCGATCAATTGAGTGGCGGCATGAAGCGACGCCTCTCGATCAGTCGCTCGCTCATCAACGAGCCGGATCTGCTCCTGCTCGACGAGCCCACAACAGGTCTCGACCCGCAGGCGCGTCATGTCGTGTGGGACCGGCTCTATCGACTGAAGCATGACGGTGTCACGTTGATCATCACGACGCATTACATGGACGAGGCGGAGCAGCTTTGCGATCGATTGGTCGTGATGGACGGAGGCCGCATCGTCGCCACCGGCTCACCTCGATCACTGATCGAACAACACTCGACCAGAGAGGTGCTCGAGCTCCGATTCACACCGAACGGCGACGGAGAACGGCACGGCGACATGTCAGGAATCGGCGAGCGAATCGAGGTGCTTCCGGATCGCATACTGATCTACACCGACGACGGAGAGGCTGCGCTGGTCGACGTTCACCGTCGTGGAATCCAGCCGATGAGTTCGCTGGTGCGGCGATCAAGCCTGGAGGACGTGTTCTTGCACCTCACCGGAAGAACGCTGGTGGACTAGCGATGGCGATGGCCACCCCCGGCTCGGTCCGTGTTGCGTTCTGGCATGCCACCCTGTTCAGGCGGCTGTGGGTCGGCAACCTGCTGGCGTCGATCGTGCAACCGCTGCTCTATCTGCTCGGACTCGGCGTGGGTGTTGGTTCGCTCGTCGATCGAACTTCTCGCGCCAGCGATGTGCTCGGCGGTGTGTCGTACGTGGCGTTCATCTCGCCGGCGTTGATGGTCACTACGGCAATGGCCCTGGCAGCAAATGAGAGTTTGTGGCCGATCATGGGCGGGTTCGTTTGGCAGCGTTCGTACTTCGGGATCTCGGCGACCCCACTCGGTCCCGCCGACATCGTCGGGGGCCATGCGTTGTGGATGGCCGTCCGATGCGCGGTGGCGAGCAGTGCCGTGGCGCTCGTTCTGGCGTTGTTTCCCGAGGCGAGGGATTGGGGTCTGATTGCGGGCATCGCTGCCGCAGCATTGACCGGAATGGCGTTCGCCATGCCGCTGATGGCGTTCTCCATTCGGCGCAAGACCGACGAGGGATTTGCGGCGATGAACCGGTTCCTCGTCATCCCGCTGTTCTTGTTCGGAGGAGCCTTCTACCCGATCACACAGCTTCCCGGATGGCTTCAGGCCATCGTCAAGGTGTTGCCGCTGTGGCACGGCGTCGAACTGGCTCGTGGCTTCACGGTCGCACATATGGGACGTTCGGCTGGGCTCGGCCACGTCGCCGTGCTGCTCGGCTGGATCGTCGCCGGATCGCTGCTTTCTCATCGGTTCATGCGAAAGCGGCTGTATTCATGACGCTGGTGCTGCGGATGCTGCCACCGATGCTGCGCGACGTACGTCGTCCGCAGCGGATGGTCGGTCGCAACATCGTCGCCTATCGCCGGCAGTGGCTGATCATCTTCAGTGGGTTCTTCGAGCCGCTGTTCTACCTGCTGTCGATGCGAGTCGGTCTCGGCGACCTCATCGGGGGAGTCGATGTCGGTGGTCGAGCCGTGCCGTACGACGAGTTCGTGGCTCCCGCGTTGATGGCCGCGTCGGCCATGAACGGTGCGGTGTACGACTCGACTTTCAACATCTTCTTCAAGATGAAGTGGGCCCGCATCTACGACGCTGCGCTGGCGACGCCGATGTCGGCTGGCGACGTCGCTGTCGGTGAGATCACGTGGGCATTGATCCGCGGCCAGATCTACGCGGTGGGTTTCCTCGGTGTGATGTGGGGACTCGGGCTCGTCGGATCACCATGGGTCCTGTTGGCCCTGCCGATCTGTGCGTTGATCGGGTTGACGTTTGCCTCGGTGGGCTTTGCCGTCACCACGTTCATGCGCGGCTTCAGTGACTTCGAATTCGTGCCGACGGCGACGATGCCCATGTTCTTGTTCTCGGCGACGTTCTTTCCGTTGACGAGCTACGGCTCATGGGCATGGGTGGCGCAATTGTCACCCCTGTATCACGGTGTGGCCCTGGTCAGGGCGGCCAATGCCGGCGTGTTCACACTGTCGAGCATCGGTCACGTCGTCGTGTTGTTCGCAGTCGCTGGCATCGGTATGAGCATCGCAGCACGTCGACTTGGCAAGTTGTTGCTCTCGTAACCGCCGGCGTTTCTGGTCAAGCCACGGGTTCGGGCGACGGTACCGACGGAAAGGCCGGTTGCGACGACACCACCAACCCGGGGAAGTCGTAGCGAGTCAACGGCTCGCTCTGCAGTTCTCCGCTGGCCGCCGGCCAATGCTGCGGAACACCGTCAATGGCAATGGACACTCCCGTCACGCCGGTGATTTCCGATGCCGTCAACACGATTTGGGCGACGCCGTTGATCAACGCCTCTCCCGTGAGTTGCTGCAACTCGCCGGACACGTTGACGACGAGTTCTCCTCCGGATTGGGCGACGTCGAGCAGGCGAGTGCCGGGAGGGATGGCCGAACGAAGGAGGGCCTGAAGTTCGTCGGTGTTGGGGCCCTCGAACAGGGCTTGCAGGGCGTTGGCGGGAGTGTCTCCGACATCTCGGGCCACCGACTGCAGGGTGCGCGACTGGCCGACGATCTCCGGAGAAAGCAGGTAGATCCTCCCGGATCCGGTGGCCGCGCCGGCTGCTTGGTCGAAGTTTGCACTCAGATCGCGTCGGTCGCGCACTGCAATGTTGCGAGGTGTGGTTTCGGCGTCGATCGAACAGGAAGCCGCGGTCAGGGTGATCAGCAGAAGGGCAATGACTCGACGTCGTCGCATCGTCGAACAGCTCATCCGATTCCGACCTCCTCCGCCGGTAGCTCCAGCACGAAACGTGCCCCCGGCCGGCCGTCGGATCGGTCTTCGACCCACACCCGGCCTCCGTGCATTCGTACATGTTCGTCGACCAGCGACAGCCCGAGGCCCGCCCCGTCGCTGCTGGACCGCCGGCCTGCCACGGCACCGCGCGCGAACCGTTCGAAAACCAGGTTCCGTTCTTCGTGCGGAACCCCGGGACCGTGATCTTCGACAATGATCCACACATGCGCGAGCGGTTCGCCTTCCCCGTCGGCTTCGGTCACGTTGATCTCAGGTGCCCCGCCACCGTGTACCCGTGCATTGTCGATCAAGTTGGCGACGACGCGCGCCAACCTGCGACGGTCGCCGTGCATGATCAGCCCCTCCGCACGATCGCTGACAGTCAGTTTGGTTCGCGGCATGCTGCTGACAGCAACGGCCTGTCGTACGAACTCGGCGACGAGTAGATCCTCGAGGTGCAGGCGGATTGCGCCCGCATCGAACCTCGAGATCTCGAGGAGGTCTTCGACCAGGCCTTGGAACCGGGCGACGTCGCCCACGAGTAGGTCAAGTGCCGCCTGAGCTCGTTCGGGCATCTCGTCGCGTCGGGCCTGCATCACCTCGACGCTGGCGGCCAGCGTCATCAATGGCGACCGCAACTCGTGACTGACATCGCTTGCGAATCGTGCGTCGCGTTCCACTCGATTCTGCAGCGCTTCGGCCATGTCATTGAAGGCCGTCGACAGCAGCTGGAGGTCGTGGTCGTCGGTACTCTCGAGGCGGGTGTCGAGTCTGCCGCCAGCGATGGCCTTGGCGGCTTGGGCGGCGTCGCCCAGCGGACGTATGACTCGCTTGGCGGCGATCATGCCCGTCAAGGCACCGGCGAGCGTGGTGATCAAGCCGCCGAACAAGAGACTGAGCCCGACATTGCGCAACGTCGTGTTGGCATCGGAGAGGTCGGCGAACTCGAAGTAGGCCGCACTCGACGATTCCAAGGGAATCCCGATCACCAGTGTCGGAACTCCGTCGAACGAGATGATCATCTTGGCCGGGACGCGTTCGTCGATCACCCTTGCCTGCATCGCCGCAGGAATGACATCGGAGGTGAATCGGGCCGATGGGGAAGCCCAGGCACCGTCAACGTTGATCGCTGCCTGGTTCACACCGACCTGCTGCAGGCGATCGATGATCGTGTTGGCGCTCGTGTTGCTGGCGCTGATCTCGCGTTGGGCGACTCGCGCGTTGCGGTACGCCTGCTCGGTACTGGTGCGTTCGCGCTGGTTGATGAGGCTGCTGCGAGTGAAGGAGTAGGCGACGGCGGCGAGGAACGTCGACAGCAGCAGGGCACCGATGACGAACATCGACATGATTCGAGTGCGCAGACCGAACCGGGCCGGACGCCATTTCATGAAGAGACCGACCGTTGCTTTGACGAGTCCTCGTGGCGGCTCAGCGCCGACGGTGTCGTGCGCGACGGTCACGACTGAAGGCGATACCCGAGGCCGCGCACGGTCACGACGTGGCGTGGATTGGCGGCGTCGGACTCGACCTTGGTGCGCAGGCGGCGGACGTGCACATCGACGAGTCGCCCATCTCCGAAGTAGTCGTAGCCCCACACCTTGTCGAGCAGGCTCTCCCTGCTGAACACCCGGCCGGGATTCTGGGCGAGCTCGCACAGCAGCCGGAACTCGGTCTTGGTGAGATGTAGCTCCGTCCCCGACCGCAAGACCTTGCCCTCGTCCGGAATGATTTCGAGATCGCCGAACACCAGTCGGGCGTGCGACGGACTGATCGGGCGGATGCGACGCAGCAGTGCCCGAATGCGTGCCGAGAGTTCCTTCGGTGCGAATGGCTTCGTCAGATAGTCGTCGGCACCCGCCTCGAGACCGGCGACTACATCGTGGGTGTCGTTGCGAGCGGTCACCATGACGATCGGCACGTCGCTGTGTCGCCGCAGCGTGCGGCACAGCTCGAACCCATCCATGCCAGGCAGCATGATGTCGATGAGCACGACGTCGGGTAGAGCACGGTGGAAGAGATCGATGGCTTCCTCGCCGCTGCCGGCCTCATCGACCGTCCAGCCCTCGTCTTCAAGAGCCAGTTTGACCGCCGTTCGGATGCGCTCGTCGTCTTCGACGGAAAGGATGCGAGTACCCACGGCTCACATGATGCCAGGATTGCGCCCCGGTTCGGTGACCGCTAGCAACTCGATCATCTGATCGAACAGCACCGGGTTCGCAGCCAGTACCTCGTTGTGGGCGATCGGACCGCCGTCGAAACGCCCGGTTCGGCACCCGGCCTCGCGTGCGATCAGCTCACCAGCAGCCCAATCCCACGGCCCCAACCATTGCTCGTAGTAGACGTCGAGCCGTCCGGCGGCGAGGTAACACAGGTCGGACGCCGCTGCACCGAATCGACGAATGTCGCGCACCCGAGGGATGACTCGGGCTATCCGCTGCGCCTGTTCGCGCCGACGTTCGACCTGATACGAGAAGCCGGTGGCGATGAGCGCATGCTGGATCGATGACGTTGTGCCGCAATGGATTGGGGAGCCGTTGAGCTGAGCGCCTTCGCCGGCGACCGCCGTGAACAGCTCGCGACTGCCTGGGATGTACACAGCTGCCGCCACTGGCCGATCGCCGGACAGCGCCGCGATCGAAACAGCGTAGCCAGGCAGGTCGTATTGGAAGTTGGTGGTGCCATCGATCGGATCGATCAGCCAGCGAATCCCCGACACGCCCGGCGCGTCGGTTCCTTCCTCGCCGACCACTGCGTCGTCCGGTCGGTCGGTGGCCAAGCCATCAACGATCAAACGCTCGGAGGCGCGATCGAACTCGGTGACGATGTCGGTGTCGGACGACTTTGTTGAGATCGACGTGAGACCGTTCTTGCGTCCTTCGAAGACAAGTTCCCCGGCAGCAACCGCAAGCCGCGCAGCCAGGTCGCACAACTCGCGGGGGAGGTCGGTCACGACGCGTTGTCGCTGTGCTGCCGGCGCTCGATTTCTTTCCACTCGCCAAGCGCACGGAGCACCAGTACCGCAACCACACTCATGCCCAGCGCGGCGATGATCGCGCCGACGAGCGCGCCGAGTCCGCGTTGTGTCGCGCAGGTTCCATGACATTGCAGCTCGACGAGCGTGTAGCCGATGAGGCCACCAGCGAATCCGCTGAGCAGGATGGCGACGAATGCGGCGAACCGTGCCTTGGGGGGCGGGAGCGCGGAGAGCGGAACGTCTGAGTCGGCCACCCTGACATCGTAGGCTCAGCGGTCGTGCGAGTCACCGTGGTCGTGCCGACCTACAACGAAGCCGGCAACATCGAGAGGCTCTGCCGCGAAGTACGACTGGCAGCACCTCAGGCCGACATGCTGATCGTCGACGACGCCAGCCCGGACGGCACCGCCGATCTGGCCGAGAAGCTGAACACCACACTTGGTCACATCGGCGTCATTCGCCGGTCAGGCAAGGCTGGGCTCGGTTCGGCGTATCGGACCGGGTTGCGAGCCGCGATTGATCGCGGCGCCGAGATCTGCGTCCAGATGGATGCGGATCTGTCCCATGATCCGGCCGTTCTGCCGGCGCTGATCGCCAACGCCGAGCATGGCGCCGACCTGGCGATCGGCAGCCGGTACGTGCCGGGTGGCCTCACCGAGAACTGGCCGTGGCGGCGCCGATGGCTGTCACGGTGGGGGAATCGGTATGCCGCCGGCGTGCTCGGCTTGGCCATCAACGATGCGACGGCCGGCTATCGGGCGTACCGCGCCGAGGCGTTGGACCGGATGGAATTCGACACCGTGACCGCCGAGGGATACGGCTTCCAGGTGGAGATGACCTACCGTCTGGTACGCATCGGCGGCAAGGTCGTCGAGTTCCCGATCACGTTCCGCGATCGCACCGCCGGTGTTTCGAAGATGTCGGGCGGGATCGTGCGCGAGGCGCTCGTGATCGTCATCAAGCTGTGGGTCGCCGATTTCGGCGGTCGTCGCCGGCGCAGGGCGCAGGGCGGCTGACGGGGCTTCGAACGTGTGTTCCTGTGGCACAATGCCGGTATGAGGAATTGGGTCGTCGGAGGGGCCTTGATCCCTCGTATTGGCGGCGTCGAACTGGACGGTTTGGTGTTGGTCGGCAACCGGCGGCGGGATCGTACGATCGAATGGACGCCTCCTGGCGGCGTCATCGACCGCGGCGAATCGATCCGAGAAGGTCTTGCCCGCGAGGTCTTCGAGGAAACAGGACTCACGGTCGCGGGCTGGGCCGACCTTCGATATTCGGTCATCGTCGAGGCACCGCAGCTCGGTTGGCGGCTCCGCGTCGAGGCGTGGGAGACGGCGGATGTGGTTGGTGATGTCGTACTCGCCGATCCAGATGGGATCGTCGAGGAGGTGCGCACGGTCGCCAGTGCTGAGGCGCCGGCACTGCTGGCAACCAGCCCGCAGTGGGTGCACGTTCCCGTGGGACACTGGCTGACAGGTTCGCTCGAGCCGCCAGGATCGTTCCACTTCCGAGTGATCGGCACTGATCGCACGACCTCGCTAGTCGAACGCATCGCATGACCGGAGCTCCTCCGGCCGGTCAGCGCGTGATTCTGCACGTCGACATGGATGCGTTCTACGTCAGCGTCGAGCTTCGTCGCCGACCCGATCTTGTTGGCAAGCCGGTCGTGGTCGGTGGCACGGGTCCGCGCGGTGTGATCGCTGCAGCATCGTACGAAGCGCGCCGGTACGGCGTGCGCTCGGCGTTGCCCAGTGTGACGGCAAAGCGTCTGTGTCCCGACGCCGTGTTCCTGCCTGGCGATCACGCTCTGTACGCATCGGTCAGTTCCGACGTGCACAGCATCTTCACATCGATCACTCCGCTGGTCGAACCGCTGGTCCTCGACGAGGCCTTCCTCGACGTTTCCGGTGGGCTGCGCCTGCATGGTCCCGGGGCGGTGATCGCCCAGACAATCCGCGACAGGGTGTGGCACGAGTTGCAGCTGCACTGTTCGGTCGGTGTCGCTCCCAACAAGTTTCTCGCCAAGCTGTCTTCCGTCGCGGCGAAGCCGATTGCCTCGCCAGACGGGGTTCGCGAAGGCAAAGGTGTCGTCGAGGTGTTGCCGGGGCAAGAGCTCAGGTTCCTGCACCCGCTTCCCGTGCAGGCCCTCTGGGGTGTTGGTCCGGCAACGCTGCAGCGTCTGCAGCGGCTCGGTGTGCACACCGTCGCCGATCTCGCCGATCTCGACGAAGCAGCGTTGGTGGCCTGCCTCGGCACCGCGCATGGGCAACATCTCCATCGCCTGGCGTGGGGCGTCGACGATCGACCCGTCGAGGTGGATCGGGAGATGAAGTCGATCGGGCACGAGGAGACGTTCGCCTCTGACGTACACACCTACGCAGAGTTGGTTCGTGAACTCGTGCGGCTCTCCGATGCGGTCGCGGCACGGTTGCGGGCACACGGTGGGGCAGCGCGCACGTTGACGTTGAAGGTACGTTTCGCCGGCTTCGAGACCATCACCAGATCGATCACTGTGCCGGGTGGCGTTTCCACTGCGCACGCGATCGTTGCCGCCGTCGAGCCGTTGCTGCGTGCCATTGACGCATCGCCAGGCGTGCGATTGCTCGGAGTCAGCTCCAGCAACTTCACGTCCGGGTCGCAGCAGCTGAGCCTCGATGACCTGTTCGATGCACGGCTCGACGACGAACACCACTGGCTGCTCGCCGAGGAGACCGTCGACGCGATTCGCAAGCGATTCGGCACCACTGCGATTGGTCCGGCGAGCGCGGTGAGTGACCGTGGGCTCCGGATAGTGCGGCGAGGTGCCCAGCAGTGGGGCCCCGATGAGCCACCCAGCCCATAAATCGTTCGCGTCCTGCGTTGTCTCCGGCGCGGAATCGTGGAAAGATGTCGCAAGGCAATCGGTCAGGAGCTCGCCATGCCGCTCTCAGAGGATGAACAACGCATTCTGCGCCAGATCGAAGAGCAGCTCCAGCGCGACCCGAGTTTTGGTCGCGACATAAAACCGCGCCATGTCGGGTCACGCCGCGCTGTGATCGTCAGCTCGGCCTCGACGTTGTTGTGCTTGGTGTTGACCGTTGTGCTGCTCGGTGTCAGCCCGTACCTGTCGTTTGCCGCGTTCGTCGCCGCAATCGCAGCATTGGTCATCGCCGAGCGTCACGTCGCGGCAATCGGCGAGGCTGGACTGAACCACCTCAGCGACAGCGTGCGCAGTCGACTTGGCGGTTCGGCCGGCAGTCGCGGTGAATGAGGTCTGTCGGCCCGTCTAGCCGGTGATGCGTCCCCAGGCCGATCGCGGATCGAGATGATCCAGCAACCTGGTGGTCAGACTCATGCGTGCCCGACAGGCCGCATCGACTTCGCTGCGCAGCAGTTCGCTGCGTTCAGCTGCAGTCGCATCGACACCCCGCGGTGAGTACACGGCCCGCGTCACCAGTCGGGCGATCTCGACTGTCTCGGCCCTGCCTACGTCGACCGATCGGGCGTACTCGAGGGGCGTCGCGCCGGACACACGCGGGGCGCCGGCCATGCCGAGCGATCGCACCGTTGCGGCCCAGGCCGACGTCACACGGTCTGCCGGATCCCGGGCTCGGTGCCGCGACCATCGGTTGAGGACGCGAGGCATGGCGATGACCCAGGCCAAGACTGCCAGAACGATTGCGGCCAGGATCCAGCCGCCCGCCGATCCACCGCCGGAATTGTTCGTGAGTGCCGGGTTGCGCGGCGTCGTTGGCCCCGTCGGGCCTTCGTTCTCCGGTCGATCGCGTGGCGCTGAGGCAGGCGTGAACGATGGTGTGGGAGCCTGGCCAGTGTTCCCGCCAGGAGTGTTGTTGCCTTCCTCTTGTGCCGCTGCTGCGCCAGTGTGTTGCTCGGCGCCAGGGGCACCGCGACCCGGTGTGGGATCGAACAGCACCCAGCCGTAGCCGTCGAACCACACCTCCGACCAGGCGTGGGCGTGACGGCCGGCTACGTGGTAAAGACCGTCGGCGCCGAGCCGGCCTTGGGTGAAGCCGACCATCACTCGTGACGGCAGGCTGACGGCCCGCGCCATCGCCGCGAACGTCGCCGAGAACTGTTCGCAGTACCCCTTCTTGATGCTGAGGAAGTTGAGCATCGCGTCATTGCTGTGGCCACGCTGAACCGTCGTCGAGTACTCGAATTGCGAGCGGAACCAATCCTGCAGCGCCCTCGCCTTGTCGTATGCGGTCGGCGATTGTGCGGTCACCAGCTGGGCGAGTTCGCGCACCTCGTCGGGCACGCTTCTCGGCAGGTCGTAGTAGGCCGGGTCGGGGGCGCGATCGACCGTGGCGCTGCGAAGTTCGTCGGCTGATGGGTCGTAGTTGGCCGACGTGACCTGGTACTGGTATCCGGGTTGTAGGCCACCGTCGACGTACAATGCGCCCGCTTCGTCAGCCCACGAGAGCGCGGACCCCTGCCATGAGACGGACACCGCCGTGCGAGCTGCTGGAGCCAGCTGGCCGCCGAGTTTCTTGATCGTGATCTGTTGTCGCAGAAGTTCTGCGTTGGGCTGCGGCTGCGCAAGGGTTCCGTCGGCCGCGCGGAGATCCTCTGGCAGCGTTGTCCACCGCGTGCCGTCGAACAGGCCGAGTGCAGACAGGCCGAGATACCTGGGATTCTCCGTCGCTACTGTGAACAACTCGACGTTGCCACGATTGACCAGTCGGGAGCGGATTTCGACCAGCGGGCTCACCACTTCGGTGACGTCTCCCTCTCGATTTCGCGTGTCGAGCAGCGCCTTGTCGCCGGCGCCAGGGAGTTGTGGGGCAACCGCCGCCGCGCCCGTCGTCGCGAACAACGCACAGGCGACCGCTGCCGGCAGGGCCGACCAGAGCGACTGCCGACGCTTGCCCATCCACGCCGAGTCGTCGCGGGCGTGAGCCATGCGCAGAGCGGCGATCGTGAGGATTGCTGCGCCAATCCACAGCGCGGCAACCGACACCCGGTTGCGATTGACTCCGAGCGCAGATGTGAAAATGAACACCACCCCGGCTGGTACCACAGCTTCCGCCCGGCCGAAGGCCCGGAACGCAAACGAGTCGGCGAGCCAGGCGCACAACGCCAGAGCAGTGGTCGCTGCGATCGCGAAGCTTCCTTCGCTCGGCACAGGCGACACCGCGCGAGGGAACTGCTGCCAAACGAGCCGCATGCTGATACGGAACTGCTCGATGGTCTCGCCCGTCGGCAAGCCGAACCGAGTCGAGTCGCGGAAGTAGATCAAGCCGACCAATGCGGCCATGGCCAGCAGACCGGCGGGCAGGGCCAGCCATGCGGTGACCCTGAGCATTCGCAGGAGACACATCACAGCGTGAACGCCTATGCACACCACCAGCATCGGGCGCAGGTAGGCCCAATCGGGAAAGACACGACAGAGGCTGATGGCAGTGACAATGGTCAGCAGCGTGAGTGCGATGGTTGCCGGAACGTGTGCGTAGATCGGTTGAGCGCTGTCGGCGCTCTTCCTCGCCGGTGCGGCAACGGCAGCGGTCACGACAACACCGCCTGGCTCGACCCGACGATCAGCATCGTCCATGAGGCGATCATCGACTCGGTCGACGTGGCATCGACGACGAACCGACTGCTGGCGTTGTAGTGCGTCGCGCACACCACGACCAATGTCTCGTCCTGGCTCGTTGCCGCACGAAGCTGAGCGGCCGCCGCACTGGTCGATGCGCCGGTGACGATCACCATGAGGCCCATGCCCTCGGACATGCCGCTGTTCATCGATGCCATCTCGGGCACTTCGATGGACGGCTCGACGGTCGCCAGCCAACGAAGGGTGTTGGCGGCGACATCGGGCCCGCGAAGGTCGACCTCGTGCGTGGCGAAGCGCGTGTTGACGCCGGTGTGGGCAGAGCTGGCCGTGATACTGGCGGCGGCGATCACGGCCTGCTCGAACGAGCCAGCGGTGTATTCCGAGGCGGTGGTATCGAGTATGACCGTGCATCGCCGAATGCCCTCGAGCGCTGTCTCGCGGACGATCAATGCAGTGGACCGCGCCGACGCCTTCCAATTGATCCGGCGAATGTCGTCACCGCGCTGGTACTCGCGCAGTGAATGGAACTCGGTGCCGGTCTGCCCCCACGACTTCATCCGCAGGTGTTGCCCGAGGCGACCCGACGAACCCACAGACGGGAACGGCAAGGCGATCGTGTGTGGCACGACCAGCACTTCTTCGGTACCGGCCAACGTCGTGCTTCTCTGGGTCAGGCCAAGCACGTCGCGCCGCAGCGCTCGAAGCGGTCCGGTACGGACGAGTCCTCGCCGGGCGGTGGGAACCCGATATGCAGCGCTGGCGGCTTGCCCGGGGCCGAGCCTGGCCAGCTGCATCGGTGCACCACCGTTGTTGCCGACCGGCTCCCACAGTTGAAGATATGGCGACGGCTGACGGCCAAGGTTTGCGATCTGGATATCGATGCGGGCCGCCTCGCCGACCGACACCATCGACGGGCTGACGATTCGCCTGACGTTGAGTGGCGGCAGTCGTCCTTGTACCGAGATCAACGCGACGAGCAGGGCGATCACGATGCCGACGCCGACGACGTACAACTCGATCAAGCCGAACACGCGTCCGATCGCGAATGAGGCGGCGGCGGCGACAATTGCTGTCCAACCGTGCCGGGTAATCATCTATCGACCGGCAGGGACAGGCACGGAGGCGACGACTTCGCGGATGACCGAGACGCCGGTGACACCCCGAGACATCGCATCGGGTCGCAACATCACGCGGTGAGACAGCACCGGCTCGGCAACCGCCTTGACGTCGTCGGGTGTGGCATACTCGCGACCCTGGCTGGCGGCCCGAGCCCGGGTAGCTCGCGACAGTTGCAGCGTCGCGCGTGGCGACAGACCGAGCAGCAATGCAGGATGCCGTCGACTGGCCTCCGCTAGATCGACCATGTACCCCTGCAATGTGAGTGCCAGGTGCACGGTGCGCACCGCTTCGATCAGGGCCATGACCTCGTCGGTTGTGACCACGGCTTGCAGATCGTTCATCGCCGTGTTGGCGCCGTGAGTCTGCACGATCGCCAGCTCTGCTTCGCGATCGGGATAACCGAGCGACAATCGCATGAGGAAGCGGTCGAGCTGGCTCTCCGGCAACCGGTATGTGCCCTCTTGTTCGACGGGGTTCTGGGTGGCGATGACCATGAAGGGCTCGGGCAGCATGTGGCTGGAACCGTCGGCGCTGACTTGGCGCTCTTCCATTGCTTCGAGCAATGCAGATTGAGTCTTTGGTGAGGCTCGATTGATTTCGTCGGCCAACACGATGTTGGCAAACAGCGGACCTCGCTGAAACACGAACGATTCGCTCGACCGCTGGTAGATGCTGACGCCGATGAGATCGGCGGGCAGCAGGTCGGGTGTGAACTGCACGCGCTTCCATGAGCAGTGCACCGACGCCGCCATGGCCTTGGCGAGGCTGGTCTTTCCGACTCCTGGCACATCTTCGATGAGGAGATGCCCTTCGGCGAGCAGACAGGAAACTGCAAGGTCGATCGCATCTTTCTTGCCCTGCACGACACGAGCGATGTTGCTCGTGATGGCCTCGAATAGGGATGCGAACGTTCGGGTTGGTTCTGTCTGGATCGCCGTCACGGGTGGAAGGGTAGACGGCGGACGGCAGATTGCAAGGGCGGGGCGCTACGGTCTGGCCGCGTGACTCGTTGCTACCTAGCCGTCGATGTCGGTGGCACCAAGCTGGCCGCTGGTGTTGTCGACGAATCCGGAAGAATTCTGGTGCGCGATCGCCTGCTCACGCCCCCTCGGGATGTGTGGCCCACACTGTCGAGATTGATCCTTCGAGTCGTCGCTGCGGCACCGAGGGAGCTGGTCGGGTGCGGGGTGGGCTGCGGAGGGCCGATCGATCCGGCGACGCGCACGGTGTCACCCTTGTACATCCCCAGCTGGAGCGGGTTTCCGCTAGCGGCCGAGCTGGAGGAGCTGCTGCAACTCCCCGTCGCGGTCGACACCGATGCCAGAGCACTGGCACTGGCCGAGGCGTGGTGCGGTGGGGCAGTTGGCGTCAACGATTTCATCGGAGTCGTGATGGGGACCGGCGTCGGCGGGGGAGTCGTCAGCGGCGGGCACCTGTTACAGGGCAGGGTTGGAAACGCCGGGTACATCGGCCATGTGGTCGTCGAACCCGACGGTCGGCCGTGCATCTGCGGCGGCAAGGGATGCTTGGAAACGTATTGCAGCGGTCGAGCGATCGAGGCCGAGACCGGGCGTCCGCCCCAGCGCGCCCCCGGCGCAATCGTCGAACGAACCGGCGTGATGGTCGGTCGCGCGCTGGCGTCGGTGGGCGCGTTGTGCGATCTCAAGCTGGCGCTCGTCGGTGGATCGGTGGCGCTGGGCTTTGGCGAGCCGTTTTTCCGTGCAGCTCAAGATGAGCTCGACAAGCGAGCCAGGTTGCCATTCACCAGCGGGTTCCAGGTCATGCCGGCGACGTTGGGACCACGGGCTCCATTGATCGGCGCGGCGGCGTTGGCCCGGCAGCCGCAGACCTAGCGATTGACGGGTTCTTGTACGGTCCTACCGACGGGTAACCTTGGGTCATGCGCCCCACCTACTCCGCCGATGCCGAGGCCTACCGCGAAAAGGTCCAGGCCTTTCTCGCCGAGAAACTGCCCGCCAAGTGGGGTGGAATCGGTGCCCTCGATGGCGACGAACTCACCGCCTTCGTGACTGAATGGCGTACCACGTTGTTCACGGCCGGATACCTGGCGCCGGGTTGGCCCACCGAGTACGGGGGCGCCGGGTTGTCGGCGCTCGAGCAGGTGATCATCGCCGAAGAGTTCGCCAAGGCTGGGGTACCGACGGGAGGGCCGAACGATGTCTTCGGCATTCAGATGCTCGGCAACACCCTGCTGCATTGGGGCACTGACGAACAGAAGAGCCGGTATCTGCCGAGGATCCTGTCGGGGGCCGACACGTGGTGTCAGGGGTACTCCGAACCCAACGCTGGCAGCGACCTGTCGAACATCGGCCTGCGCGGCGCGCTCGACGGCGACCAATGGGTACTCAACGGCCAGAAGATCTGGACGTCGGCGGGCCATCTCGCCGACCACATCTTCACGTTGGTGCGCACCGACCCCGATGCTCCCCGACACAAGGGCATCTCGTTCATCCTGGTCGATATGCGCCAGCCAGGGATCGAGGTTCGTCCGATCAAGATGATCTCCGGCGAGAGCGAGTTCAACGAGATCTTCTACACCGATGCCACCGCGCCGAAAGATGAAGTGGTAGGTGGTCTCAACAATGGATGGGCTGTCGCCATGACATTGCTCGGATACGAACGCGGTGAATCGGCAGCGACCGTTCCCATTCGCTATCAAGCCGAGCTCGATCGGTTGCTGCTGCTGGCCAAGGAGTCAGGGGCAATCGACGATCCAAACATCCGCCAACGGTTGGCGTGGTGCTACACCAAGGTGCAGATCATGCGGTACAGCGGAATGCGCACGCTGACCAAGTTCCTTCAGGGTCATCAACCGGGGCCCGACGGGGCGATCTCCAAGTTGTACTGGAGCGAGTACCACAAGATCGCCACAGAGTTGGCGCTCGACATCCTCGGTCCATACGCCATGACACCGAGCGGGCGGCGCCCATCGACTGCGTTCCAGACCGACGATGCAGGTGCGCCGAACAGTTCGTGGAGTTGGGTCGGTACCTTCCTCAACGCCCGGGCCGGCACCATCTACGCGGGTTCGTCGCAGATCCAACGCAACATCATCGGCGAGATGGTTCTCGGCCTGCCGAAGGAGCCGAAGGCGACTGATGTCAGAGTGCCGAAGGCTCGGTGACACCGTGGGCTGCGGTGCGGTGTGCCGCCGTGGTGATCGGCCGTCCCGGCTTGTGGATCACGGCCGCGCGCCAGTACCGCGCATCGTTGCCCCGACGTTGGTGGGCGCGGCGTCCGTTCCTGCCGTTGCCTCCGGGCGACTATGTGCGATTCCGCCTGCAAACCCAATACGGCGATACCAAGCATCGCATCGTGGCCGCGGATGTGCTGAACTACCTCTCATGGTGCAAGGTTCACCGAGCACTGGGTTCTTGATACCCGCAGCGGCGAGCGTGAATTCGCTCGCGCCCGACGGCAGGCATCGGTAGGGTCTGACGCCATGAGGAGCGCGCTTGTGTTGAACGCAACGTATGAGCCGCTCTCGGTCGTGCCCTCCCGCCGGGCCGCATGCCTGGTGCTCGCCGACAAGGCCGACATCATCGAAGACGATGGAACTCACCTTCATTCGGAATCGCTCAGCGTTCCGAATCCCGTGGTGATTCGCCTGCGGTACGTCGTCAAGGTCCCGTATCACCGCCGCACGGCCATGTCTCGTCGTGCAGTCTTCGTGCGCGATGAACACTGCTGCCAGTACTGCGGCGACATGGCCGACTCGATCGACCACATCATGCCCAGGTCGCGTGGAGGCCAGCACATCTGGGAGAACGTCGCCGCGGCCTGCCGGCCATGCAATCTTCGCAAGCGCGATCGCACACCCGACGAGGCCGGCATGCGGCTGGCCCGCCCGCCGCGCGCGCCAAAGGAACTCGCCTGGATCTCTGTGTCGGTCCACCGAGTTCCCGAGGCGTGGAAGCGGTATCTCGCGCTCGCCAGCTGACGATGCCGTCCTGGCGAATCGAACACCTTGCTGGCGACGTCGGCGTCTTTCACACCCGAGATCTCCCCATCGACCAACGAGTGGCCACATTCTTGCGGGCCACCTCGCCGACACTGGTGTTGGGTTCGTCTCAGCGCGAGGAGTCGGTCGACATCGAGGCTGCAGAGCGGCAAGGCATCGACATCGTCCGCCGACGCTCTGGCGGTGGCGGGGTGTTGTTGTGGCCCGACGAATTCGTCTGGCTCGATCTCGAGATCCCAGCATCCGACGAACTGTGGAGCGACGATATCGGGCGCTCGATGTGGTGGGTCGGCGAGTTGTGGGCTACGGCGCTCGCCGACGTCGAGCCGCTCGCTGTGGTGTACTGCGGCCGCCTGGTGCGCACCCGATGGTCGGCCGACGTCTGTTTCGCCGGTTGCGGGCCCGGTGAGGTGCTGGTCGGCGATGCCAAGCTGGTGGGGATCTCGCAACGCCGCACACGTGTCGCCGCCAGATTCCAGACGATGGTGCATCTTCGCTGGCGTCCCGACATCGTCGTCTCGCTGGTCGCCGACGGTCCCATGGCCGACGAACTGGCTCGACTGGTGAAGACCTGCGCGGCGCCCGCCGAACTCATCACCGGGCGTCTCACCGCTGCCCTGCACCACCTCGAGCCACCCAGCGTTTGATGGCGGGCGCCCCGGATGGGGGCCGCAGTCATCAGACGCAGTCGAGGTGGATAGGCGTTTGATGGCGGGCGCCCCGGATGGGGGCCGCAGTCATCAGACGCTGGGCTCGGATGGTGGCTGGTGGGATGTGGTGGGGAGAAGTAGTTGACAGTGGGGTATTTCGGGGTACATAATGGCGGTCAGTGGGGAGCGAGGGCGTTGTGCCCTCTCTCCGGCGTCGAGGCAGGTCGACCTAGTTGAGAAGGTGGTGAGGCGCGAGTGATGTTCGTTGGGGCGCATGAGCGCCAACTCGACGACAAGGGCCGAGTGGCTCTGCCTGCGACCTATCGCGCCCATCTCGGCGAGCACTGCTACCTGGTCAAGGGCACCGACAAGTGCGTCGATGTGATTCCTTCCGAGGCCTTCGAGCAGTTCGGTCGGGAGCTGATCGCCAAAGTCGAGCGAGGCGAGCTCACCTTGAACCGTCAACGAGCGTTGGCGTCCAGCGCGGTGCTGGTCGCTCTCGACAAGCAGGGCCGGGTGAACGTCGACGAAAAGCTCCGTGCGTACGCCGAACTGAACCTCGAGAGCCAAGTCATCGTTGCCGGGAACCTGATCAAGCTCGAAATCTGGTCGCCCGAGCGGTACGCCCGCATCGACGCAGAAGGCACCGACGACATCGCCGGAGACCCGGCGTGAGTGGCAGCAATGACACGCGCCGCTCAACACGAATCACGAAATCACAGTTCAACGAAAGGAGCAAGGCAACGAATTGACCGACGAAACGGATCATCCGATCCGTTCGCTCATCTGCAGTCCTCCGGTCTGCAAGATGGACAGCCCCTACTCCGCCCGCTTCCGTCTCGTTTGACCGGGGAGACATCCCGGCGACACCGGCGGACCGGGGGGCTGCAGATGAGCGAACGACATTGCGATGGTGTGCGATGACCGAACCCTTCCACCACCAGCCGGTGATGGTCGACGAGATCACCAAGGTGTTCGAGCAGGTGCCGGCCGGAGTGTTGCTGGATGCAACGCTCGGAGGCGGAGGCCATGCTGAGCGTCTGCTCGAGAGTTACGAGCGGCTCAGGATCCTCGGGCTCGATCGCGATGAAGTCGCACTCGCTGCCGCGAACCAGCGGTTGGCTCGTTTCGGAGATCGGTTGATGGTTCACCACTGTCGATTCGACCGCCTGGAAGACGCCATGGAAGCATTTTCAGTAGACAACCTCTCGGGAGCCTTGTTCGATCTCGGTGTCAGCTCGCCGCAACTCGACGAGGCGGCTCGAGGATTCTCGTATCGCCACGAGGCCGCCCTCGACATGCGTATGGATCGCACGCAGGCATGGACGGCGGCCGACGTCGTCAACGGCTACCCGGTCGACCAGTTGGCCCGCGTCCTGCAGCAGTACGGCGACGAACGGTTCGCGCGGCGTATCGCCAACGCCATCGCGGCCTCGCGTCCGATTGAAACCACCACGGAGCTCGCCGCCATCGTCGTAGCCGCTATCCCTGCGCCGGCGCGGCGCACCGGTGGGCATCCTGCGAAGCGCACGTTTCAGGCGATCCGGATCGAGGTCAACGGCGAGCTCGACGCCCTTGCACCTGCCATCGATGCTGCAATTGGGCACACCGGCACTGGCGGACGCATCGCCGTGCTTTCGTATCACTCGGGTGAGGACCGGATCGTCAAGGAGCGCATGCGACTGGCGGTCACCGGTGGCTGCGAATGTCCACCAGAGTTGCCGTGCGTCTGCGACGCCGTGCAGACAGTGCGCATCGTTCGGGGCCTCCCAAGAACTCCACAGGCAGCCGAGCAGGCAGAGAACCGGCGGGCATCCAGCGCCCGACTGCGCGTCGTAGAACGAATTGCCGACACGCCTCGGCGAGGCGTGGTGAGCTGACCCGTGGCATCTGTCCTGCGATCCGAACGACTGGGGATCGCCCGCGATCGAGTGCACGCCGATGGCGGTGTTCTGGCGCGCCCCATGATTCGCTCCACCGTGGGCGTGACACCTGTCGCTCGGCCGCAGCTCACGGTGGTGCCACGCCGCCGTCGCACCGCTCGGCTGGTGGCCGTCGCCGCCTTCTTCGCGTCGTGCCTGATGCTCGGCGCGGCCGCTTTTCAAACACAGTTGGCGCGACGACAGGTCGAGCTCGACCTCGTCGATCGGCAGATTCGCGCGGCGCGGAACGACTTCAACAACCTTCGCAGTCAACGAGCCGACCTGCGTTCGCCTGCCCGCCTCGCCGCGAGCGGGTCGGTACTCGGCATGACATCGTCGGCCAAGACCGAGTTCATCGATATCGCGCCCGAGGTCGTCGCCGAAGTGCAACTGAGCGCCGGCGGGGTGTTCGACCCCGGAACCGAGGCAAGTGATCCGGTGTTCGAGGAGTTCAAGGTCGTCAAGTCAATCGCAGGCGGATAGGGCGGAATCATGAGGGACGTGAACCATGGGGCTCGCTCGCGGAGCCACCATCGACAGCGGGCGGTCGCGGCCGAGCCGGCACGTCGCCTGCCAGCATCGCCTGCTCGGCGAGCGATCGAATCGCGTTCGAACACGCGCCGGTCGCCTGCTCCGCACGCGGCGCCGCACCGAAACCCGCACACGCGGGCGTCGTCACCATACGATCGACGGCTGCCGTCCACCTCCGCCCGCCGGCCCGCCGCCGCGCCCCAGCGCCGTGCGCAGCTCAAGAACCAGCGCAGTGCCCAGGCTCTCCGCAAGCGTGCAGTCTCGCAACGCCAGAGCCGTATCTACCGAGCAGGTAAATCGTCGCGCCGTCTCGTCGCCGTGTTCGTGATCGCCGCTGTGTTGTTCCTGATGGTCCTGGCCCGGATCACATTGCTGCAGACCGTTCAGGCCGACGAACTGCGTCTGGCGGGCAAGTCTCAGCGCACGACCGAGCAACGGCTGAAGGCCCATCGCGGCACGATCTTTGATCGCGAGGGAGCGGACCTGGCCTTGTCGGTTCCGGCACGAACCATCACGGCCAACCCAAAGCTGGTACTCGATCCCGTCGGTACCGTTCGCACGTTGACGGCCCTCTTGCAGCTTCCCGTGTCGAAGCAGCAATCGCTGACCGATGCCTTCACGTCGAAGAAGAACTCGTTCGTGTACGTCGCTCGACAGATCGAACCTCAATTGGCGCAAACGATCGTGTCACTGCGCCTGCCCGGAATTTCGTCACTCAGCGAAGACAAACGAATCCTTCCCAACGGTGACGTTGGCCGGAGCGTCATTGGTCGAACCGACCCGGATCTGGAGGGCACCGGAGGACTGGAGAAGGAGTACAACGACATTCTCCGCGGCGTCGATGGCGAGAGGTCGCAGGAGCATGACCGCGAGTTCCGCTCGATCGCTGGTGGCGACGAGACCGTTGCGCCGATCCCGGGCTCCGACATCGTGTTGACGCTGGACCGCGGACTGCAATACCAGGTCGAAAAGGCCGTGCTGCAGCGTGTCGAGGCGCTCACCGCTATGGGTGCAACGGCAATCGTGATGGGTGTCGAGACCGGCGACATCTATGCCAGCGCCAACGTTCGGCGCGATAGCAACGGTGTCGCAGCCGTCACGTCGGCAAATCTCGCGGCGGTCGAAGCCCACGAGCCGGGATCCGTCGCCAAGGTGTTCAGCATCTCTGCCGCAGTGAACGAAGGCCTTGCGACTCCCGAGACCACGATCATGGTGCCCGGCTTCCTCACCTACAAGCCAGTCAACGAGAGTGACGAGAAGTGGAAGTTCAAGATCCGCGACGCCGAACCGCACGAAGAAATGCCGATGAGCTTGCGCGACATCATCGTCCATTCCTCGAACATCGGTACCGTGCTGATGACCGAGGACGTCGGCACCTTGAGGTTCGGTAGTTACCTTCACAAGTTCGGGTTCGGTTCGACGACCGGCCTCGGACTGCCCGACGAGAGCGCCGGCATCATGAAGCCGGCAGCCGATTGGCAGGCCACCGAGAAGGTAACTCCGCGTTATGGGTATGGCTACGCCGTGACGTCGCTGCAACTTGCAGCGGCCGTCAATACGATTGCCAATGGCGGTGTCTACGTAGCACCCCGTCTGGTGCTCTCGACGATCGATGCCAACGGGCAGACGCACGCCACCCCGGCGTCGCCGACGCGTGAGGTCGTGACACCGCAGACGGCCGCCACAATGACATCGATGATGAAAGACGTCGTCTGTTACGGCACGGCGAAGTACGCCAAGGTTCCGGGCATGTCGGTAGCCGGCAAGACCGGCACAACGCTGCTGAAGCCTACGAAGGATCCTGCCAGGGAAGCTGTGCAGGGTGCCCCGGTTGCTCCCGATGAGGCGTTGGCGAGCGTTCAGCCGACGAACACCGACTACCAGGCCGAGGATGGATCCAAGGAGTACTACTCGACATTCGTCGGCTACTTCCCGGCCGACAACCCGCAGGTGACCATTCTGGTTTCGATCGATCGACCTGATCCAACCAGTCAGGATCGCCTTGGCGGCAAGGCCGCCGGGCCATTGTTCTCGACATTGGCGACCATCGCCATGCACGAACTGAAGGTCAGCCCCTCACCGAACGACAACGGCTGCCAGAACAGCGAGGGATGACAGCGATGTCTCGCATGCTTCGCGAGGTTGTCGAGCAAGCGGGGCTTGATGAGATCACCGTCTACGGAGACGACGTCACGATCGAGTCGGTCGATTTTGATTCGCGGAGAGTTCGTGCAGGATCGTTGTTCTGCTGCCTCCGAGGTTCGCAGTCCGACGGCCACGCGTTTGCTGCAGGGGCCGGCGCAGCGGGAGCGACCGCACTACTGGTCGATCACCGCCTCGATCTCGACATGCCGCAGCTTGTTGTGCCCGATACCCGCAGGGCGATGGGCTGGTTGGCCGCGTCGTTCTTCCGGCACCCGAGCCGAGCGTTGACGCTCGTCGGCGTCACGGGCACGAATGGCAAGACCACCACGACCCACCTGATCGACTCGATCCTGACTGCCGCCGGTCTCTCGACGGGCATGATCGGAACGCTGACCGGTGCGCACACCACGCCCGAGTCGCCGGACCTCCAGGCCCGCTTGGCGGAATACGTCGATGAGGGAGTCCGTGCGGTCGTCATCGAGGTGTCGTCGCACGCGCTCGAATTGCAGCGCGTCGCCGGCTGTCACTTTCACATCGCAGTGTTCACCAATCTCGGCCGTGACCATCTCGATCTGCACGGCACGCAGGAGCAATACTTTGCGGCAAAGGCGCGACTCTTCCAGCCGGACCTTGCCGACGGTGCCGTCGTCAACATCGACGATCCCCATGGTCGACTGTTGAAGGATGTGGGGTCGATTCCCATCGAGGGGTTCGGCCTGGCCGACGTGTCGGACGTCAGTGTCTCGGCAACCAGCCACAGCTATTCGTGGCGAGGCCAAGCCATTTCCGTACCGATTGGTGGTGAGTTCAATGTGATGAACAGCCTTGCCGCGGCAACTGCAGCCGCACGGCTCGACATCGATCTGGCGACGATAAAGCGAGGCCTGGACGCGGCCGCTGCCGTGCCGGGGCGGTTCGAAGCTGTCGTGGCCGGACAGCCGTTCGCGGTGATCGTCGACTATGCGCACACGCCGGATGGCTTGGAAAAAGCAATCGGAGCAGCGCGTCGCGTCGCCGGCAACGCATTCGTCCACGTGGTGTTCGGTTGCGGAGGCGACCGCGATCGTGAGAAGCGCCCGCTGATGGCAGCAGTGGCGTCGAGATTGGCCGATCACGTCGTGGTCACGTCCGACAACCCCCGTTCGGAGGACCCGCTCGAGATCATCAATGCCACGATGCAAGGGGTCCACTCGGACTACCGTGGCCGCGTTGTGATGGAACCAGATCGCCGTCGGGCCATAGAGATTGCCATACGTCGGGCGCGAGCAGGCGACGTGGTTTTGATTGCCGGCAAAGGTCACGAACGAACACAGACCATCGGCGAACAAGTGTTGGAATTCGATGATCGAGCGGTTGCCCGAGAGGCCTTGGAGGCGCTCCGATGATCGCCGTCATGATCGCCGGGACGTGCGGAATGATCGCCTCGCTGACCGGCACCCGTTACCTCATCACCTTCTTCCGCGACCGCGGCAAGGGCCAGCCGATCCTCGGCAAGGAAGACCGTGGGCCCGACCACCACATGCCCAAGCAGGGCACTCCAACCATGGGCGGCCTGGCCATCGTGGTCGCTGCATTTTTCGGTTGGGTGGTGGCCCACTTCCGCGGTGGATTGGCCTTCTCCAACCAGGCGGCCATCGCCTGGGTCGGCATTCTGGTGTTGTCGGGGATGGGTTTTCTCGACGACTACATCAAGGTCAACAAGGCCCACAACCGCGGCATCTTCTGGAAGAAGAAGAGCTACGTCACGCTGGTCATCTCGATGGGTATTGCCTGGTGGCTGGTGGCCGCGACGGGAGTCAGCGAGACGATCTCGTTC
>JANPBZ010000234.1:0-1642 GCA_031430695.1 Ilumatobacteraceae bacterium
GAAATGCGGCAGTACCCGCACCCAGGATAGATGAGCGATAGCATCACCGGCCATGGCGGACCAGGTAGCCAGCGTATTCCACGCTTTGATCGACAACGTCGAAAGCATCGTTCGTGGCAAGGCCGAATCGATTCGGCTGGCATTGTGCTGCCTGCTGACCGAGGGTCACCTGCTGATCGACGACGTTCCTGGCACCGGCAAGACCTCGATGGCCAAAGCGATCGCCGGGTCGATCGCTGGTTCCTGGAAGCGCGTGCAGTTCACACCCGACCTGCTGCCGAGCGACGTCACCGGGGTGATGGTGTTCGACCAGCGCACCTCGTCGTTCTCGTTTCGTCAAGGCCCCGTCTTCACCAACGTGCTGATCGGCGACGAGATCAACCGAGCCAGCCCGAAGACCCAATCGGCCCTGCTCGAGGTGATGGAGGAGCGCCAGGTCACCGCCGATGGCGTTCCTCACCTGGTTCCTCGACCATTCTTCGTCATCGCCACGCAGAACCCGCGCGACTTCCACGGCACGTTCCCGTTGCCCGACGTGCAACTCGATCGATTCGCCATGAAGCTCTCGCTCGGCTATGCCGACCAGGCGACCGAGGTGACCGTGCTCGAGGCGTACCGACGCGAGAACCGCGATCGTGGCGTGCCGGCGGTGACCAACGCCACGCAACTCGAGCAGCTCATCGCCGCGATCGAGCAGACCGAGGTCGTGCACAGCATCAACGACTACATCGTTCGTCTGGCCAACGCGACTCGTGGCCATCCCGACTTACGGCTCGGTGTGTCAACTCGTGGAACACTGTCACTCATGCGAGTAGCCAAGGCGTACGCCGCCTCTGAGCAGCGCGGCTACGTGACACCAGACGACATCAAGACGTTGATCGAGCCGGTCTTCGGCCACCGCATTTCACTGAGTTCCGAGGCCGAACTGCGTGGGGTGCGCAGTGAACAGGTGTTGGCCGAGATCGTCGACGACATCGCAGTACCCCGCCACCGCGAGGGATGACGGCGTGCTGACTCGCACCGGGCTCGGCGTGCTGATCGGCACCGTGATCAGTGCGTTCTTCGGGCTCGTCTGGCAGTACGAGGAGCTGCTGGCCCTGGCCGCTGCCGGCACTGTTGCCGTTGCTTTCGCGTTGTACACGTCCCGACGACCGACACGTCACACTGCTCGCCGGCGTCTCATCACGGCCCGAGTCGCCCGTGGCGAGGTCGTGCACGTTCGATACCAGATCTTCAACCAGTCACAGCATCGGCTCGGTTCGACACGCCTGACCGACGAGTTTCAGGGCATTCAGCAGTCGTTTGGCATCCCGACGTTGCCGCGTATGACCCGCCACGAGGTCGATGCCCAGTTCAAAACTCGCCGTCGAGGCATTTTCCCTATCGGTCCGTTGTCGTTCGAACGCATCGATCAGCTCGGCCTGGCCACGGCCAGCAGCCCGCTCGGCCAGATGGGGATGGTCGTGGTGCACCCTCGGGTGTACCCGTTGATCACCGCGTCAGGTGCCGTCAGGGTGATCACCAACGACGCCGTCCTGCGTCGGCCGTCGGGTGATCCGCAGTCGGGTTTTCAATCGCTTCGCGAATATCAATATGGCGATGACACCCGGCTCATCCACTGGCCTACCTCGGCTCGGGCGGC
>JANPBZ010000235.1:0-3124 GCA_031430695.1 Ilumatobacteraceae bacterium
GGCGACGACGTGATGTTCAAGTTCTTGTCGCAGGACATCGGCTCGATCATCCAGTACTCGGGCTACTACGGGTTCACCCTCAGCGACGAGTTCACGCCGTACGTCGGCAAGATCGGCACCGCCCGGATGCCGCTCGGCGAGGTCGACATCACGCACCTCGCAGGATGGAACATCGGCATCCCGGCCGATTCCGAGAACAAGGATCAGGCATGGCAGTTCCTCGAGTTCGTGCTCGGCAAGTCCAACGCCAGGGCATACCTCGAATCGGGCGCCGCGGCCATCGGGCGCACGTCGATCACGACCGACGAAGAGCTCCTCACCGAGCAGCCATACCTCGAGCTGCTCAGCATCCCGTCGACCAGTCGCATCGAGCGCTACCCGCAGCTCAAGGTGTGGCCCGAGATGGATGTCGCCATCACGGCGACGATCACGGCGATCATGTCCGGACAGGTGGACGTGCAAGCAGGGCTCGACCAACTGAACGAGGACCTCACCCCGATCCTGGCCGCCGAGAACGGCTGACCGATCTGGGACGCTGGTTTCGACGACATGACGCCATGAATCCATGACTGGAACAGTCGCCGTCGATGCAGCCGATCGTCGAACCCTCTCCGTCTCCGCCCGCCGCACGGTGCGGCGGAGGAGGCGGCGAGTGGCGCTGCTCACCCTGCCGTCGTGGCTGATGCTGACCGCGATGTTCGCGGTGCCGATTGCCGTCGGCGTCTACCTGTCCACTCGCAGCGACAAGATCGGCAGCTTCGTGCCCGGCCGGGGCGTCGGTCTCGACAACTTCCGGCGCGACGTGTTCGATCGATCGTTTCTCACTGCACTGTCGACCACCGTGATCATCACTGTCATCGGGCTGGCGATCCAGATGCCGATCGGCATCGGGCTCGCTGTTGTCCTCAATCGCAACCTGCGCGGCACCCGCCTGTTCCGTACGGCGCTGCTGTTGCCAATGCTGCTCACGCCCGTGGCCGTCGGCTTGATGTGGCGGTTCATGCTCGACACCGACCTCGGCGTGGTCAACTGGCTGATGGATTCGGTCGGGCTGTCGCGCATCGGGTGGCTGGGTGAGAAGTGGGCGGCTCGCATCTCCATCGCGCTCGTCGATTCGTGGCAATCGATCCCCTTCGTGATGTTGATGACGCTTGCGGCGCTCTCAGCGTTACCCGAAGGTCCGCACGAAGCGGCTCGGGTGGATGGTGCCACCACGTGGCGGGTGTTCCGGTTCGTCACGTTGCCGATGTTGCGGCCCGTGCTCTACGTCACCCTGATGATCCGCCTCGTCGACAGCCTCAAGCTGTTCGACACCATTTTCATCCTCACTCGCGGCGGGCCAGGGCGGGCCACCGAGACCGTTGGTCTGCTCACCTACAACACAGGATTCAACTTCCTCGAGACCGGACGCGCGGCCGCGCTCGGCGCGGCCGTCGGTTTGTTGACGCTGCCCGTCTACGTGCTGTGGCTTCGGGCACAGCGAGCGTCGTCATGAGCGGAGCATCGCCGAACCGGGGTTCGCGCTGGGGGCGGATCGTGTCGTACGCGATCTTGATCGGCGCGACATTGGTGGCGCTGTTTCCATTGTTCTGGACGGTGTCGACCAGCGTCAAGCGCCGGGTCGATTCCTACGCGAACCCACCGAAGTTTGTCCGCTTCGAGCCAACGGCCAAGAACTACCGAACGCTGTTCGAGACACCCGAGTTCGGTCACATCTACCGCAACACCATCATGATCACACTGGTGTCCACTGCGCTGAGTGTGCTGATCGGTACGTTGGCCGCGTACGCGCTCGCCCGACATCGCCGGTTCCCGGGCCGGCGCCCGTTCGAGGCGATGCTCGTGCTGGTGAGAGCGATGCCCGGCATCGTGCTCATGATCCCGATCTACCAGATCGTCACCCGTCTCGGCCTCTACGACAACCGCTTCGCCCTGATCGTGATCTACGCATCGCTGAACCTCCCATTCGCGGTCTGGCTGATGACCGGCTTCATCGATCAGATCCCCGTCGAGATCGAAGAAAGCGCCCGCACTGATGGCGCCAGCGGGACGAAGGTGTTCCTCCACATCATCGCTCCCCTGGCCATGCCCGGTGTGGTCGCTACCTCGATCTTCGTGGCACTGCTCGCCTGGAACGAGTTCCTCATCCCCGTGCTCCTCTCCGGCGAAGATTCGAAGACGCTTCCCGTCTACATCAGCGGGTTCATCTCCGCTCGAACCCTCGACTGGGGTCCGATGGCGGCCGCCAGCGCGCTGGCGATCATCCCGATCGCAGTGTTCACCGCACTCATCCAACGACGGTTGGTCGGTGGCCTCAGCTCAGGCGCGGTGAAGGAATGACCGCAATCGGTCGCAACGGTCCCATCGACATCGCCGACCGGCACGAGACGGTTCGACGCGCCAACGTCGAACTGGTGTTCCGAGTGATCAGCGAACACGCTCCGGTCAGCCGAACCGAGGTGATCCGCATGACCGGGCTGTCGAAGCCGACCGTCCTCACGGTCGTGGCCGCGCTGGCAGAGGAGGGGTTCATTCGCGACGTCCCGCGCTCCAACGGTGATATTGCTCCGCGGGGTGTGGGGCGAGTCGCACGTGCCTACGAACCGAACCCCGCTGCCGCCTACGTGGTCGGCGTCGACCTCGGTGGGACCAAGGTCGCGGTGGTCCTCGCCGATCTTGCCGGCACCGTCGTGGCCGAGGTCGAAACCGCCACCACACGCGGCGGCGGCGCGGCGGTGGTCGCGCAGATCGCCGAGCTGGCAAAATCGCTCGCCAAGCAGGCTGCGGTGGCCTGGTCGCGGATCGACGCGGTCTGCGTGGGGACACCTGGCGTGGTGAACCCCGATGGCACCATCCGCCTCGCCGACAACGTTCCCGGACTCGACACCGTCAACGTGGCAAGCGCACTCCGTCGCCTGCTGCGAACATCGGTACACGTGGAGAACGACGTCAACCTGGCTGCGCTCGGCGAGCTGGAAGCCGGCGTGGCGACCAACCACCGCACCTTCGCATTGCTGTCGATCGGCACCGGGCTCGGCATGGGCCTGGTGGTCGACGGCAACCTCGTGCGTGGCGCTCGTGGCGCGGCGGGCGAGATCGCCTTTCTGCCCCTCGGGGCCGACCC
>JANPBZ010000236.1:0-2225 GCA_031430695.1 Ilumatobacteraceae bacterium
GCCATGTGGCCGCTGAGGGTGGTCGCCTGACCGGGCTGTTGGGGTGCCCCACCAACGGCACATAGGTGGCAGGCCATGGGTCTCCGAGGATGTTGTGGGGCAGGATCGTGGCGTACGTGGCCCTCGCATCCCGCGGGCACTGCGAGCTCAGAGTCGTGTCCCGGTCTGCGACGACCGGGGGGTGTTGATCAGCGGGGCGGCAGGCAGCTGCTCGACGATCTCCTCACCGCCCGTTGACCCAGCCGAGGCAGACTGTCCTCACCGGTTCTCGATCCTCGGCACGCTACGAGCGACAGCCAGCTTGATTACCATCCTCTGAGAAGACGTCGCCGGACAATCCACCATCGCGGGGAGCGCCGGGGGCCGACGACTTCGCCAACAGGAGAAGCGCCGCGTGAACCTACATCGAGCAGTTTTCACACGGCTCTATCGGCAAGCGCCGGCAGTCGAGTCGTTGCCCTGGCATCGCGAACAGCCGCCCGCACTCCTCGAACGCGCAGTAGCGCAACGAAGCACGCGAGGACATGCGCTTGACGTCGGCTGCGGCGAGGGCGTCTACTCCGCGTATCTCGCGGAACAGGGCTTCTCCGTCGTCGGAATCGACTTCGTTCCGGCCGCCCTCGTCGCAGCCAAAGCGCGCGCCGACCGGGCTGACGTCGACGTCGAGCTCCACGAGAGTGACATCCTCGACTACAGCGCAGACAAGGCCTTCGACGTCGTGGTCGACTCCGGCTGCCTACACCACCTTCCCAAGGCCAAGATCAGCAGCTACCGAACCCGACTCGACGAGTGGCTCGCTCCCGGAGGCGACTACATCCTGGTTCACTTCGCTCATCGCCCACGGGCGTTGTGGATACCGAACGGTCCCCGCCACATGAAGTTCGCCGAAGCCGTTGAGTTCTTCGCTCCGCTCCAGCTGCGGGCGTACGATGAGACCCACTTCGATGTGCCGTTCCCGATGGGCCGAATGCGTGCCGGCGTGTACTGGTTCTCCCGGTCAGCCAACTGACGCTCGCTGCCGCGTCCCGTGACCTCGCACCCAGTCCGGACGGACGGCTTGGCCGCCCCGTGTCGAGCGCCCGACGATGCCGTCTGGCCGCCTCGCGGGGCGACACGCCGGTCGTCGCTTGATGTTTGCTGCGGGGTCCGTCGCCAGGAGCCGTTAGCGCCGGAACAGGCCGCCGGCCAAGTACTTGAGCCCGGTGTCGCAGGCGATGGTGACGACGGTCTTGCCGGCTCCGATCTCGCGGGCCAGCTGGATCGCACCGGTGACGTTGAGCCCGGTCGATCCGCCGGCGAGCAGGCCCTCTTCGGCGGCGAGGCGTCGGGCCATCTCGAACGCCGCCTGCTCGGAGATGGCCCGCACCTCGTCGAAACGATCGAGGTCGAGCAGCGGGGGCAACATGCCGATCCCGATGCCCTCGACCGAATTGACTCCTGCCTGACCCGTCGAGATGACCGGGCTCGAGTCCGGCTCGAAAATCACCACCCGTGCCGAGCTGCCGGCCTCCTCGAGTGCGTTCCTCACGCCGGTGGCCATACCGCTCGTTCCGACCGCGCAACAGAACACGTCGATCGGCTGCTCCATTTGTTCGAGGAGTTCGACGCCGACATGGCGGTAGCCAACGAGCGAGTCGGTGTTGTGGAGCTGGTCCGTCCAGTACACGTCCGGGTCGGCTGCGAGCTCGCGGGCCGTCTCGATCATTCGGGGAGTGAGGTCCGGTGTGATCTTGCCGCCGACGCTCGGAACGATCGTCAGATCAGCGCCCAGCGCCGCCATGGTGGCAAGCTTCTCGGGGGCGAATGCATCCGACGTCACGACCTTGAAGCGATAGCCCTTGGCGGCACACACGAACGCCAGCGACGAACCGGTGCTCCCTGCTGTGTACTCGAGCACCGTCATCCCCGGGCGAAGGTCGCCGCGTCGTTCGGCTTCCTCGATCATCGCGAGCGCCATGCGGTCCTTGTACGACCCGGTCGGGTTGAAGTATTCGAGCTTGATCATCACATCCGCCGCGCCCGGCGTGACCAGGCGCTGCAGGCGGACGACGGGAGTAGAACCGATCGCGCGAAGGACAGAGTCAACTGGTGCTGGCGCAGACATGACACTGGATTATAGTGGGCCACCATGACCGCCGCGACCAATCGCACACAGCTATGCGACTCGCATTGATCGCAGCCGCCGCTACCGTGCTGGCCCAGGCGCCGGCCGCGCCGCTGTGGGT
>JANPBZ010000237.1:0-1723 GCA_031430695.1 Ilumatobacteraceae bacterium
ACACACACCATCAAGCTCGGAACAGGTGTGGTGTCGCTGCCGTACCACCACCCGTTCAACGTCGCCCAGCGGATCGTGCAACTCGACCACATGACCAAGGGTCGGGCGATGTTCGGCAGCGGGCCCGGGGCGTTGCCCAGCGACGCCCGCACAATGGGCATCAGCCCGGTGCTGCTGCGCGACCGGCAAGACGAGGCAATGGGCGTGATCATCCGCCTGCTCAACGGAGAGGAGCGGTTCAGCTACGACAGCGACTGGTTCACGTTCCACGAGGCAGCGCTGCAGATCCTGCCGATTCAAGAGCGAATGCCGATGGCCACCGCGTCGAGCATCAGCCCCAGCGGCATGCAACTGGCCGGCAAGTACGGCATCGGGGTGCTGTCGATCGCTTCGACCAGCGTCGAAGGTCTGCAGGCGCTGCCCACCCAATGGGGATTCGCCGAGGAGGCCGCCGCGACGCATGGCACCACGGTCGACCGCGCCGACTGGCGAGTATTGATGAGTTGGCACATCGCCGAGACCAAGGAGCAGGCCAGGCGCGAGGCGGTGCACGGCCTGCATCGCTGGCACAACGAATACAACGTGCGGGTGCTCGGTCGCCCGGGCGCGACCCACGTCGAAGATCCGTGGGACCTGCTCGACCAGGTCGCCGAGACCGGTGCCGAAGGTGGCGGCGCGGCAGTGATCGGCACGCCGGACGATCTCATCCAGGCGATCAACAACCTCCAAAAGGTCACCGGGGGCTTCGGTGTCGTGCTCGGCTTCGCCCATGATTGGGCCAACCGCGAGAACGCCCGGCGCTCGTGGGATCTCGTTGCTCGCTACGTGATCCCGGCGCTCAACGGTTCGGTTGGCCCGATGCAGGCGTCGGCCGACTACGTCGAAGCGAACAAAGCCGAGTTGATCGGTGGCGCCTCGGCCGCGGTCATGAGCAAGATCTTGGCGCACGAGGGAGCCGCGGCAGCGATGGCCACGACCATGGCGCAAATGGCCGAGCGGGCGGCAACCCGCAAGGCCAAGAACGAGGCGCCCGACAACGACCCGGTCTTCCGACCTGGCGCCGGGTTGCCGAATCCGTCGTAGTCGGTCTGGCGGCTCAGTCGTCCTTCAGCGCCACGGCGTTTGGCGTGACATTCATCTTCGGTTCGTATTCGGCGACCTCGACCACGCGTCCTTCACCGAGGTACTTGGCGCGCAGTTCGGTGCGGCACGATTGGCACGGGCCGTAGAACCGTTCGTCGACGGCGGCGCCGCATCGAGGACAGACAATCGTGTCGGTGTCGGTCACCCCGACGCCGGATTCTTCAGCATCGAACCGGCAAACGCGCCGGTGTGCTCGCCGTGATCCATGAACACCTGGCCGTTGACCAAGGTGTAGTCGTACCCGGTCGCGCCCTGCACGTACCGGCCTGCGCCGTGCGGGAAGTCGTACACGTACGACGGCGCCGGCAGCTCGAGCGACTCGAAATCGATCACGTTCACGTCGGCGAAACTACCCGCTGCCAACCGGCCGCGCCCGGCCAATCCGAATAGATCGGCGGTATCGCTGGTTAGGCGGCGGATGCCTTCCTCCAGGCTCCAGCGCTGCCGTTCGCGGATCCAGTACGACAGCAGGAACGTCGGTTGGCTCGCGTCGAGAATCTGACCGACGTGGGCGCCGGCGTCTGCTAACCCGAGCGTGACCAGCTTGTCGTCGAGCATGTGCTCGACCGCCGACATCTGC
>JANPBZ010000238.1:0-22333 GCA_031430695.1 Ilumatobacteraceae bacterium
AACAGATACTTCGTCTTCCAGGAATCCATGTACTCGGCTTTGCCGACGAAGCTGATGTTGCGGGGCACGTGGAGCATCAAAAAGGCACTGTCGAGAAAGCTGACGTGATTGGGGCACAGGATTGCCGGGCCCACCGCCGGACGGCGGTCGAAACCCTCGAGCTCGAACGTCCACAACCGCTTGGAAACGGGGCGCACGATTCGGCGAACCCGCCGCTGTGCTGTGCCTGCGCCCTCGGTATTCACAGGCTCATGATAGATCCCCCGTCCGACGGCATGTTCTCCGCACGACGAATTGCTGATGAACTCCGTGTGACAGGCCGGTCAGAGGTCGACGCCGAGCAGCGCAGCAGCGTCGCCGACGCCGTGCCCAGCGGCCGCTGCAGCATCGATTGCCGCGAGAGCGCCAGGGGTATCGAGGTCGTCGTCGAGCGCGGCGCGCACGTCCGTCAACGTGCCATCGCCTTTGCCGGCCAGGCACCACTGCTCCAGCCGCTGGGCGTTCCTCGGCATCAGATCGTCATCCCATTCCCATTCGCGTCGGTAGTGATGCTCGATGACGGCCAGCCGAATGGCGCGCGGATCCCACTCCTTGCGAAGCGCGTCGACGAAAACCAGATTGCCACGACTCTTCGACATCTTGTGGCCGTCCATGTAGACCATCGCCACGTGCATCCAATGACGAACGAACGGGTCGCCCGTGGCTGCCTCGCTCTGTGCGCGCTCGCATTCGTGATGCGGAAAGATCAGATCGGTGCCGCCGCCGTGAAGGTCGATCGTCGTGCCCAGCTCTCGAAGCGCCAACGCCGAGCATTCGATATGCCACCCCGGCCGGCCAGGTCCCCACATCGTGTCCCAGCTCGGCTCGTCGGCGGCCGATGGGTGCCACAGCACGAAGTCGAGCGGATGGCGCTTGTGCGGGTCGTCGATGTTGCCGCCACGTTCGCTCGCGAGCTGGATCATCTGTTCGTGCGAGTAGTGGCTGATCGAACCGAACGAGGGGAACTTGGAGACATTGAAGTACACGCTTCCGCCGGCCTGATACGCATACCCGCGATCGAGCACCATGCCGATGAATCCACGGATGTCGGGGATAGCCGACGAGGCCCGCGGGCTCGACGAGACGGGTAACGCATTGAGTGCCTCCATGTCGCGCTCGAAACGTGCCTCCTCCCCCGCCGCAAGGTCGAGGTAGTGCACTCCGAGCTGCCGAGCCCTGGCAAACAACGGGTCGTCGACATCGGTGACGTTGCGCACGCATTTCACGGTGTGACCCATGTCGATCAACCGCCGCTGCAGCACGTCATACGCAATGAACGTGGCGGCATGACCGAGATGTGTTGCGTCGTAGGGCGTGATACCGCACGTGTACATCGACACCTGGTCGTCTGCTTCGAATGGTACGACAGCGCGTCGCGCTGTGTCGTATAGACGCATGGTCAGGCCAACGCCCTCGGGTCCTGGCGGATTCCCGTCAACTTGGGCGCGACTCGAGTCTTGTAGCGCACGTTGAGTTGCAGCAGCACCGCCGTGAACGCCTCGATCGCGGTCGCATTCGACAATTCACCGGAGTCGAGCGGACGACAGCCCGGAATCTTCGAGACGATCTCGCTGATCGTTTCCACAGCCGCCGGATCGTCGCCGCAGATCAACACATCGCTGTCGATCGGCTGGCCGAGATGCCCCAGTTCGGTCGCCGGAAGGTGATGGAACGCCGCGACAACGCGGCAGCCCGGCACGGCGGCCTGTACGTGAGCCGCGACGCTTCCACGCGGCGGTACCAGTGGCTGGAACTCGTGGCCGACGCGCACGAGGGCGTTGGCCATGCTGACCACGACCTTGCCTTGAAGGGCAGCTGCGTTCTCCTGTGCTGTTGTCGCCGCAGAATCCCATGGGGTGGCGATGACCACCACGTCGCAGTCCGCCGCTGCGGGGTTGTCTCCGTAGGACAGCAGCGACTCGAGGTCGGGCCACTTGGCAACGAGACCATCCCGGGCCTCCATCGCCCGATACTTCGAGCGCGAGCCGATCACGACCGCATAACCGATTGATGCCAGACGACCGGCCAGCGCGCTGCCCGCCGGCCCGGTACCACCGAGGATGCCAATTCGCATCGCCGCAGCCTTGCACACCGTCGTCGGTGTTCACCAAGGTCAGCCCCCGAGGTCAGCGAACCGACGTGACTACGATCACGTACATGGGTCTCCTCGACGGCAAGAACATCGTGATCACCGGCGTACTCACCGACGCCTCGCTGGCATTCGGGGTGGCCAAGCTGGCGCAAGAGGAGGGTGCAAGCATTGTCTTGACCGGGGCCGGCCGCGCCCTGAGCCTGACCGAGCGCGTCGCTCGCAAGCTGCCACAACCGGTCGACGTCTTCGAGCTCGACGTCACTTCGCCGGAGCATCTCGACAACGTGCGCGCCGCGCTCGATGACAAATGGGGTCGGGTCGACGGCGTGTTGCACGCGATCGGCTTCGCTCCCGAGGCGTGCCTCGGCGACGACTTCATGGCCCCCACGTGGACCGACGTATCGGTGGCACTGCACATCAGTGCCTACTCGTTGAAGGCCCTAGCCGATGCATTTGCCCCGCTGATGACCAACGGCGGATCGTTTGTCGGCCTCGATTTCGACAACACCGTTGCCTGGCCCGCATACAACTGGATGGGCGTGTCCAAGTCGGCGCTCGAGAGCGTCAGCCGGTACCTCGCCGTTGCGCTCGGCGGCCGGGGGATCCGCTCCAACCTGGTCGCTGCCGGGCCCGTCAAGACGATGGCAGCCAGGAGCATCCCCGGCTTCAAGAAGTTCGAGGACATCTGGGACGATCGCGCCCCGCTCGGGTGGGATGTCACCGATTCGTCGGCGGTGGCCAAGGCCTGTGTCGTACTGCTCAGCGACTGGTTCCCGGCCACCACCGGTGAGATCATCCACGTTGACGGCGGGTATCACGCCACTGGTGCCTAAGGGTAACTGCGCATGACTTTGCCGCCCGACGACCCCGATCCGAGGGACGTTGCTCCTCAGCCTTGGCGGCGCTGGCTTCCATTCGCCACCGTGGCGGCACTCGTCGCAATCATCGCCATCATCGCGATCGCGTCCGGGGACGACGACGACACTCCCGGCGACACGACGGACCCGTCGACGACGCGATCTCCGAGTTGGACGGTCTGACGCCGACGGAGTTGCCCGCTGCCGACCTGGCCGCACAGATCGGTCCGGGAACCTACAGCTCGGCGACGCTCAGCGTTAGCGGAACCGTGACCCTCGATGCCGGCGGTGACCCGAACGCGTTGTTCGTGTTCGAGTCGGCGGGCGCATCGACCGTCGCCGATGCGAGCCGGATCGTGCTCGAAGGCGGCGCCGAGGCATGCAACGTGTACTGGCGAATCGGCTCGTCGGCAACGCTGGACACCGACTCGATCGGCATCCCCGACTGCGCTTGAAATCCTGACCGCAACCGACGACCACTACGAACCGTTCAGCCGGCCTCGGCGGCGGCGATCCAACCGTTGATGTCCACAATCACATCGGTCAGCACGTTGCTGTACAAGCAGATCGTGCCGGCCGCCGACACCGGTGCGATCACCGCGTTCGCGACCGTCGCGCCGGCACCGAAGTTCAGACTCGACACTTCTTCGAGCAGTCCACAGGCATACACGATGATGAAGCCGGCTGCCTGAGGATTCGTTGCGGTGACGTTCAACGAGACGGCAGTCACCCCGACGGCCGGGACACGTCCGGCGAGATCAGCAACGCGAACCTCGAGGATGTTGTCACCACCGATCTTGACCTTGGAGACGACACGCAGCGCGTCAGGACTGTTGTCTGGCCGAGTGTCGAGCACACGCGCCGGATCGATCGCGTTGAAACCCGATCCGGCGGCCAACCATCCGTTGATATCAACGATGAGGTCGGTGGTGGCCATCGAGTAGAAGCAGACATTCCCCGCAGCCGACACAGGGGCGAGCACCGCGTTGGCGACGGTCTGTCCAGCTGCGAAGTTGAGGCTCGACACCATGGCTCGGGTTCCGCACGAGTACACCGTGATGAACCCCGCTGCGTCCGCGTTGGTGACGATGACGTTCAACGACACCGAACCGACACCGTCAGCCGGCACGTACCCGGCGAGGTCGGTCAGGCGCACCTCGAGCACGCTGTCCGCCTCGATCCTGCTCTTGGCGACGGCCCGCAGGGCGTCGGGACTGTTGCCGGCTCGTGTGTCGAGGACACGCTTTGGCCCAATTGACGTGAACGCGCTGCCGAGAGCGAACCATCCGTTGACGTCGACGACGATGTCAGTCGGTGCGTTGGCGTAGAAGCACACCGTTCCAGTCGCTGACACCGGGGCAATGACCGCGTTGGCGACGGTGCCTCCTGCCGTGAAGTTCACGCTCGAGACGAGCTCACGCGTTCCGCACCCATAGACGGTGATGAACCCGTCGGCGGTCGATCCGGTCGCTGTCACGTTCAACGACACGGCTCCAACACCCGTGGCCGGCACGAACCCGATGAGATCGGTCATCTTCACGTTCAACTCGTGGCCGCCGCCGACCTGCTGCTTGGCAACGACCCGCAGAGCGTGCGGGCTTTGCATGGCACGCGTGTCGAACACACGCTTGGGTCCGACTGACGTGAAGTCCGCCATCGCCGCCGGGGCGGCAGGGTTGGCCGGATTGACCGGGGTGAACGGCTGGTCCGAAGCGATGGTGAGGTTCTGGCTGGCCGTACCCACATTGCCGGCGTCGTCGGTGACCCAGACCGTTACGACCACCATCCCAGTGGCAAGATGTGCTGCGGTGACGTTCCAGGTTCCACCGGGCTGCACAGTCGCGTTCAAGGTTTGCGTTGCAACGGTGACGATGGCTGCCGAGCCGACGGCGGCACCACTCGTTCCGTGGATGGTCGGGGTCGAATCGTTCGTCGACGCCGCTGCTCCACCGGAGATGGCGACGGTTGGTGGGACCGCGTTGATCGTCAACGACTGACTCGCATACCCCGTGTTGCCGGCCGCATCGGTGATGGTGACCAGCACCGGATGGATGCCGTTGAGAATCGACGCTGCGGTCACAGACCACGTGCCATCGGCGCCGATCGTGGTCGACAGACGTTGGCCGTCGATCGCCACGATGACAGCCGAACCGACGGCAACGTCGAGCGACGCTCCCGCAATGTTCGGCGTTGCGTCTGCGGTGGACCGCGAAAGCCCGCCCACAATGGTCGAAGTCGGAGCATCGATGTCGATCGTCAATGTTTGCGCGAACGTTCCGACGTTGCCGCCGGGGTCCAAGACAGTGGCAACCACCAGGTGGTCGCCGGGATCGAGCACCGCCGACGGGGTGACGTTCCATGTCCTCGGCGCGACACCGGACTGAACGGTCGCGGTCATCACCGATCCCGCATCGATGGTGACCGAGACCGTTGCACCTGCGGCGACGTCGGTGGTGCCCGAGATCGTCGGAGTCCGATCGTTCGTCGCATGGATCTCGCCGGGTGCTATCGAGATCACCGGCACCGCTGTGTCGACGGTCAACGTTTGGACAACAGTGGTTACGTTCCCGGCCCCATCGCTGCCGATCACCACGATGAAGTGGTCGCCGCTGGCCAGCGGGGATCGACCGGCCGGAAACGCCACGGTCCAGCCAGTACCTGATTGGGAGACACCCGGGACGGTTTGTCCGTCGATCGAGACCGTCAACGTTCCGTCGACCACGGTGCCGGCCAACGCCGGCGTCGAGTCCGTGGTGAGTGCGATTGCACCGTTGTCGATCGTCACGACGGGTGCGGTCGAGTCGACGAACAACTCCTGCGTCGCACTACCAAGGTTGCCGGCCCCATCGTCAACCGAAGCGACAACTATGGAAGCGCCGTCGCCGAGCGGCGAGGGGGTCACGTTCCATGTGCCGTTGAGTTGCACGAGCGTGGTCAGCGTCTGTCCGCCAACGGCCACAGAGACGAGGGAACCAGGAGCGACCTCCGTTGTGCCGTCGACAGTCGGAGTGCGATTGTTCGTGAACCGTAGGACGCCACCGCTGATTGTGATCACCGGCAGGCTTCCAAGGACAGCCGGCACCGGCGGGCCACCAGCCGCATCGGCGGGCACACCCGCGCCCGGTACCGACACGATCACGGCCGCGACCGTGAGGGCCGCCACCCCGAGTCGAAAGGCGCGAACTACCAGAAACCCGTCCATTGTCACTCCCTAGCACCCGCCCGATGAGTTCGTGTGGCTGTCCCTTTCCGCAGGACAGCCACACGATATGTGGCGACTCCACCACTCTACGTCCCTCATCGCGTTTCCGGCAGTGCACTCGGTCTGTTCGACAGAGTGCAGGGCGATTCGTCAGCCGCGGGCTCCCCAACAGAGATCGACCCGGCGTACGGTAGGTGCATGGCAGCGACGAACCGGCTCAGTCACGAGACCAGCCCGTACCTGCGGCAACACGCCGAGAATCCGGTCGACTGGTACGCGTGGGGACCGGACGCGTTCGAGGCGGCGAAGGAACGGAACGTGCCGATCCTGCTGAGCGTCGGCTACTCGGCATGCCACTGGTGCCACGTGATGGCCCACGAGTGTTTCGAGGACGACGAGGTCGCCGGGGAGATGAATCGTCGATTCGTCAACATCAAGGTCGACCGCGAGGAACGGCCCGACGTCGACTCGATCTACATGGATGCAGTCCAGGCGATGAGCGGCCGCGGCGGATGGCCGATGACTGTGTTCCTCACACCCGACGGCCATCCTTTCTACGGCGGCACCTACTTCCCGAAGCCAAACTTCTTGAGTCTCATGGCAGCGATCGATGACGTGTGGGTCAACCGCCCCGCCGACGTCCGCCAGAACGTCGAGGCGCTGGGGAATGCGATCCGTCGGACCGCGCAGATCCAGCCGGCGGCCGATCTTCCAAACGTTGCCGCGATCAACCAGGCGTTGCAACAACTCGCCGGCACGTTCGATGCCAAGTGGGGCGGCTTCGGTGGAGCTCCGAAGTTTCCTTCGACCATGAGCCTCGACCTGGTGGTGCGGGCGTATCTGCGTTCGCCGCAGGACGATGCGAAGACGATCATCACCACGTCGCTCGACGCAATGGCCAGCGGTGGCATGTACGACCACATCGGCGGCGGCTTCGCCCGCTACTCGGTTGACGAGGAATGGGTCGTGCCGCACTTCGAGAAGATGCTCTACGACCAAGCGCTGCTGATCCGTGTCTACCTGCACGCGTACTTGGTGTTGGGTGAGGCGCGATGGAAGCAGGTCGTCGAAGAGACCGTTGAGTACGTGCTACGCGAACTTCGTCATCCCTCCGGCGGATTCTTCTCTGCGGAGGATGCCGATTCGCCCGACGAACACGGACATGGCCACGAGGGTCTGTTCCACACGTGGACCATCGACGAGGTCCGCACCGTGTTGGGCGCCGACGCCGACGCCGTCCTCGAGTGGTACGAGTTCACCGAGGGCGGCAACTTCGAGGGTCGCACGATCCCTGCCCGCCTGAAGCATCGTGGCGAATTCCACCGTCCGCCCGACGTCGAGTCGGCGCGGCAACGGCTGTTCGATGCCCGCGCACTTCGTCGGCGCCCTTTGCTCGACAACAAGGTGCTGTCCGAGTGGAACGGACTGATGCTGGCTTCACTCGCCGAGGCTGCCGCAGCACTCGATCGGAATGACTGGCTCGACGCCGCGGTGGCCAACGGCCGCTTCCTCGTCGACAATCTCCGTGGCGCCGACGATCGCTGGCACCGATCATGGCAAGCCGACGGCCAGCCCCAGGCGCGACACGCGGCGCTCGCCGCCGACCATGCCGCGATCGTCGATGCGTTCACTCGGCTGGCAGAGGCGACGGGCGACGGCTCGTGGATCGAACACGCCTGCGCCATCGCCGACACCATGCTCGATCACTTCTGGGATGTCGACAATGGGGGTCTGTTCTCCATTGCCGACGACGGCGAACAACTTGTCGCCCGCCAGAAGGACCTGATGGACAACGCCACACCATCGGCCAACTCGATCGCCGCCGTCGCCCTGGTTCGCCTTGGCGCCTTGACCGGCGAGGCTCGCTACACCAACCACGCCGAACAGATCCTGCGATTGCTGGGGCAGGTCATGCCGCAGGCGCCGACGGCGTTTTCCAACGCCCTTGCCGCCGTCGACATGGTGACGAACGGAGTCACCGAGATCGCCATCGTTGGTGATCGACCCGACCTCGTGCGCGCCGTTCAATCGCGGTGGTTGCCCAACGCGGTGCTCGCCTGGGGCACGCCGTACGACTCACCGCTGTGGCTGCAGCGCAGCGATGGCTTCGCCTACGTGTGCCAGCACTACGCCTGCCAATCCCCAACCGACTCCGTCGAGACCCTCCTCACCCAACTCGGCTAGACGAGTGTTTCGTGAGCCCCCGGGCGGGCGCGAGACACTCGTTCGGGCCGCACCGGGCGGTAAACACTCGGTTTGGTTGGCGTCCGGGCCAATGCCAGCCTTCTCGTACGCCGTCGTCGCCGCGTTACGGGTGAGGTAGTCGACCAGCGGAACCTGTGATGCCATTCGCACGACCATAGCTACCACCGGTTGTAGTGCACGACCTCGATGGCGGCGCGTCGCGGCCGGGTGGTGGCGGATCCACTCGGTCGATCCGTGGTGGCTCGATGGCCGATGGCCACTGCGCCGACCGACAGCATCCCCGCGGGCACGCCGAGATCTGCGAGCAACGCATCGGAGTTGCGAAAGATCCCGAAGTACAACGCGCCGAGCCGCCGAGCCTCGACGAGCAACAACAGGTTCTGTACTGCCATTGCTGTGTCGGTCAACCAGAACGGCACCGCCCAGTTGGCTGCGACCTCGAGCCCGTGGCCTGCCTTGTCGCTCTCGGAGTACCGCGATGTGTAGGCATCGGGGTCGGCGATCGGAAGCACGATCACCGGCGCCCGCAACACACCCTCCTGTGTCGCCGCGAACCAAGCCTCGGCATTGGTGGTCTGCCAGAAACGGGCGACGGCATCGCCGGTGAGCACGACGAAATGGACACCCTGGCTGTATCCGGCCGAGGGCGCGCGACGCGCAGCGTCAACAAGATCGGCGATGACCTGATGATCGAGTGGATCGGTGCTGAAGTCCCTCGTCATCCGTCGTCGACGAATGACCGCCTCGACCGTTACCGCGTCGAGAGGGTCGATCTGATCGGTCAGCGAGCGCCCAGCTTGAGCAGGTCTTCAGCCATCACCCAGCCATGCACGACCAACGAGCCGCCCTTTTTCGGATTGACGGTCGTGAACAATGTGGCGAGCTCGGGCTTGAGCTTTTCCGGCTTCAGTGTCTCGTGGTCGAGAAAGCCGCTTTGGCCGTTGGACTTGACCACGAACGACTGCTCGTCGTAGCTGGAATCGACACCGAATCGCTTGGCCAGGCGCCGGCCCCAGGCCCGCTCCTCGCCAACTGCTCGATGACCGGGACGAGGAATCAGCTCGTCGACCTGCTTGAACGCTTCGAGGGCGTCGACGGTGACAAAGCGCGAACCGATGACGACGTCCTCGTCGGGAAAGGCCATGAGTGCTCGGTGAAACGCCTCGTGCATGAGACCCTTCAGGACCTGGTCGCGCTTGCTGGTGCGCTTCACGCTCATCAGCCCGACCAGCACGCAGGGCGTGCCGCCGATGCGTTCGAGCGTCGAGAATGTGCAGCCGTGCAGCTTTTCGTCGATGAGTGCCGTTGTGCACAGCACCCAATCTTCTTTGGCTTTCGACAACACTCCGATGTCGAACGCTCCGCCCATTGACGCCATTTCGTCGAGATCGGCGTCGGTGAGCGCTGCACAGTCCCTGGTTTCCACCTGGATTGGCATGCTGTAGAGCTCCCCATGTCGTCGTGCGAAGCCCCCATTGTGCCAGAAAATCGGCGATTTCGAAAAGGCGGACGACTATTAGAGCATGACGGCGTCGTGACCGAGCAACATTCGCAGCTCGCCGACGGCCCGATCGAGGTCCACACAAAACTCGTCTGCCAGGCGCAATATCTTTCCGTGACCGATGTGCAGGTAGACAGGCGAGTCTCCTGGATGGTCCCGAAGAATCTTTCTGATCTGGTGAATTTTCAGTTCGTTGAGCGACGTCGACGGCACCTTGAGCCGTAATGACGCCGACGAAGCAGTGTCGAGACCCTCGATGATGTTGACGTCGAGCGCCATGAAACCGACACGCACCTCGTCACGCTTGTCGACCCGACCCTTGACGGTGACGATTGCGTCGTCGACCAGCTTGTGGCCGAGTTCCGTCAGGGCACGCGGGAAGACGGTGACTTCGATCGTGCTGTCGAGATCCTCGAGGACGAACACCGCCATCTGATCGCCCTTCTTGGTGAACTTGCGGGCCATGTTGGTGATGACTCCACCGAGCACCAGCACTGAGCCATCGTCGCGTTCGGGTGCCTCGGCAATACCACAGTCGACCTTGCGACGCAGCGCCGCCTCGACCCCGAGCAACGGATGGTCGGAGACGTACAGACCGAGCATCTCCTTTTCGAAGCGCAACCGGTCGCTCTTGTCGAATTCGTTGACGGGGATGGCCACGCGCTCGTCGAAACCCTCGACGCTGTCGCTGCCGAGATCGCCGAACAGGCTCATCACGCCCTGATCGCGCTCGCGACGCCGCACCAGGGTGCCGTCGATGATCTGTTCGAAGACCATGAGGAGCCCTCGGCGCGGGTGACTGAGTGCATCGAACGCTCCCGCCTTGATCAAGGACTCGACGGTGCGCTTGTTGAGCACGGGCTCTGGCACTCGCTCGGCGAAGTCGTGAAACGATTGATACGGCCCGTTGGCATTGCGCTCGCCGAGCAGCAGTTCGACCAGGCCCTCGCCGACATTGCGAATGGCGGAGAGCCCGAACGTGATCGCACCGGGCGAGCCTGCGGGAAGTATCACCTCGGCGGCAACCTCCTCAGGGGTGACCGTGGCGAAGTCCATCACCGACCGATTTACGTCGGGCGTCAGCACCTTGATGCCCGCAGCCCGAGCGTCGCTGAGATAGACCGCTGCCTTGTCGAGGTTGCTCTTCACGCTCGACAACAGGCAAGCGAAGTACTCGACCGGGTAGTGCGCCTTGAGATACGCGGTCTGATAGGTGATGAGCCCGTAGCCGAACGTGTGGCTCTTGTTGAATGCGTAGTCGGCGAATCGTTCGATCACGTCGAACAGTTGCTTGCCCAACACCTGCCCATAGCCACTTCTCTCGGCTCCGGCCTCGAACGCCGCACGCGCCGCCGCCATCACCTCGCGCGACTTCTTGCCCATGGCCTTGCGGAGGTTGTCGGCCTCAGCCAGCGAGTACCCGGCAAACTTCTGAGCGACACGCATGACGCTCTCCTGATAGATCATCAGGCCGTACGTGTCGCCGAGCACCTCTTTGGCGTCCTCGTGGAAGTAGCTCACCGGCTGCCGACCATTCTTGCGATCGGCGTTGTCGTAGTGCATGTTGACGCTCATCGGCCCCGGGCGGTACAGCGCAAGCACGGCGGAGACATCGCCGAAGCTGGTCGGCGCCAACGACCGCAGCAAGGCTCGCATCGGGGGCGATTCGAGTTGGAACACGCCCATCGTCTCGCCTCGCGCCATCAAGTCGAACACCATCTGATCGTCGAGTGGCACTGCGTCGATGTCGAACGCAGGGTCCTTGACAACGCGAACCATTGCCACGGTGTCGCTGATGACGTCGAGGTTTCGCAGGCCAAGGAAGTCCATCTTCAGCAAGCCCAGATCCTCGACGCCGTGCATCTCGTACTGAGTGACGACGGGTGCATCTTCGGGTCTGCCGCCAGCTTCGGGCTTGCGCTGGATCGGTAGGTACGAGGTCAGCGGTTCCTTGGTGATCACGACCGCGGCAGCGTGGATGCCGTCACTGCGCTTGAGACCTTCGAGCCCCTTGGCGACATCGACGACCCGCTTGACGTCGGGATCGGCGTCGCACATCGCCCGCAGTTCGCTGGCCGCCTTGTAGCCGTCGAGATACTTCGGATTCTGTTCGAAGCAGTACTTCAACGGCGTGTCACGGCCCATCACCAGTGGCGGCATGGCCTTGGCGATCTTGTCGCCGACGCCGTACGGGTAGCCGAGCACACGCGCCGCATCGCGGACCGCGTTGCGCGCCTTGATGGTGCCGAACGTGATGATCTGCGCGACATGGTCGCGTCCGTACTTCTCGGCGGCGTAGCGAATCATCTCATCGCGATATCGCGAGTCGAAGTCCATGTCGATGTCGGGCATCGAGATACGGCTCGGGTTCAGGAACCGTTCGAACAGCAGGTCGTACTTGATCGGGTCGAGATCGGTGATGCGCAGGCAATAGGCGACGGCACAACCTGCGGCAGAACCTCGGCCCGGACCGACGCGGATGCCCTTGTCCCTTGCGTGCTTGATCAGATCCCACACGATCAGGAAGTACGAGGCGAACCCCATGTTCTTGATGACCTGCAACTCGTATGCCAAGCGCTCGACAACCGACGGCGGCAATTCCTGGCCCCACCGCTGCTTAGCGCCCTCCCACGTGAGATGGTCGAGGTAGCTGGCATCGTCGGCAAAGCCCTCGGCGATCGGAAAGTCGGGCAACTGCGGCTTGCCGAACTCGATGTTGACGTCGGCACGCTCGGCGATCCACAACGTGTTGTCGCATGCCTCGGGAAAGTCTCGGAACAGGTAGCGCATCTCGGAGGAGGTCTTCAGGTAATGCTCTTGACCTTCGAACTTGAACCGCTTCGGATCGCTGAGCGTCGCGCCGGTCTGCACGCACAACAGCGCATCGTGTGCCTCGTGGTCTTCACGATGCACGTAGTGCGAGTCGTTGGTGGCGATCAATGGCGCGCCGATCTTGCGAGCAATCTCGATCAACTTCGGATTCGTGTCGCGCTGCGCCTGCAGGCCGTGGTCCTGCAACTCGACGAACAGGTTGTCCTTGCCGAAGATCTCCTGCAAGCGTCCGGCCTTGTCGAGCGCCCCCTTCTCATCGCCTTGTAGCAATGACTGCAGCACGTGTCCGCCGAGACACCCGGTGGTCGCGATCAGCCCTTCGTGATAGCGACCGAGCAACTCCCAGTCCATCCGTGGCTTGTAGTAGTAGCCCTCCATGAACGCCAAGCTGGCCAGCTGGATCAAGTTTCGATAGCCCTGATCGCTCTCGGCGAGCAGCGTGAGGTGGTAGTAGAGCTTCTTTCCGCCTTCAGTGTCGCCGCCGGAATCGTCGACTCGGCCGCGCCGCGGCGGGCGCTCGCTGCGAGTTTCGTATGCCATGTCCGCCTCGGTGCCGATGACCGGCTTCACGCCCTGCGCACGGCACTCCTTGAAGAACTCCAGGACTCCGTACATATTGCCGTGATCAGTGATGCCGAGCGCCGGCTGGCCGTCGGCCACCGCCTTGGCAACGAGGTCGTCGAGGCGCGCCGCGCCGTCCAACATCGAGAACTCGGTGTGGACGTGGAGGTGGGTGAAGGAATCCCCCACTGGCGCATTTCCTCCCTTGCTGATCGTTGCGGCTCTGCTGAATGTCGGCCGACGACTTACACGATTGTGATTCGCTCGACCTTAGTCTTTTTTCTAGAGGTAGGTGCCAGGCCGATCGGCGACATCGATGGCGGCGCCTGGCGGCATCTGGCCCCCGCCGGGACCCCCGGCCATTGCCCCGGGAGGCAACTGACGCATGCCCTCGAGCTGCTGGCGAGCGGCGATCTGCTGGGCGAACAGCGTGGCTTGGATGCCGTGGAACAGGCCCTCGAGCCAACCCACGAGCTGCGCCTTGGCGACCCGCAACTCACCGTCGGAAGGTATCTCGCCGTCCTTGAAGGGCAGCGCGAGGTTGCGCAGTTCGTCCTGCAGATCTGGCGACAACGCCTCCGACAACTCGACGATCGAACGCTCGTAGATCTCGGCCAACCGCTCGCGGCTGGCTTCGTCGAGGGCTCCGGTGCGCACCTCCTCGAGCAACTGCTTGACCATCGAGCCGATGCGCATGACCTTGGCGGGCGCCGTCACCGTCTCGATGGGCTCCTCGTGCGCCGTCACCACGTCGGTTACCTGCGCTTGGGGTTCTTCGGTCGACATTGCCTGCTCCTTGATACGTAGTGGCTTCAAGATGTGGAAGCCAACAACGGAACCAGCATCTCAGCAGATGTGAGCGACCCGTGTCGACATACCAACGGATACGGTCCGCTGTCGGCGGGGTCGAGGAAACTGATGGGCGCCTTGGTGATCAGCGCGACATCGCCAAGCCGTGCTGCCACGGGAGGGCTGACCACCGGACCAAACCATCCGCCGTCGATCAGTTCCTGACGGCTCATCACCCAGGCGACATCCCTGTGTGCTGCGAGCGCCGCCGCCTGTAACTCGTCCGCCGCGCCGGGCCGGGCATGCAGCCACCGGAAACGCCCCTCGCCAGAGAGATTCCTCGTCAACTTCAGCACGTCGTCGGCAATCGCGCGAGTGTTGGTGCCGACATCGACCTGGCCATGATCGGCAGTGACCAGCAACGCGGCATTGTCGGTGAGCTGGGCACGTACCTGTCCGACGACATCGTCGGCCGAACGGAGCTCGGCCTCGTAGTACGGGCCGAAGCCGCGCTCATGAGCGATCTTGTCGATGCCGTCGTAATACGCGTAGATCAGCGGTTCGCCGGCGCGCAGCAATGCTCCGACGGTGACTGCCAGGCTCGATGCCGCCCGCCAGCCCACCAATCGTCCCCCGCGCAGGTGGGCGTCGGTGAACCCGGTTCGCTCGAAGTCTGTCTTCGTGACGACAGGAACGGGTTCGCCCATGAACGGAGCGAAGGGCTGGATGCGTCGAGGTTCGTACTTGCGTCGGGCGTCACCGGCCTCGGTCGCCCACCTGAGTACGTTCAACACTTCGCCACCGACGTCCATGCGATAGCCGACCAGACCGTGCTCTCCGGGCGTGAGACCTGTGGTGATCGACGTCAGCGCTGTCGCTGTTGTCGACGGGGCGACCGTGGTGATCGGCCCGCCTTCGAAGGTCGCCAGTACCGGCATGTGTGCCTTGTACTCGACGAACTGCTCCCAGCCGAGGCCGTCGAGCACCAGGATCACGACCTGTCCAGCCTCGCGGACCGGGCCCGGCATCCAGTCACGCCCTGCGCCGCGATTCGGAGCCAGCAGTGTGGGCACGATGGCACGCACGTTGGCACCGGAATAGTCGGGGAATATCGGTTGATCATTCACGGGGACAGTCAGTCCAGCACCTTGCGGTCGGTGAACGCCAGCCGGGATTCCATCCGTGCCGGGCCAAAGGCCGTACGATGATGGTGTGCGCGTTTCCAGCAAAGGTGACTACGCCTGTCGGGCCCTGCTCTCCTTGGCGCTGCACATGGACGGAACCGGACCCACCTCGGTCCGCGATATCGCCGAGCGCACGGCTATTCCCCAGCCATACCTGGAGCAGATCCTGCTCGCCCTGAAAGGTGCAGGCCTGGTGAAGTCGAAGCGTGGCGTGGGCGGAGGCTATGTGCTGGCCCGAACCCCTGCCGAGATCAGGATCGGAGAGATCCTCTCGGCGGTCGATGGTCCGATCAGTCTCGGCGATTTCGGCGAGCCGCATCAGGATGGCTCGTGCGACCACGAAGGCCAGTGCGTACTGCTGGCCATCTGGAAGTCGGCCGGCGAGCAGATGAAGCGCCTGCTCGAGGGCTTCACATTGCAGTCGGTCGCCGACGCAGCGCGCGGCGTTGCGCCGTGGCCCGAGGCTCGCCTCGAAGAGGGGCTCGCTACGTTGTGAGTTGGGCCTCGACGGCCAACAGATCGTCGGGAAGCGCTGAAGCGAACGACATCGCCTCGTTGCTGGCGGGGTGAACAAAGGCCAGTTCGGCGGCATGGAGGAACGGGCGGGGGGTCGCGATGCCATGGCGAATTCCGCCGTACGTGCCGTCGCCGACCACCGGGTGTCCGATCGCCGCGAGATGCACCCTGATCTGATGAGTCCGTCCGGATTCCAGCCTGCATTCCAAAGCGCTGGCCTCGGCCGGGGTGCGGTACTGGATCAGCACCTGGTATCGAGTCCTCGCCGACTTGCCGTCGACCACCACGGCCATCCGCATCGCGTCGCGGTGATCACGCCCGATGGGCGCATCGATGACGCCATTGGGATTCGCAGGATGGCCCCACACCAAAGTGCGATACACGCGTGTGACATCGCGCTGCGCGAGCGCGTACACCAGCGAGTGATAGGCCCAAACCGAGCGGGCGACCACCATCAGTCCCGAAGTGCCGATGTCGAGGCGGTGCACGATCCCGGGACGATGTGGCTCGCCAATCCCGACGATCTCTGGATATGCCGCCAACAGCCCATTGACCAACGTTCCGGTTGGATTGCCTGCGCCGGGATGGACCACCAGCCCGGCTGGCTTGTCGACGACGATGACGTGCTCGTCCTCGAACACGACCGTGTACTTCACATGCGGGTCGGCGACGGGCAAGGCGGTGGTGGGAAGTTTGGTCTCGTCGACATCGATCCGTTGGCCGAGTTGCAGCCGCTGTTTGCCCAGGGTGGCCACGACACCGTCGACCTGTACTCCGCCCGCGGCTACGAGCGCAGCGGCGTCGGACCGGCTGGCATCGGTCACCAACGCGACAATTCGATCCAGCCGTTCTCCGGCGAGCGCTACCGGAATCTCCTCGTGGATCATGCGGCTCGCGGCCGCCGATGTCCGAACAGGGTCCACAACACGAACATCGCCCCACCGATGTCGATCGCCATGTCAGCGATGTTGAAAATCGGGAACCATTGAAAGTCGATGAAGTCGATGACTGCCCCGTGCAACACCCGATCGCCTCGGAAGACCCGGTCGGCCAGATTGCCGATCGCACCACCAGCGATCAGCCCTGCCGCGACGCTGATGACACGGCTGGTCAGCTTGCGGCTCGTCCATGCCAGCCACACCACAACGAACAATGCGGCAACGCCAATCAAGGGGCCGATGCCCTGTGCCTGCGAGAAGGCCATCCCGCTATTGCGTGCCAGGTTCCACTGCAACGTCCACGCGACGTGAATCGGCTCGCGACCGGTCAGTTCGCTCACAGCCCAGCGCTTGGCCAGCTGGTCGAGTGCGATCACGACGGGCACGATCAATGCCGTCAGCGCCGGACCTGGTAGCCGTTGGCGCGTTGAGGGAGGAAGGTCGGTGGACTCGGACTGCGTGGCCGAGAGAACCTCGGCCTCCGCATCGTCGGTCATCGACGGCCGATCCCGCCGACCTTCTCCTCGACCAGCATCGTTGCCCACGGGATGGCTTCGAGGCGTTCGCGAGGTATCGGTCGTCCCGACTCGGTCGAGTAGCCGTACCGGCCCGTGGTCAGCCGGCCCAGTGCAGTGTCGATGTCGGCAATGGTCTGGCGGGCTTGGGCCGACAGGGTGAGATCGCGCTCACGCTCGACGACCATCGTGTCGCCTTCGCCGCCCTCGTCGTCGAACTGAACGTCGCCCATCTCTTGCTCTTCGATCAGGGAGTTCGCCTCGTCCTCGAGACGGGTCGCCTGCCCAGTGAGTGCGGCCTTCTCTTCGAGCAGCAGTGCTCGCTGCGCTGTCAGGAACTTGACGTCGAAGTCCTTGGTGTACGCCACGCCGTCCTTGGTCACGCCCTTGACCGGCGGGATCTCGATCACGACCGGGCCTGAGCTCGCCTTCTTGGCCACGACCGGTTTCTTCGCCGGCGCCGGGGCAGCCATCTTCTCGGCCTTGGCCGGTGCGGCCTTCTTCACCGGAGCGGGTGACGCCGTCTTCTTGGCCGGAGCGGCAGCAGCCTTCTCCGCCACCGGCGCGGCCTTCTTCGCCACCGGCGCTGCCTTCTTCGCCGGAGCGGCCTTCTTCGCTGGCGTCGAAGCCTTCTTCGCCGCAGTCGCCTTCGCCGGCGCTGCCTTTTTCGGCGGGACAGCCTTCTTGGCGGGAGCCGCAGGTTTCGCAGGTGCCGCCTTTTTCGACGTGCTCGACTTGGCCGGAACTGCGGCCTTCTTGGCTGGAGCCTTTGCAGGAGCCTTCTTGGCTGTTGCCATCTGTGGTGAACCTCCGTCGACCCAGGTGAGTCTGCGATGCTACCGCCGTGCCGGCCCGATGTGGACGAAGCCGCTACATCAGAGTGTTTCGTGCCACACCGGGTGGCTCCAAACACTCTGTGAGACTCAGATTTTGGTGACACCGATCGACACTGGTTGGCCGTCGAGTTCGGCGTTCGACTCGCCGTCCTCGAAGGTCAGCGACACGGCCAACGTTGGTTCACTGATCAGCGAGGTGAACGGCGCGACCTGAGCGCGAATCGAATCGGGCAACCCGAGACGAAGGTCGATTCGGTCGCTGACATGCAAGCCGGCATCGCGCCGAGCCTGTTGAACCAGACGCACCAGATCGCGAGCCACACCCTCTGCTTCGAGGTCGGGGGTCAGATCGATGTCGAGCACCACCACCCCACTGTTGGCCGGCAGCGTCGTCGCCCGCGACGGATCTGCCGCGACAAGTCGGAGCGAATACTCGCCATCGGCAAGCTCGATTCCGCCGGCAGTCACAACGCCGGTGACCTCGTCTTGCGTCCATCGACCCTGCTTGACAGCGGCGATCACCTGCTGCACGTCCTTTCCGATGCGCGGGCCGAGAGCCCCGGGGACGACGGTGAGTTCAAATGCCCCGACGGCGTCGAGATCCGCCGACAACACAACCTCTTTGACATTGATCTCGTCGGCGATGATGCCCCGATACGGCTCGAGCGAATCCGCATCCCGTGCCGCAATGGTCAAGCTGGCCAACGGCTGTCGGACTCGCCGTCCAGTCGACTTCCGAACAGCCGACGATGCACTGCACACATCGCGAACACGATCCATCGCCGCAACCAGCGACGGCGACTCGACCAGGTCGGTGCTGGTCGGCCAGTCGGTGAGATGCACGCTGCTGTCGGCACCGACCAGGCCCCGGTACACCGCTTCGGTCGTCAGCGGCAAGAGCGGCGCGGCGACCTGGCACATGGTGCTGAGCACCGTCCACAGTACGTCGAGCGCATCGTGGTCGCCTGCCCAGAAGCGCTCACGCGACCGGCGCACATACCAGTTGGTCAAGACGTCGAGGAACGTGCGGATCGTGCCGCACGCCGCGAACAGGTCGTAGGCATCCATCGACTTCGTCACGTCGACCACCAGCGCGTGCAGCTTGCCCAGGATGTACTGGTCGAGCAGATCGTTCGACTCGGTGCGACGCTGCGCCGTATAGCCGGCAGCGTTGGCGTACATCGTGAAGAACGAGTAGGAGTTCCAGATCGGCAGCACGACGTGGCGCACGCTCTCGCGGATCCCGTTCTCGGTCACAGCCAGGTCACCGCCGCGCAGGATTGTCGACGACAGCAGGTGCCAGCGCATCGCATCGGCGCCATGGGTGTCGAACACCATCATCGGGTCGGGATAGTTGTTGAGGCTCTTGGACATCTTCTGACCGTCGTCACCGAGCACGATGCCATGGCTGACGCAGGTACGGAAGGCGGGACGATCGAACAGGGCTGTCGCCAGAACATGCAGCGTGTAGAACCAGCCGCGGGTCTGAGCCATGTACTCGACGATGAAGTCACCCGGATAATGACTTTCGAACCAGTCGGCGTTGTCGAACGGATAGTGGACCTGGGCGAATGGCATCGAGCCCGACTCGAACCAGCAATCGAGCACTTCGGCGACGCGCCGCATGCTGGAACGGCCGGTCGGGTCATCGGGATTCGGGCGCACCAGATTGTCGACGTACGGTCGATGTAGGTCGTCGACTTCCACGCCGAAATCACGCTGCAGATCGGTAATCGACCCGTAGACGTCGATTCTTGGATAGTTGGGATCGTCACTTCGCCACACCGGGATCGGTGAACCCCAGAAGCGGTTTCGGCTGATGCTCCAGTCGCGCGCATTGGCCAGCCACTTGCCGAAGCTGCCATCTCTGACATGCTCTGGCACCCATTGGATCTGTTGGTTCAACTCGCCCATCCGATCCCGGAATGCCGTGACCTGCACGAACCAGCTACTGATCGCCCGGTAGACCAGTGGCTCGGCGCACCGCCAACAGTGCGGGTACGAGTGTTGATAGCTGTCGTGCCGCACGACGATGCCACGGGCCTTCAGTTCCTTGACGATGTCGTTGTTGGTGTCGAACACGTGCACGCCCGCCCACGGGGCGACCTCGGCCGTGAACCGGCCGTGCTCGTCCATGGGGCACACCGTCGGGATCCCGATGGCGTTGCAGGCGATCTGGTCTTCCTCACCGAACCCAGGGGCCATGTGCACCACCCCGGTTCCATCTTCGGTCGAGACGAAGTCACCGGCAACTACCTGAAAGGCGTTGGGTGTGTCCGCAAAGAACGGGAACAGCGGCGTATATCGGCGGCCGACCAGATCGCTCCCTGTGATGGTGGCGACGTGCGTAGCGTTGGCGAGTTCTCGTTCGTACGCACTGACGCGCGATTCGGCAAGGATGTACCGAACGCCATCCTCCTCCATGACGGCGTAGTCGATGTCGGCCCCCACCGCTAGGGCAAGGTTGCTCGGCAATGTCCAAGGTGTCGTCGTCCAGGCCAGCATCCGCTCGCCGGAGTCGAGTTGAAATTGCACGGTCAGTGCCGGATCCTGGCGGTCGTGATACACGTCGTCCATGCGTGTCTCGGTGTTGCTGAGTGGTGTCTCGCAACGCCAGCAGTACGCCAACACCTTGAACCCCTCATAGATCAAACCCTTGTCCCACAGGGTTTTGAAGGCCCACATCACGCTCTCCATATACGGGAGGTCGAGGGTCTTGTAGTCGTTGTCGAAATCGACCCACCTGGCCTGGCGGGTGACGTAGCGCTGCCATTCGTCGGTGAAGCTCAGCACGCTGGTGCGGCACGCGTCGTTGAACTTGTCGATGCCGAACTTGGTGATGGCCGGATGGCCGCTGATGCCCAGTTCCTTCTCGACCACGACCTCCGCCGGAAGGCCATGACAATCCCAGCCGAAGCGACGCTCGACGCGGCGGCCGCGCATCGTTTGGTAGCGCGGCACGGTGTCCTTGACGAACCCGGTCAGCAGGTGGCCATAGTGGGGCAGTCCGTTGGCGAACGGCGGGCCGTCATAGAACACGTACTCGTCCGCATCGGCACGGCGACGAATCGATTCTGCAAACGTCTGACGCTCCGCCCATGACGCCAAGACATCGGCCTCGATCGCCGGAAAGAAGGGTTGCGGGTCGACTTCGGGGTACATCTGCGGGCTCCTGTGAATTCATGTTGCACAGGGACGAGCGGTCTGCTCGCGATCCCACCCTGTTTGCTGCCGCCCGCAGACGGCAACCCCTCGGTTGCGCCAGCTGTGTCGGGCTGGACCCGTTCGGTTCTACTGAGCCGACCGGTGTGGCCGGGCGGCCGTTCTTCCGAAGGCTCAGAGGTGATTGCCTCGTCAACGCCGTTGAAATGCTACCCGTCGGTGCCGACAGGTGGAGGGTGATTACTGCAGTTCGTCGCCGATGATCAATGGATCGTCTCCCGACGCCGACCAGCTGGGTGTCGTTGCTGCCTGGACGTCGAGTGAGCCGAGGTCGAGACGCATGACGGCCGATTCGTCGTCGTCGTCCGAGTCGGCACTTGGCATCTCCGCGGGTGTCGCGTCATCGGGCGAAACGAACTCGTAGTGCTCGGTTGCGTCGAGTTCGCCCAAGATCGCCGACTCGACGCCCGCCTCGGGATCGTCGTCAGCAACAGCTTCGGCGACGACCGCGGCGGCGGATACGACTTCGACAGGGCGAGCAGATGCCGACGACAACGTCTCTGCCGATGCCGACAGCAGCGGTCGACGCATCTCACCAAGACCGCCCGGGACCCGCTCGATCAGATCCTGCAAGGAAACTGCTGCGTCGCGAAGCCGCTCGCGTTGCGCGCCGAGATGGTGTTCGAGATGATCGACGTCGGACAACAGGAAATCGCGGCGGGCGAGGAGCGCCTGCACTTCGTTCTCGGCCTTGATGCGCTCGGACTCGGCGGACCGCCGAGCCTCGAGACGCGCCTCATCGAGCAGTTTGTCGGCCATCGATCGAGCGTTGTCGATCACAGTCGTGGCATCGGCACGAGCTTTGACCGTGATGGTCTCGGCGTCAGCGTTGGCTTGCGCCATGGTGTTGTCGGCGGTGCGCTGCGCTAACAGCAGCGTGCGGCTGATCGTCTCGGCATCCTCGTCACTGGCCAACGGTGAGGCGGCGACGCCTGTCCCGCTGGAGACCTGCTGTGACACCTCTTGCAGCTTGGCGACTGCGGCTCGGGCGCGAGCCTCCATGGCGGTTGCCTGGTTCTGAGCCGTCTCGATCGCAGCAGCGAC
>JANPBZ010000239.1:0-17838 GCA_031430695.1 Ilumatobacteraceae bacterium
GGCCAAACGGCGGACCACCCTGGCCAGCTCGGTGCTCTCGGTCGAACTGAGGCCGGCGGCCGGCTCATCGAGCAGGAGCACGCTGGGACTCATCGCCACGGCCCGGGCGATGGCCAGCAGCCTCCGCTTCCCGTAGGAAAGGTCTCTGACATCGCGATGCAGGTCATGGTCGAGTTGGAATTCCAGGACGGCCCGCACCACTTCTGGCGGGAGCGGTGGATTGATCGGCCAGATCAGATCGAGCGCATACGAGCGAAGATCCTGCGGGTCGGCGGCCACGCTGAGGTTTTCGAACACCGTCGAGTCCTCGAACAGCTCGAGCGACTGGAACGACCGGGCCACACCGGCCCGGGCACGCTTCATTGCCGGAGCCTTCGACAGGTCGCGGTCGTCGAGCTGCACTCGGCCCTCGGCCCGCGTAAATCCACTGATGGCGTCGATCAGTGACGTCTTGCCGGCGCCGTTCGGCCCGATCAGGCCGGTGACGGTGCCAGGTTCGAGCCGGCAGCTCACATTGTTGACAGCAGTCACCACCCCGTAGCGCACCGTCAATCCTCGCAACGTGAGTGTCCGCGGTGGTACTCGGGAATGTTGATCGGTGGCGCTCTTGGGATCGGCGACATCGGCGAGCTCGATGATGTACGGCCGACCCCACTTCCTGGCCCGTTTGGCCAACTTGAAGACCTTGGCCCACTCGGCAGCCACGCCGTCCTTGTACGTCAACACGGTGAGCAGGATCGCAATCCCGCTGATCAGCTGGATCCACCGTCCGACGCCGGGCCACGTCGACTCGAGGATCTCCTGGTTCAGCCCGGCCGTAGCCATGGTGCCACCGACGAACGCACCCAGGAGGTAGCCAACCCCTCCGACGATTGCCAGGCCGACGTACGTGATCGAGGTGAAGTTGGTGAACGACTGGTAGCTGATGGAGCTCAGCCGGAACGCAATGACGACGCCACCCAATGCAGCGATCGCAGACGCCAGCGCGAATGCGAAGAGCTTGGCTCTCATTACATCGATGCCCAGCGCCGCCGCGGCTCGTTCGTTGGTGCGGACGGCGATCAGCCGACGGCCGCTGCGGCCGCGTCGTACGTTGGCGATCACCACGACCGCCACCATCGCCATCGCCAACACGAAGATCCCGTAGCGGGCCGGGTGATTGATCGATCCGATGTCGAAGCCGAAGATCTCGGGGTTGCCGACCTGGGTGCCCTGGACGCCGCCGGTGTAGTTGCGGTTCCTGAACAGCATCAGCTCGATGGTGGCTCCCAAGCCGAGTGTGACGATCGCCAGGTTGATCCCGCGGGTTCGCACCGCCGGAAGACCGAAGATGATTCCGAGAGGCACGGCGGCGGCGACCCCGGCTGCCAGTCCGAGGAGAAACGGGATGTCGAATACAGCGACCAACCGTCCCGCGACAAACGCGCCGAAGCCCGCTATCGAGTATTGGCCGAGGGAGAGTTGGCCGGTGTACCCGGTGAGCACCACGATGGACAGCAGGACGATGGCAACACCCAAGGTCACGGTGAGGGCGTCGATCCACTTCGGCTCCTTGGTCAGCATCAGAAAGACGATGGTTCCGCATCCGAACAAGGTCCAGTCCCACGACATTCGACCGTTGCCGACCATCGGCAGTTGTTGGAGGTAGTAGTCGCGAAGTGGCAGCGACCGCCCTCGGAACACGAGGACCACGATGATGACGATGAATGGGAGCGATGGCGCGAGGCCCTGCTGATCGGCAAACCGACCGACGAGCGCCTGGCCGATGCCGAGTGCGAATCCTGCTGCCGTGGCGACAGGGAATGACCGGAAGTCGCCGACCAATGCGGCAGCGAGCGCGGCCAGGATCAGCGCTGTCATCGCCGTGACCTGCAGAGTGATGATGGGCACGACCAGGATCCCGGCGACAGCGGCGATCGCCGATCCCAACGCCCAGTTCAGCAATGCGATCTTGTTAGGTGACAGCCCGATGGCCGACGCGGAACGCTCGCTCTCCGAAACCGCCTCGGTGGCGAGGCCGAACTGACTCGATCGGTAGAACAGCCAGAGGCCAAACGCCGACGCGCTCCCGATCGCGAGCAGGATCAAGCGATCGACCGTGATCCCGACGTCGCCCCACAGCGTCACTCGGTCGGTCGGCAGCCAGCTCTCGACCTGATGAGGGTTGGAGCCGTACCGGATGATGACCCCTGCCTGGATCGTGACCAGCACGCCGAGCGTGGCGATCACTCGGACCAGCGAACTGGCCCGGCGCAATGGCCTCATGATCACCCAGTGGGTGAGTGCTCCGAGAAAGGCCGACCAGGCGACGCCGACGACGGCCGAGAGGAGGAACGGCCAGCCGTGCTGGACCTGCAGATCCCACTGCATGAACACGCCGGCGATCGCTGTGGCGCCGAGAGAAAAGTTCAAGACTCCGGTGCCCCGGTAGATTACGATCAGGCCCTGGGACGCGAATGCATAGAGGGCGCCGACGCCCAGCCCCAACAGCGCGAACCTTATGACCTCGTTCATCCTCCCCCTCTCACCGGTCCCCACTCTGCGTAGCGAAACATCAGAGCGGTCGGCGCGTTTCGGATCGTACTACTCGCGTGAAATGACGGACTAGTTGCAATGCGTCGGGTCGAACATCCAACGTATGCGGTCCTACGACACCTCTCGACCCGTGTCGTCCCAGTACCGGGCCCGCACGGCCTTCTTGTCCGGTTTGCCTACGGGGGTGAGCGGCAGCGCCTCGACGTAATCGATCGACTTCGGTGACTGTTGCGAACCCTTTGCCTCCTTCACCAACTGTTGCAGCTCGAGAGTGAGCGTGTCCGAGGGCTCCTGGTCGGGCCGCAGCACGACGACAGCCTTCACTGCTTCGCCCCACTTGTCGTCCGGCACGCCGATGACCATCACCATGCTCACCGCGTGGTGCGTACTGATGACGTCCTCGACCTCGCGAGGGAAGACGTTGAAGCCGCCGGTGATCACCATGTCCTTGGTCCGGTCGACGATGTACAGGTAGCCCTCATCGTCGAAGCGACCGACATCGCCGGTGTGCAACCAGTCGCCCGACAGTGCTTCGGCGGTCTCATCGGGGAGGTCTTTGTAGCCGGTCATCACCAGCGGACCCCTGGTGCAGATTTCGCCTGATGCTCCGGGCGCCACGGGTTGGTCGTTCGAGTCCAGCAACGCGACGTGCATCCACGGCACCGGGCGGCCGCATGAGGCGAGGCGGTCGGGGCAGGTGAGGTCGTGCTCGCCCTTCTTCAAGTGGGCGATGACCATCGGCGCCTCGGTCTGACCGAAGAACTGGAAGAAGATTGGTCCCCAGTGCTCGATCGCCTTGGCCAGCTTGGCCGGACTCATCGGCGACGCCCCGTAGAAGATGGTCTCCATCGACGACATGTCGGCCTTGTCGTACCGCGGGTGCCCCTGCAATGCGTACAACATGACGGGGACGATCAGCGTTGCCGTGATGCGATGTTCGGCGACGAGGTCGAAGAAGCCGTCGGGGCTGAACGAGTCCATCACATAGAACGCTCCGCCCGACAGCAGAACGGGCGCCACGAGAGACAGAGCCGCATGTGACAAGGGCGTCGCGATCGCGATCCGCAGGTCTTCGGGGAACTCCCACTCGGCCATCTGGATCCACGTCATCGCCTGCCACACGCGATGCGTCATCAGCACACCCTTCGGCCGTCCGGTCGTTCCGCCGGTGTAGACGACGGTGCACAGATCATCCAAGGCCACGTCGGGAGCAACGAGGGGCGCCGGCTCGAACTGGTCGGCGAGGGCGAGGAAGTCGTCGCCGACGTCGTTGGGTCCGAAGCCGAGCACGGTGAGCTCCGGATATTGCGCCTTGAGCTCGCGGGCGCGTTCGGTGAAGTTTTCCGCGTCGAAGACAAGACACTCGATCTCGGCGTCGCCGATGACGTACGCGTGTTCCGCGAGTGAGGCCATCGGGTGGAGCGGCGTGAGCACGCACCCGTTGACGAGCGACGCCGTCGCGTTCGTGAGAACCTCCGGACGGTTCTTCGACAGCACGGCGAGTCGGGTCCCACGCGTCACGCCCCGCGCCCGCTGGGCCTGGATCAGCTGGCTGGTCCGCCGCCGGACCTCGGCGTACGTGGCGACGCGACCGGCGAGATAGATGCATGGTGCATCGTCGTGGACAGCGAGGCTTTGAATGATTAGGTGCGGCAGCAGCGGCTGTTCGTGGAGCGGCGAAGTCACCCGCGGCAGAGTAGTGCAGCCCTCTCCCTGACCGTCGGGCTTAGCTCCGAACGAGACCTTGTGAATGCTGCGTGAGGTAAGCGAGAGCAATCAGCGACCCCATCGAATGTCCGAACAGAAACGTTGGTGACGTGGAGCCGAGTTCGGACTGCGCAGCCAACCGCAGCTCGTGCAAATCATCGTACCCTTCCCAATCGCGTCGAGACGTGGCCGCCAATCACGGCCAACAGTTCAGTCGAACCTCGCGGTCGATAGTTCGAATGCCCTGGTCAAGCCGCCTTCTTTGCGCCCCCGGGAGGATTCGAACCTTCGCTCACGGTTTAGGAATGCGGTCGAGACGGTCTCAGCGAGTCTCCTTGAATCGCATCTGACCTGCCCAGATTCAGTCTCCACCTCGTCTGATCTCGTTGAACATCATGCAGTAGCGCGGCGTAGATGGACAAGTGGATGGACAACTTTGGTGTTCTCCCGGTGCCGAGCAGGGCGCCGCTGAGACGGTCCAATCGGCTGTGACCGTGGGACTGATAAATCGCAGGTCACCCGAAGACGGGTGTCAGCCGGACACTGTGCTTGCGAGTCGGCCGGCAACGTTCAGCTGCCGGACATGGCCGTCGCAACGACCCGCTGCAGCACACCGAGCGGCGTGTATCCGTCGTCCTTCGAGATTGGACCGACGATCGTGTTCGCAAGCCACACCGACAGCCCGAGAAGATCGGCCGGATCTGAACGGCCGGTGCTGATCGTGTGTTCGGCCATGAAGGTGAACTCGTTCATCACACGGAGCACCTGACGGCTCGCCGTCTTGGCCAGCACGACCGAACTCATCTCTGTCGACTCCGACTCGACGAAGCGCGGATCAACCCCGAGTGCTCCGATCACCTCGGCCATCGCCGCCGGGAATCGGACGACCACACCGGATGCTGGAGCGAGCGGCATGAGCACCGGGACGAACGTGGTGGCGTTGACGAACAGGGCGACCTGTGGCCGCCAGAACAACACGTTCGCGTACCAATCGCCGAGCACCGTCGACGACGACGGCATATCCACCGCCGGGCGGCCGACGCGATCCAGGAACTTCTTCGTACCCCGAACCGTGTACACGACTACTCCCCTGCCAACGCGGCCTCAATCGCCGTGCACGCGCCGTCGAGAAGTCGCACGCGACGCCGAACGGTGCCGGCATTCGCCTCCGACGCGACGTACTCGACCAGCTCCTCAAACGCAGCCGCCCGTCCCGTCAACACAATCCCGGCAGCACTGCCCTCCGCACGCGCGACCGCCAACTCGCACGCATCGTCGAGCAGAAGAACACCGCGAATGACCTCGAACAGCTCACGAGCGACCAGCAGCACCACCTCGTGCCCGTCGGAGTAGCCGTCGTCGAGACCTGAGAGGTCGGTGGGCGATCCCTCCCAGTCGGTGATGACACCTTCGTCGCCGCACGCGTCACAGCTCCATGCGATCTCACCGTTCGTGCGACGGAAGACCATGATGAACCCTTCGCACGGCCTACGGCCTGGACGCCGTATGCAGCCGACCGCAGACCTCGCGCCGCTCGCCGTCGGCCGAGCACTCGCGGCGCGCACGATCGCCGCCAGATGCAGACCGAGCCGCTTCGCCGGCGCCGGCGTATCGTCGGGCATATCGAGGAAGTGGCGAAGATCGCTGACGAACACGTCGCAACGGTAGCGGCGCTCGCTGTTCGGGAACCGTGACGAAATGTCACGACCGACCCGTTACATCTCGTTGCATTTCCTACGTCCGGCGCCCGACCTTGCCGCGCTTGATTCGGGTGGCGTTGGTCTGCCAGAGCCGGTCCACGGGACAGACGAAGATGCGGTCGTCGATCTGGTAGGCCTCGCTGCCGGTGTTGAGGAAGTACCCGGCGCGGAACTGGTCGCCGAGGCTGTCGCGCAGCGCGACGAGACCGCGCAACGCCTTGGTGTCGACTTCTCGGCCTGCTTTGATCTCGAAGCCGACGACGGTGCCGTCGAACGCTTCGGCGACGAGGTCGACCTCTTCACCGTCGTGGGTCCGCCAATGGCCGAGCTCGCGGACGTCGTCGCGCCACGACGCCTGCTTGATGAGCTCGCCGACCACGAATGTCTCGAACAGGTGACCGAACTCGGCGAGAGCTGATGGGTTGCGCCGGGCGAGCTTGTCGGGCGTGATCCCGAGCAGGTACGCGGCGAGACCGGAGTCGACGACGTGCAGCTTCGGTGAGTGCGCCGTTCTGGATCGCAGCGTGCGACCCCATGCTGGGAGCCGGCGGATGAGAAACAGCGCTTCGAGGAGGCGGGTGTAGTTGTCACCGGAGCGCGGTTCGATCCCTGCGGCGGTGGCCGCCTTGACGACGTTGAGCACTTGGCCGGTCTGTGCCGTGAGGCGCTCCATCAGCCGCGGCAGCGCGTTGATCTGTCGTACCCGTGACAGGTCGAGGACGTCCCGGGCAAGCGACGCACCGAGGTAGGAACGGTAGAAGTTGGCACGTTGACGATCGGTCGCGTGAACAGCGAGCGGCATCCCACCACGACAGGCTCGCTGCTCGTACTCCTCGCGCTCGGTGACAGGCCGCCGCGCCACCACGAGGGCGGCAGGATCGGCGAACGCGAGATCGAGGAAGTCCTCGTGTACGCAGTCGAGCTCACCTTGGGAGAACGGCATCACCTCGAGCACCTGGATGCGTCCGGTGAGCGCCTGGGTGCCGCGCGGCATCGCCCAGAACGAGGCCGAGCCGGTGAGGAGCCAACGGCCGTTGTCGTGTCGCCGGTTCAGTTCCGCCTTGATCGCCTGCAGCAACTCGGGCACGTGCTGGTGCTCGTCGATGCAGACCGGTGACGGGCCCCGCACCGCGTCCGATGGCGACGACTGCACCCGAGCGCGGACGGCGACATCGTCGAGATCGGTGATCTCGACGTCATGCCGATGAGCGAGTTCGGCGAGCACGGTGGACTTGCCGACAGAACGGGCGCCCTGCAGCACCACGACCGGGGCTTCAGCCATCCGATCCTCGACGATCGACAGGATCCGACGCTCGATCGGCGGGGTCAGCATCCTGCCAGCATAGACCCACTACTTTCTAGATCCGAGCCAATTTACGTTCCAGATCCGAGGCACTCGCCTTTCCAGATCCGAGGCCTGTCAGGTTCCAGATCCGAGCCGAGACATCAGCAAGGAACCATCACGACGGCTCGGCGGCGAACGTGGCCACGTGCTCGCCTCAGCGGTGCACGTCGAGGCTGTTGGCGAGGGTGGTCGAGGCGCGTTGGTCGGCGAGTTGCGTGTAGTGGGCGTAGATGTCCAGTGTCGTCGACGCACGGGCGTGGCCAAGTCTCCCGGCCGCGGTGCGGACGTCGATGCCGTTGAGCAGCATCGTGGTCGCCGCGAAGTGGCGCAGATCGTGCAGCCGGATCTTGGCGATGCCGACCTGATCGGCCAGACGAGCGAACGCGAGCGTGACGTAGTCGGGCCGCCACGGCGTCGACCCGTTCGGGTCGTGGCTGAAGATGTAGCGATCCGCCTCGACGCTCCGCTGGCAGGCGGCGAGCTCGGCGAGCGCAGCGAGGGTGACGTGGTCGAGCGTGAGTCGACGTTCTGCATGGGTCTTCGTCGGTCGTTGCACCGGTCCGGTCGCGGTGTGCACGACCTGGCCGGCGATGTGCAAGGTGTGCCGTTGGAAGTCGACATGTTGCCATTGCAGCGCACACAGCTCCCCACGCCTGGCACCCGTGACCGCGGCAAGACGAAGGAAGACCGGCAGGCTGCGATTGACGGCGCGGGCGGCGTCGATGAGGCTCACCACCTCGCCAGCACTGGGGAGGTGCAGGCACGGTCGGCGGACTGGTGGTGGACTCGCTCGGCGGGCAGGGTTGTAGGCGATCCAGTCCCAAGCAATGCCCTGCTCGAACGCGCGATGCAGCACCGAATGAATGCGCCGCACAGAGTTGGCCGACAGAGGGCGGCCGCTGACCGCGCCACCGATGAGCAGCTCGCAGTACCACGCATCCAGCTGATGGGGACGCACATCGACGACCTTGACGTGCCCGAGCCTCGGCACGAGCCGTCGATCGATCAGCCGTCGATACTCACGTGCAACGGTCGGCGCCAGATTCGGAGAGCTGTACCTCCACCACTTGTCGCACAACTCGCCGACGGTGCCGAACGTCGGCGACGTGGGCGAGTCCGCGATCTGCGCGACGAGGCCAACGAGTGCTCGTTCGGCTGCGTCGCGGTCTCCGCGCACCGTCCGGGTGACGTACGTGGACCTGCCAGTCGACGAGTCACGTCCGGCGTGCACTCGAAGTTCCCACGACCCAGGGCGTCGTTGGCGAAGCGAGCCGCGCACTCGATCAGCCCCGAGACCACAAGGACATCACCATCTGCGCAAGCTAACAAGGAGCGCGTCAACCTGAGCGGTATGGGTCGTATGGGCCGAAATATGGGCCGCCACTCGTCGCGCCACGAAAGGTACCGACGATCAGGCCATCTACCTGGTCTTTCTTGGCGCCCCCGGTAGGATTCCGAACCTACGACACACGGTTTAGGAAACGCCTTTGAAGCGGTCGCCGTCGGTCGCCGTTATCCGCGAATGTACGTCTGAGCACGGTGTTCGCGGGCTGGTCGTCCGCCGACGTTCGCTGACTTCCGCCCCGATTCGGCCAGCGTTGCTACCACGCCGCTACCACAGCGACGCGATCTGCCCCGACTGTCCCCTACTACCCGCTGTTCAAAGCGTGTCGCAACTCTACTATTTTTAGTAGAGTTGTGACATCTATTCGGAGGAGGTTGAGATGCTCGTTGACACCTACCGGCGGCGGCTCGCCGCTCACGCTGCAGATCAGTATGGCTACGTCACCACCCGTGACGCCAACGAATTGGAGATCCCAGCGGTCGAGCTACCGAAGTTGGCCGCAACGGGCGGACTGGTGCATGTCGCCTACGGATTGTGGAGATTCGACGACCAACCGCGAACAGGCCGGGACCAGTTCATGGAGGCCGTGTTGCGAGTCGGTGCCGACGCCTACCTGACCCACGATGCCGTGCTGGCATTTCATGAACTCGCACAGGTGAACCCGCGACGGATCAGAATTGGTACGCCGCACCGGGCGCGTGCGCGGGTGCCCGACTTCGTCGAAGTCGTCCGCCGACAGATCGACCCTGCCGACCTCACCGTGTACGAGGGCGTGCCATCCGCGACAGTCGCGCGGGCACTCGTCGACTGCCGCGACATGATCATGCGCGACCGTCTCCTCGGCGCCATCGCCGAAGCCAAGCGAATCGGGCTGCTCCATACACGTGAAGTTCAACGGGTACTTGACGCGATCGGCCACGACGGATGAACACCAAACGCGACACGCCGCCCTCCAACCTTCGGTCGCTCCAAGCCCGGATTGACAACGAGGCAGCAGCGAGAAGCCAACCGGTCCGACGGATCATGCGCGCAGTCGCCAACGTGGCCGTCGGGCAGATGCTGCCACCAAGCGTTGTCAAAGGGGGCACTGCTATGAAGCTGCGCGTCGGCGAACCAGGTAGCCGGTTCACGCCAGACTTCGACGCATCACGATCGGCCGAGATCACGCTCGACGACTACATCGACGAACTCGCCGACCTGTTGGCCGCCGGTTGGAGTGGATTCACCGGCACCGTCGAACAGGAGGAAGCCGCCACCCCTGAGGGTGTCCCCGCCGAGTACGTGATGCAGCCATTCTCGATCCGGCTCGCTTTCCGAGGGCGGCGCTGGCTGACGGTCGCATTCGAACTCGGTCACGACGAAATCGGGAGCACCAAAGGTCACGACCTTCGAATCGCCGACGATCTGATCACGTTGTTCGAGGTACTGGGGCTCGAGACGCCGGCGCCCATCCCCGTGCTCGCGTTGGACCATCAGATCGCACAGAAGCTCCATGCGTGCACGTACATCAACCCCAAGACGGGCCAGAACGACCGAGCCCACGACCTCGTCGACCTGCAAATCCTCGAACAGGAAGAGGCGGTCGACATGGCCGCCGTCGCCGCAACCGCCGAGCGGCTGTTCATCGCGCGCCAAGGGCACGACTGGCCACCCACCGTTGTCCAGTACGACCGATGGGAAACCATCTACACCGAAGCAGCCAGCGGCCTTGACGTCATCGACGACGTCACCGACGCCGTCACATGGGCCAACAACTTCATCGCCCGAGCCGTCACGCGAGGATTGTGAACGGCCGGACAACGCGGCTCCTCAGCGCTGCGAAATGTAACGCCCGCCGGCTTACATTTCGTTACATTTCGCGCACCGCGGCTTCAGCAGGCGACGACCCAATAACGGGAGGCGCCGTCCCGCGGCGAATCCACCTCGGATAAGGGCAAAACGCCGGGATCACTTTCCTCGCCTCGTGGCCCGGACACGTTCACTATCGCCGTTCGGGGTCTGAAGATACCCGGTGTGGTCAGAAAGGAAGTTCTCGTAGACATGGAGGGCGACCTGTTTGGCGAAGTTGCCGCCGGCACCGAGCGCTCAGCAGTCGACGGTCACCTTGAGGAACGTCGCTGGAATGATGGTCCGCTCGGGCGAGACGCTGGTGTTCTGGGCGGTGAACAGGTCTTCGAGTTCGGCCTTGAGGTCGGCCGCCTTGCCGTTGGATTCGGCGGCGGCGAATGCGTTCATCGTCGGGCCGTAGTAGTTGCGAAAGACGTCGACGAACTGCACCGGCGTGCCGGCGAAGTCGAACATCCACGTGTCACGCTCGCACCGGATGCAGTCGGCGCGGATGCCCGCCGTAGTGAAACGATCGTGCACGTGGTCCTCCAGCCCCCAGGTAACCGGGCTGACGAAGCCCTCCGGTGGCGGTGCCGAGTACCCGCCGCTGATGCGCAGGATCTGTGCGACCAGGGTCGGATCACCGGGGATCCAGTTGCCCATGACGATCCGACCGCCCGGCTTCACTACGCGCACCATCTCCGCAGCGGTGTCGTGGGGGCGGGGTGCGAACATCGCACCGAAGACGCTGACCAGGAGATCGAAGGTCTCGGCGTCGACGGACTCGAGGTTCGACGCGTCGCCCTCCTCGAACGTGCATGTAGCGAGGCCCAGCCCCCTCGCTCGGGCGCTGCCTGCGGCCACCAGGTTGCGGGCGATGTCGATAGCACGCACTGTCGCGCCCCGTTGGGCTGCCGGAATGGCGGTGGTGCCGTCGCCGCAACCCAGATCGAGGACCTGGTGGTCAGGCTGCACGTCGAGGCGTCCGACGAACGACTCGCCGCTCGCACGCATGGTGTCGGCGATGCGAGTGAAGTCTCCCTTCTCCCACAGCGCCTTGTTGGGGTTGATTGGTGTTGCCGTCTCGGTCTCGCTGCTCATGTCGGTGCTCCTTGGTCGTTCCGGCCGAGCGGCCGGTGATGGGGTCATGGTGGGGGCGAGCGCGTGCAGCGGACTTGCAGCCGGCAGGCGTTCTTCCACGCGCTCGTTCTGCAAGCGGCTTGCAAGCGGGGGCTGGCAGACTTGCCGCATGGGGAAGGAGCTGGAAATCCGCGTGCTTGGCAACGTCGAGGTCCGGCGCGGCGGCGTGCAGGAGGCGATCGGCGGCCCCAAGCCGCGGCAGCTGCTGGCCATGCTGGTCGCTGCGCACCGTGATGCCGTCAGCGTCGACCGCCTGTGTGACGAACTTTGGGGACAGCAGCAGCCGGCGGACCCCGGCGCCGTGCTGCAGGGCAACGTGTCCAGGCTCCGTCGTCTGCTACACCCTGACGCGCGGATCGTTGCCCGTCCGCCGGGCTACGCGTTGGACGTCGACGAGGGCTCGGTGGATTCCTGGCGCTTCGAGAAGATGTGCGCCGCGGCCCTCGTCGAAACGGACGGGGAGGCGGCATGCCGACGTTTCGGGGCCGCGCTCGGCCAGTGGGGCGGCGTCCCGTACGCCGAGTTCGCCGAACGGGATTGGGCGCGGCCGGAGGTCACCCGTCTCGCCGAGTTGAGGCTGACATCGCTGGAGGAGTGGCTCGCGCTGCGGTTGGAGCTCGGCGAGGAGCACGTCGTCGTGGCCGAGTTGGAGGCGACGGTGTCAGAGCATCCGTTGCGCGAGCGTCCGTGGATCCTGCTCGCCACCGCGTTGCACCGCACGGGGCGATCGGCTGATGCATTGCGCCGTGTCAACGCGTTTCGTTCGATCCTCCGCGACGAACTCGGGCTCGATCCACCCGCCGCGATCCGTGCACTTGAGGTTCGCATCCTCGACAGCGATCCCACGCTGCTCGGCTCGCCGGCGCCGAAGCCGCTCCGCCAGCTCCGGCCGCCTCCCACCGAGATGACACCGTTGGTCGGGCGCGCCGCCGACGTGGCCCACATCGTGACAGGACTGAGCGAGCATCGGCTGGTCACGCTCGTCGGGCCTGGCGGTGTGGGGAAGACCCGGCTTGCGTTGCGCGTCGCCGGTGACGTGTGGGACGTCCGCGGCGGTCACGTCCACATCGTCGAACTCGCGCCCGTGCACGACCACAACTCCACGGTTGCCTCGGTGGCTACTGCCATCGATGTGCAGCAGCGACAGCACCTGTCGATGGAGGACACGCTGATCGAGTTCTTCCGAGGCCGTCGAGCGCTGCTGGTCCTCGACAACTGCGAGCACCTGCGCACGTCGGTTGCCCGGCTCATCGACCGGTTGCTCGCCGCGTGCGCCGATCTCACGGTCCTCACGACGAGCCGCGAGGTGCTCGGCCTGCCTGTCGAGCACGTCTGGCGCGTGCAGCCGCTCGCCGTCGCGTCTTCGTCGACGGGGTTCGGCGACATCGCAGCGGCGCCGGCGGTGCGTCTGTTCGTCGACCGAGCCGCAGCGTCGAGCCCGGGCTTCGTGCTCGGCCCCGACAACGCCGAGGCCGTCGCCGCGATCGTCCGTCGGGTCGACGGCCTGCCGCTCGCCATCGAGCTCGCTGCAGCTCGACTGCGCGCCATCAGCCCGGCCGCGCTCGCCGAGCGTCTGGAACAGCGATTCGATCTGCTCGACCACGCCCTGTTCGCGCCGACCGAGCGCCACTCCACCCTGAGCGATCTCGTCGGCTGGTCGTTCAACCTGCTCACGGTCGAGGAGCAGAAGCTCTTCAGCCGCCTGGCGGTGTTCGCTGGCGGTTTCGGTCTGGATGCCATCGAGGCGATCTGTGCCGATGACAGCACGGGGGACGGGTCTCTGGACACCGCTTCGGTCGCTCGAGTGCTCTCGGCTCTGGTCGACAAGTCGATGGTGCAGGTGACCGATCCCGAGCTCGGCCGGTACCGCGTGCTCGAGCCGCTGCGCGAGTATGGGCGCGCACACGCGGGCGGCCACGTCGCAGTGAGCGAGCGCCACGTCCGGTGGTACCTCGACTTCGCCGAACGTGCCGGCATCGCGCTCACCGGGCCTGACGAGGCGGCGGCGTCAGCGCGGCTCGACCGTGACTTCGACAACCTGCGTGCCGCGTTCTTGTGGATGCTCGAGCACGGTGACGTCGACAGCGGGTGTCGCCTTCTCGCGGCAATGCACGAGTACTCGATCCGTTCGATGCGCGCCGAGGTGATCGCCTGGGCCGACGACGTCATCGTCATGGCAAGGTTCGAGTCAGCAGCGCTCTCGCCCACGGTCCTGGGTATCGCTGCCTACGGCCGCTTCGTCCGTGGAGATCTCGACGGCTCCATCAAGTACGCCAACCTCGCGCAGGACGCGTCGGTGCGTCTAGCCACCAGCTCGTCGGGACTGGCCGAGCGAGCTCACGGCAACTCGTGGTTCTACAAAGGTGATACCGAGGTCGCGCAACGATGGATGGACCGGATGCTCGACGACGCCCGAAACGGTTCGACGTCGCGCCTCGCTCACGCGTTGTACATGCGCTCGGTCGCCTACACCAGCGTCGGGGACCCACAGCGGGGCGCCGAACTGGCGACCGAGGGTCTGGCGGTGGCTCGACGGTCGGGGTCGCCGACGGCGCTGGCGCAAGCGTCGTACGCACTGGGGCTCGCGTTCGAGTCGAGCGACGAGACTGCCGCGGCGACGCTGCTGGCGCAAGCGGCTGCCGTCGCTGCCGACGCCGGCAACCGCTGGGTACAGGCGTTCGCGCTCACCGAGGTGCTCTGGCTGGAGGCCCGCCGAGGAGCACCACTTACCGCGCTAGCGGGGTTCGCCGACGTGATCCATCTGTGGTTCCGCGGCGGCGACTGGGCGAACCAATGGCTCTCACTCCGGCACGTGTTCGGCATCCTGTGCCAGTTGCACGACGATCGCTCGGCAGCGACGCTTCACGGTGCCCTTACAGCCGTAGGTGCCGTTTTCGCCTTGCCCTTCGTGGCCGACGACGCCGAGCAAATCACCAGATCCGTCGGGACGCTGCGCGATCACCTCGGTTCGGCCGAGTTCGCCACTGCCGTCCGACGCGGAGCCGCGATGAGCGACGGCGAGATCATCGAGTTCATCCAAGGACGCATCGCCGTCCTCACGGCACCATGACATCGCGCCGCCTGCCACCGACCGCACGTGCCGTCGCAGAACACGAGCCAGACCGGCGCGGACACGGCGCACGACCTTCAAAGCTATTGAGACGGGACGATCATGACGAACGACATCGAAGCAACGCAGCGCAAGATCGACTGGAAGATGGTGGACCGCGGTTGGGGCCACGCCGTTTTGGACTTCGCCACCCTCAGCGAACCGGCGAACGTCCGTGAATACGTGTCGATGCACGAGCACCTGGGCGTCGGGTCGGGAGACCGGCTGCTCGACATCGCCTGCGGTTCGGGACTCGCGGTGGAACTCGCACAGTTGCGTGGTGCGGTCGGCGCCGGGGTCGATGCCTCGGAGCGGCTGATCGCGGTGGCCCGCGACCGAAATCCGGACGCCGACATGCAGGTCGGCGACATGCACGCGCTGCCATGGGCCGATGGAACCTTCGACGTTGTCACGAGCTTCCGCGGGATTTGGGGTACCACCCCGGACGCGCTCGCCGAGGCGTTCCGCGTGCTGAAGCCAGGCGGCCGCCTCGGAATCACGGTATGGGGCCACATCAAGGCGTCACCTGGCGCGTGGGCGCTTGCACCGTTCCGGCTCGCAGCGACCCCCAAGGTCGAGAACCAGGCCGCGATGGTGGCCCTCGGACGGCCGGGTGCCGGCGAAGCGATGCTCGCCAACTACGGCTTCGACACGGTGACCCGGGTGAGCGTGCCCTTCGTGTGGGAGTTCACCGATCCACAGCTCTACGCGCGAGCGCTCGCGTCTACCGGTCCCGCCTTCGAGGCCATCGAGCACGTCGGCGAGGACGAGTTCCACCGCGTCGCCGTTGCAGCAGCCCAGGAGCGGCTCCGTGACGGGTTGCCGCTACGCGCGGAGATCGACGTCGTCGGCTACCTGGCGCGCAAACCGCCGCTCCAGTTGGTCGCTCCCCACTTCCTCCAGGAAGCGACGACGACACTCGAGTCCGAAGCGCTGTGCAGCGAAGACGTCGAGGAGCTCGGGTTCGTGATGAACGTCACCCGGCTCTGGAGCTGGCAGCCGACGACGGTCAAGGAGTTCTTCGACCTGATGGGCCGAGCGACCAAGGACCGCCTCAGCTTCCGCGAGCGGGGACTGATCGTCCTCGCGACCGCCTCCAGCATCGACGACTCGTACTGCTCCACAGCATGGGCGCACAAACTGACCCCGACCATCGGCGCCGACGTCGCAGCAGCGGTTCTACACGGAGACGACACCGCACTCACACCGACCGAACAGGCCATGACATCGTGGATCCGACGCGTCATGCGCAACGCCAGCACGACCACCCCCGATGACATCGACGAGCTGCGGCATGCCGGCATCGACGACGACAAGATCTTCGCCATCACGTTCTACGCCGCGATGCGAATGGCCTTCTCGACCGTGAACAACGCACTCGGCGCCCACCCCGACCGACAGTTCCGCACCACCACCGCACCGCAGGTGCTCGCCGCCATCGACTACGGCCGCCCGATGGGCTCCGACCCGATCGAGTAGGCGTCTACAAACCGTTCACGTCCGAATCTGATGTTGACCCGCAAACCTGGACACGGGGTTTTGTGAGACTCAGGTTTGCTGTGCTTGTCGCCAGCGGTGAGAGTGCTCGGCTGGGGATCACCCGCATATCGTGACAAGATTTCGATGAACTCGAACAGGTAGGCGGGCGCTTCGGCTCGTGACTCGAAGTAAATGATGCTGCGGATCCAGGCGACCGCGATCTTCAACCGTGCCCAGAAGGTCTCCATCGCGGCGTTGTCGTACGCGTCGCCGATTGCGTCCCGGCACGTGGTGTAGAAGGTCGTGTGTTCCTCGAAGCTGTTGGTCAGTTTCGGGGTGCTGCGGGTAAGGCTAGTTCGCCGGGTTGGTCGGTGAGGTCAGCAACGCTGGCCGCCGCGATGTAGCGGCGTTCGGCGGCGATCATTTCGTCGTTGATCTCCACGAGCAGGGCGCCGACGAGTCGGATCACGGAGGCTTTGTCGGGGAAGATCCCCACGACGTCGGTGCGTCGCTTCAGTTCGCGGTTGAGGCGTTCGATCGGGTTGTTCGACCAGATCTTGGACCAGTGCGCCGGCGGGAAGCCGGTGTAGGCGAGCAGGTCGGCTTCCATTGCTTCGAGCCGTTCGGCGACACCTGGCGCGTAGGGCCGCAACTGTTCGACAACAGCACGCAGCTGGACCGTGGCGGTGGCGGCGTCGGGTTGCACGAAGATCGTGCGGATCAACGCAGCGATCACTTGGCGGTGGCGGTGGTTCGCTGCGGAGAGCAGGTTGCGCATCGCGTGCACACGGCAGCGTTGCCACGCAGCGCCTTGGAAGCAGCGGCGGATCGCTTTGACGAGACCGGCGTGCGCGTCGGAGACGACGAGTCGCACACCGGCGAGTCCGCGGTCGGTGAGGCTGGTGAGGAACTCGCGCCAGAACGTTTCGTTCTCGCTGTCGCCGACATCGAGCCCGAGGACCTCACGGTGCCCGTCAGCACGCAGCCCGGTGGCGATCACGATTGCTTTCGACACGACCTGACGGTGCTCGCGGACATGGACGTAGGTGGCATCGAGCCAGACGTACACGAACGGCTGATGATCCAGGCGGCGTGTGCGCAGCACGTGGACGTCGGCGTCGATCTGGGTGCAGATCCGCGACACCGTCGACTTCGAGATCCCCGACTCACAGCCCAACGCTTTCACCAAGTCGTCGACCTTTCTCGTTGAGGTGCCGGTGATGTACGCGGTCATGATCACTGCCCACAGGGCTTTGTCGATCCGCCGACGTGGCTCAAGCAGCTCAGGGAAGAACGAGCCTTGGCGGAGCTTGGGGATCCCGATCTCGACATCACCTCCAGGTGTCGAGAGCAGCTTCGGGCGATGCCCGTTTCGTTGTGTCACGCGATCGGTCGTGCGTTCGCCGGGGGCGGCGCCGATCGTCGCGGTGAGTTCCGCTTCGATCAGTTCCTGCAACGCGACAGTCAGAATGTCGCGCAACGAGGTCGACAGGCTGGCGTCGGTGCCAGTCAGGCGCGCGGCAAGGTCGGATAGGGCAAACTCGTGGGTGGTAATCGGGCCTCCATCACCGGTGGGTGGGCGCCATCTAGTAACGAACGAAGACAACCAACCCCCCCATGAAGGTGTCATACTCCAACAACACCAGATGGG
>JANPBZ010000240.1:0-19343 GCA_031430695.1 Ilumatobacteraceae bacterium
ATCGGCGTCTTCGCAGATCGTCGCGCCGGCCTGGCGCGCGCCACGCGCCAACGCCATGGTGATGTCGGTCGGGTTGGCCTGCCCGTCGGTCGGGAGGAACGCCGCACCGATCACGTCGTCGACGGTCATCAGTGGCCACAGGTCCTGCGCCTCGGTCGGCGACAGCAGGTGCATCTCCAGGCCGAACGACTTGGCGGTGGTCGCCTGCCGTTTGACCTCGTTCCATCGCTCCTCGTTGCAGGCCAGGCGCAGACCGCCGTTCATCTTCCATCCGGTGGCCTGGCCGGTTTCGGCTTCCAACCGCTTGTACAGATCGACCGAGTAGCCCAACAGCTGCGTGATGTTGGCGCTGGTCCGCAACTGACCGACGAGCCCGGCGGCGTGAAAGGTCGACCCCGAGGTCAGCTTGTGCCGCTCGATCAGCACCGTGTCGGTCCATCCCAACTTGGCCAGGTGATAGGCCGTCGAGCATCCGACGATGCCGCCGCCGATCACGACGGCTCTCGCTGAGGTTGGTTGTTCCGTCACGTGCCGTGCCCTTCCGAAGTCACCCCAGGGTATGACTAGCATCGGCGACGTGGGGACAACCAACTCGTCGATCTCGGTGCGCGGACTGTGGAAGGTGTATGGGCCGAAGCCTGAGAGGATCGTCGGTTCCGAACTCGCTGACCTTCCACGTCGGCAGCTGCAGATCCAGACCGGCAATGTCGTGGCAATGCGCGACATCGACATGGACATCGCCCCCGGCGAGGTGTTCGTCGTGATGGGTTTGTCGGGCAGCGGCAAGTCGACATTGATCCGCTGTCTGACCCGCTTGATCGAACCCACCGTCGGGTCTGTGCGAATCGGCGACGTCGACGTCACCAAAGCCGACAAGGAAACGCTGCTCGATGTGCGTCGCAACAAGGTGTCGATGGTCTTCCAACACTTTGGTCTGCTGCCACATCGCTCGCTGATCGACAACGTCGCTTTTGGCCTGGAGGTGCGTGGTGTCGACAAGGCCGCGCGTCGACACAAGGCCAACGAGACCCTCGAGCTGGTGGGTTTGTCGGACATGGGCACCTACCGCCCGCATCAACTCAGCGGTGGGCAACAGCAACGCGTCGGCCTCGCCAGAGCGCTGGCCACCGACCCCGACATCTTGCTGTTCGACGAGCCGTTCTCGGCGCTCGATCCACTGATCCGTCGCGATATGCAAGACGAGGTCGTGCGCCTGCGAAGTGAGGTCAACAAGACGATGGTGTTCATCACTCACGACCTCTCCGAGGCCTTGCGCCTCGGCGACCGCATCGCGATCATGCGTGATGGAAAGTTCGTGCAAGTGGGAACGCCGCAAGAGGTGGTCACCAACCCTGCCGACGAGTACGTGCAGAACTTCGTGCGAGACATCCCGCGCAGTCACGTCGTGCCGGTTGAGGCGGTCATGGGCGCCGCGACCACCGGGCCCATTGCCGGTGAGGTGGCGCTCGGCACCAAGGTTCGCGACGTGGTTCCGATGCTGGCGCATAGTGATCTTCCGGTGGCCGTCGTCGACGGCCACGGCGCATCGATCGGCACGATCAGCCGCAGCGATGTGCTTGCGGTGATCGCGGGTGAGGGCGACTGAACATGGCGGTTGCCTCAATGACCCGCGCGGAATCAGAGCCGCGAGTCGACGTTCGCCGATTCGCCGTTCCCGCGGCGCTCGTCGTCTCATTGTTGGTCATCGCCGTGGCCGTGTCACCCGACGTGCCGTCATGGCTCGACACCCACCTGCAGCCGTGGGTGCGGAGCGTGTACAGCTGGATCACAAGTAACCGCAAGGATCACTGGCTGTTCACCAACTTCTTCAACCCGATCGCGAGCACACTCGATTGGAGCGTGCGTCAAGTGCTGTGGTTGCTGCGCACGCTGCGATGGAGCGGTGTGCTGGTGCTGACCGCGCTGATCGGGTGGACCACCGGCGGATGGCGCGCTGCGTTCTGGGGTGCAGCGGCCATGGCGGGCGTCGGCGTCGTCGGCTACTGGGACCTGACGATGATCACCCTCTCGTTGATGATCGTTGGCATCGTCATCGCTCTGCTGATCGGTATCCCGCTCGGTATCTGGACGGCGCGATCCGACCGTGCCGAACGGATCTTGCGCACGTTCCTCGACACCGCGCAGGTCATGCCGGTATTCGTCTATCTCGGTGTGCTGGTGCTTGCGTTCGGCATTCAGTTCCCTCCGGCCGTCGTTGCCACCGTCGTATATGCCGTTCCACCCGCGGTTCGGCTCACCAACCACGGATTGCGCAATGTCCCTGTGGTCATGAACGAGGTTGGTCAGTCGTTCGGATCCAACTCGTGGCAGCAGCTCGTGAAGGTGCAGCTGCCGCTCGCCAAGAGCACCATTCTGCTCGGTCTCAATCAGGTGATCATGATGGCCTTCGGCATCGTCGTGATCGGTTCGTTGCTCGCTACCGGCGACACGGGTGCAGAGGTGCTGCGCGGTCTGCAGAAGAGCGACGTCGGTCTCGCATTCTCCGCTGGTTTGGCGATCGTGTTCGCGGCAGTTGCTCTTGACCGGATCAGCACCGGACAGCGTGCAGAGACCAGCCGGTTACGGTCGCTGCTGCCCAGGGCGCGGTCGCGGTTTCTGGTCATGGCCGGCGTGGTCGTCGGCGCCGCAGTCATTGCCAAAGTGGCCGGCAGCAGGTCGTTCCCGCAATCACTGACCGTAGATATCAGCGGAAGCGTCGACGATGCCGTCGGTTGGGTTCAGCGCAACCTCCGCAAGGGTGTGCCGGTGATCGGCGGCACGCAAACCATCAGTGATGCACTCGTCACCAACGTGCTCGAGCCCCTGCGCAAGTTCCTCGTTTGGCTGCCATGGCTCGTGGTCGTCGGTGGCTTTGCTGCGGTTGCATGGATCAGCAAGGGCTGGCGACTGGCAGTGACGGTTGCGTTCTGCTTCATCGCGATTGCGTCGATGGGCACGGTGCCCGGTGGTGCAGGTGGCCGTACCCAGATGTGGGACCACGCGATGAACACGCTCAGTCAGGTGTTGGTCGCCTTGCTCGTCAGTGTGTGTGTTGCTGTGCCGCTCGGTGTGCTCGCTGGCCGGTCGAACGTCGTGCATCGCGCGCTGCGGCCGTTCCTCGACACCGCACAGGTGCTGCCGCAGTTCGTGTACCTCGTGCCCGTGCTGCTGTTGTTCGGGAGTGGTCGATCCGCTGGCGTGATCGCATCGGTCATCTACGCCGTGCCGCCGTGCATCCGTCTCACTGCACTCGGCTTGCGAGAGGTCCCGATCACACCCCGAGAAGCGGCGATCTCGTTCGGGGCCACGCCGCGGCAGGAACTCGTCAAGGTGCAGCTGCCGCTCGCGTTCCGCTCGGTGATGTTGGGGATCAACCAGACGGTGCTGATGGTGCTCGCCACGGTGATCATCGCTGCACTGATCGGCGGCGGCGCGCTGGGCCTGTTGAGCCTGGGCGGCTTCCAGAAGCAGCAGAGCCAGATCGGGCAAGGTTTGGCGGCCGGATTGAGTATTGTTCTGCTGGCGATCGTGCTCGACCGAATCACGCAAGCGTGGGGAACGTCGAAGACGGAACAGCGCCACTGACCGGGGCAATGTTGCACCGGCGTACAAGGGGAGACCAATACATGAACTCACGTTCGAAGATCGGACGGGTGCTGCTTGTCGGCGCGCTCGCGCTGGCCGCTGCCGCCTGCGGTGATGACTCGACAGAGCCCGCTGCCGAGAGCTCACAGGCCACCGATGCCGCGGCACCGGCCGATACCGCTGCCGGCATTGAACCTGCCGCCGAAGGTGCCGCGATCACGCTGGCCATCAACCCGTGGACCGGTTCGGCCGTCAATGCCAACGTCGCCAAGGTCGTGCTGGAGTCACAGCTCGGCACCCAGGTGAGTTTCGTCGAGATCGACGAATTCGCGACGTGGCCAGGAATGGAGGATGGCAGCATCGATGCCGTGCTGGAAGTGTGGCCATCGGGTCACGCCGCCGACTTCGAGACGTACATCACCACCAACAAGACCGTGGTCGACCTCGGCGAGCTCGGACCCACTGCCAAGATCGGCTGGTACGTGCCGACCGCTGTCGTCACCGAGCACCCCGAACTGGCTACGTGGGAGGGATTCAAGGACCCGGAGTTGGCGAAACTGTTCGCAACCGCGGAGTCCGGCGACCTCGGTCAGTTCCTGATGGGCGACCCGACCTACGTCACCTTCGACGAGCAGATCATCGCCAACCTCGGCCTGCCGCTGAAGTACCAGGTCGGCGGTTCCGAAGCTGCAGTCCTGGCGGCGATCGACACCGCCATCGCTGACGGCACGCCGGTGTTGGTCCAGTTCTGGAAGCCGCACTGGAAGCACCTCGAAGCCGACCTCACCGAGGTCAAGCTGCCCGACGTGACCGACGAGTGTTTGGCATCGGCTGCGGCGGCCGACGGCGGTTACGCCTGCGACTACGCCCCCGACGTGCTGGTCAAGTCGGCGTCTGCAGCCCTCGAGGCGAAGAACAAGGTTGCCTTCGACTTCCTGTCGAAGTTCCAACTCTCCACCGAGCAGCAGAGCGAAGTCGCCGGCTACATCGACCGCGATGGCATGTCGGCTGCAGATGCCGCGGCGAAGTGGGTCACCGACAACCCCGACGTCGTCAGCGCCTGGCTCGCCTGACGCCCAAATCCCTGTTGCGTTTGATGACTCACGCACCCATGCGGGGCCGGAGTCGTCAAACGCTTGGGTAGGTGTGTGGCGTTTGTGAGTTGGCGCCCCGGATCGGGGCCGGAGTCATCAAACGCTGGTTACTTGGCGCGGTAGTAGGGCAGGGACTCGGGTGCGAGGGGCGTGTTGCCGAGGATGAGGTCGGCAGCCTTCTCGGCCATCATCATCACCGGCGCGTAGATGTTGCCGTTGGTCACGTAGCGCATCGCCGAGGCGTCGACCACTCGAACGCCGTCGACACCGTGCACCGCCATCGTCAACGGATCGACCACGCTGTCGTCGCCGGCGCGTCCCATGCGGCAGGTGCACGACGGATGCAATGCCGTCTCGCCGTCGGTGCGCACCCAGTCGAGGATCTGCTCGTCGGATTCGACATCCGGCCCGGGTGAAACCTCGCCGCCGTTGAACGGTTCCATCGCCGGTTGGTTCATTATGCCACGGGCGATACGAATGGCCTCGACCCACTCGCGGCGATCCTCCGGTGTGGAGATGTAGTTGAACCGCAGCGCAGGCTTTGCCTTCGGATCCGTCGATGTGATCTGCACCGATCCACGCGAGTTGGAGTACATCGGGCCGATGTGGATCTGGTAACCGTGATCACCGGCTGGCGACGAACCGTCGTAGCGCACGGCGATCGGCAGGAAGTGGAACATGAGGTTGGGGTAGGCGACATCGTCGTTGCCGCGGGCGAACCCTCCGGCTTCGAAGTGGTTCGACGCGCCGGGGCCCTTGCGAAAGAACAACCATTGCGCGCCGATGAAGGGCCGCCGCCACATCTGCAGTTGCGGTTGCAACGACACCGGCTGCTTGCACGAGTACTGCACATAGACCTCGAGATGGTCCTGCATGTGTTGGCCGACCGCCGGCAGATCGTGCACGACGGGAATGTCGAGCGCACCGAGATCGGCGGCATTGCCAACGCCACTCAACTGCAGGAGTTGTGGCGAGTTGAACGCACCTCCGCACAAGATCACCTCGCCCGCCGTCACCTGCTGGACGCCGCCGCGTCGGGTACTGAACTCAACACCAGTGGCGCGTGTGCCGTCGAACAGCACGCGGTGCACCAGAGCGCGGGTGGTGACCGTGAGGTTCTTGCGATGCATCACCGGGTGGAGGTAGGCACGGGCCGCGCTCAATCGGCGACCCCGGCGCACATTGCGGTCGAACTTGGCGAAGCCTTCCTGTTGGAACCCGTTGACGTCGTCGGTGATCGGGTAACCGGCCTGCTGTACGGCCTCGAAGAACGCGCCGAACAACGGGTTGGTGGCGGGCCCGCGCTCCAACTCCAACGGGCCACTGTGGCCGCGGAACTGATCGGCGCCGTCGGCGGCCAGGCAGTTCTCCATCCGCTTGAAATATGGCAGGCAGTGGGCGTAGTCCCATGTCTCCATGCCGGGGTCTGCCGCCCACCGTTCATAGTCCAGCGGGTTGCCGCGCTGGAAGATCATTCCGTTGATGCTGCTGGAGCCACCCAGCACCTTGCCGCGGGCGTGGTAGATCTTGCGGCCGTTCATGAACGGCTCTGGTTCGCTTTCGTACTTCCAGTCGTAGAACTTGCTGCCGATCGGGAAAGTCAGCGCCGCGGGCATGTGGATGAAGACGTCCCACTTGTAGTCGGGGCGACCCGCCTCGAGCACGAGCACGGTGGTGGTGGGGTCAGCGCTCAAGCGGTTGGCGAGGGCCGAGCCTGCCGAACCGCCACCGACGATCACATAGTCGTACATGGTCATGGACTCACACTCCCTCTTCCGGCCGGTGTCATAGCTGTACACGTTCGGCAGTAGCTGCCACCAACCGGCCGACTTCGTCTGCGTCGACCTCGCCAGGAAAGCGGTAGGCCGGGCCGTGGGCGTGAATCGCACCGACGACACGCCCACGACCGTCACGAATCGGCGCGGCAACGGAGTTGAGCCCGTCGAGAAATTCCTCGAACGCCCACGCGTATCCCTTGGCAGCGATGTCGGCGAACCGGTGACGAATGGCTGTCGCCTCGGTCAGCGTGCCGCTGGCGGTGCGTTCGAGGGGCTGGGCGAGATAGTTGTCGGCGTCGATGGCACCGAACGCCAACAGCACCTGTCCCGACGAAACCGTGTGCGCCCTGACTCGCTCGCCTGTCCAGTCGCGAACCTGCACCTGGTTGTCGGCATCAACCTGATCGAGGTAGAGCACGTCGAAGCCATCGGCGATCGACAGCCCGGCGGCTTCGCCCGTGGCTTTGACCAGCGAGTGCAGATGCGGTCGCACCGCGGCGAGCAGCGTTCGCCCGGGCAGCACGGCGGCAGCGATCTCGACCATTCCGGCCCCGATTCGGTAATTGCCGCCCGGCTCGACCTGTTCGACCATGCCCAACTCCTCGAGCGTCGACAGCATTCTCGACACCGTGCTCTTTGGCAGGTCGACACGCTCGGCCACCTCGGTGACGCCCGCCGGACCACCCGACAAACAGCGCAGCACTGCGAACGCTCGCTCGACTGACTGGACCGTTGACATCAGATTGGGTCCATCAGCGCGGCCACATCAGGCCGGAAACGCGCCTTGCATCCGTGCCGCCTCGAGGGTGTTCTGCAGGAGGCAGGCAATGGTCATCGGGCCTGTGCCTCCGGGCATTGGGGTGATGGCCCCTGCGATCTGTGAGACGGGTTCGAAGTCGACGTCGCCGACGATGCCGCTCTCGGTGCGCGACACGCCGACATCGATCACTGTGGCTCGCGGCTTCACGTGTGCAGCAGTGATCATCCTTGCCTGCCCGGCGGCGGCAACGATGATGTCCGCCTCACGGCACACCTCGACGAGATCGGTCGTGCGCGAATGGGCGAGTGTCACTGTTGCGTCGACACCTTTGCGCCCGAGCAACAGAACCATCGGCAGGCCGACCAATGTCGATCGTCCGACAACCACGGCACGCCGGCCCACAGTGGGAATCTCGTATCGCTGCAAGAGGCGCATCACGCCAAGCGGAGTGCATCCGACATGACCCGGTTGACCGCGTACGAGTCGACCCATCGACGCCTCGGTCAACCCGTCGACGTCCTTCTCGGCGGGGATCAACCGCAGCAACGGCTCGGGATCGAGGTCGCCCGGCAGCGGGAGTTGGCACAGGATGCCGTGCACGCCCGCGTCGGAAGCCAGCGCCGCCACCGTGTCTTCGAGGTCGGCCTGGCTGACGTTGCCATCGATCGCCACGTGCCGAGACTGCATGCCGGCCTCGGCGGCCTTCTTCTGCTTGCTGCGCACGTAGATCTGGCTGGGCTTGTCGTCACCTACGAGCACAGTCGCGAGACACACCGGCGGGTTGCCTGCTGCCTCGATCGCGGCGCGTAGTTCGGCCACGATGTCGTCGCGAAGCCTCGCGCCATCCATCAAGGTTGCGCTCATGACAGGCCGACGATTTCACCGTGCTCGTCGAAGTCGATGATCGATGCAGCAGGCGCCGAACCGAGGCCGGGCATGGTGGTCATGTCGCCGCAGATCGGGTAGATGAATCCGGCGCCGACCGATGCCCGTACTTCGCGAACGTTCAAGGTATGGCCGGTCGGCGCACCCTTCAACGAGGCGTCACCGCTGATCGACAGATGGGTCTTGGCAATGCACACGGGTAGCCCGCCGAAGCCGTTCTTCTCATACCGGGCCAACTGAGTGTTGGCCGCCGGCGAGTACGTCACGCTTGCTGCGCCGTAGATCTTGGTGGCGACCGACTCGATCTTCTCCTTGAGGCTGGCCTCGAGCGGGTAGCAGAAGGTGAAGGTGCTCGGCTCGTCGCATGCTTCGACCACGGCCTGGGCCAGATCGGTGGCACCCTTGCCGCCTTCGGAGAAATGCGTGCACACAGCCACGCGTGCGCCGACCGATTCGGCTATCTCGCGGATCGCCTGGTGCTCGCTGTCGAAGTCGGTGGGGAACGCATTGATGGCAACGACGGGTGACACACCGTGCACCTTTACGTTCTCGATCTGCTTGATCAGGTTGGCGGCGCCGGCGCGCACGTCGTCGGGGTTCTCGGCCAACAGTTCAGGAGGCAGCGGCTTGCCGGCGACGATCTTGAACTTGCCGCTGTGGGCCTTCAACGCCCTCACCGTGGCCACCAGTACGGCGGCATCGGGCACCATGCCCGAGGTACGACACTTGATGTTGAAGAATCGCTCGGCGCCCATGTCGGCTCCGAAGCCTGCCTCGGTGATCAGGTAGTCGCCGCTGTGAATGCCGATGAGATCGCCGATGATCGACGAGTTGCCGTGGGCGATGTTGCCGAACGGACCGGCATGAACAATCACGGGCGTGTGCTCCAGCGTCTGCAGCAGGTTGGGTTTCAGTGCCTCGCGCATGATCACGGCCATGGATCCGGCGCCCTTCAACTGCTCGGCGGTGACCGGTTCACCCGAACGGTTGTAACCGACGACGATCCGCCCGAGGCGCTTTCGAAGATCGGCTGCCGATGTCGACAGCGCCCAGATGGCCATCACCTCGGATGCTGCGGTGATATCGAAACCGGTCTGGCGGGTGACGCCGTCGGCCTTGCCGCCGAGGCCGACGATGATGTTGCGCAAGGCCCGGTCGTTGACGTCGAGGACGCGTCGCCAGGTGATGTTGTGAATGTCGAGGTCGAGCTCGTTGCCCTGGTGGAGGTGATTGTCGACCATCGCCGACAGGAGGTTGTGGGCAGCGGTGACTGCGTGAAAGTCGCCGGTGAGATGCAGGTTGAGCAGCTCCATCGGGATCACCTGGCTGTACCCGCCGCCGGCAGCGCCACCCTTGATGCCGAAGGTCGGGCCCATGGACGGTTGACGCAGGCTGATCGTGGCTCGCTTGCCGATGAGCTTCATCGCCATGCCGAGGCCGACCGTGGTGGTGGTCTTGCCTTCGCCGAGCGGGGTCGGGGTGATCGCCGTGACGACCACGTACCTCGCCTTCGGACGATCGGCAAGCTCGTCGATGGCCTCGAGCCTGATCTTGGCCAGATCGTCGCCGTGGGCTTCGAGCAGGTGCGGCCCGATGCCCATCTGAGCGGCGATCTCGGTGAGTGGTGCCGTCGTGGCAGCACGGGCGATGTCGAGGTCGGAAGGGAACGCCACTGGTTGACTCCTTTGTCAGTCCGAGTTCAGGTGAGTTCCACACTATGGAACCTGCCCACGATGTGGAATACTACTCGATCTCGGCGATGGTGCTGCCACCGAAGAACTGCATCGTCGGCACCACCTCGACACGGGTCACATCGACGTGCCCCGGCATCGTCAACGCCATGCTGACCAGGGAGGCAACCTCGGCCGGCTGGATGGCGGTTGCACCAGAGTACAGGCGGGCGACGGCGATGTCGTGTCCGCCCATGGCCTGGTCGTACAGGTTGGTTTCGACCCTGCCCGGAGCTAGCACCGTCACGCGCACCGCCGCGCCGTGCAGGTCGATTCGCAATCCATCAGCGAACGCGTTCAGCGCCGCCTTGGTGGCCGAGTACACCGCCGTGTTGGCGGTCGGACGGGTGGCAGCGATCGACCCCGTGAACACGATGTGACCCAGGTTGCGTTGCACCATGCCGGGCAGGAGCGCCAACGTCGCGTGCACAGCGGCGCGAAGGTTGACATCGATCAACGCATCGGCAATCGCGGTGTCGGATTGCTGAATCGGCTTCAGATCGCCGATGATGCCGGCGTTGTTGACGAGGATGTCGACATCGAGTCCCGTCAAGATGCCGGTCAGGGCGGCCGTATCGCGCACGTCGACTCCGTGCACCGTGACGTTGTCGAGTTGTCGCATCATGTCGAGCGCGGGATCCGGAAGTGCCAGCGCGAACACGTGCAACCCCAGACCCACAAGCTCGGAGACGATGGCCTGGCCGATTCCACCCGACGCCCCTGTCACCAGAGCGGTGCGATAGGCGGTCACAGGTCTTTGCACAGCCGGAGGGCGTCGTAGACCGCGGCGTGGATGTTGCGGCCGGCGACGGCATCGCCGATACGGAACAGTTGATATCCATCGCCCGCCACGGGTTGCGCATTGCCGGCGATCAGAGCCTGATAGTCCACCTCGCCTCCGTTGCATGACCCCTTCACCAACGCGTGGTAGAGCTCGTCGTTGGCCAACACACCATGATCGACAACGACAGCATCGACGGTGCGCGTATGCCGGACGGGCGAGTGATCACTGCCGATCTCGACGACCAGACGACCACCGTCACGGCGAACCGAGCGCACCCGCTGGTTCAGCGTGATGCGGGTGTCGGTCTCGTTGAACGCTCGGGCATACGGCACCATGTTCATGCCGCCGACATCGACCCCGACGGTGCGCTCGGGGGTGACGATCTCGAGCCTCGCGCCAGATCGTGCGAGCATCTCGGCCGTGGTCATGGCCGAGTGCGTACCGTCGTCGTCGTACAGCAACACGTCGCCGCTGAGGCGAGCGTCGCCGCCGACCACCTCCCACGCGGACACAGCCAGTTCTGCCCCGGCCTCGAGCTCGGGGAATTGTGGGAGCCCACCGGTGGCGACGATCACGACATCGGGTTGGAGGTCGCCGACCATGTGCTCATCGGCGTAGGTGTCGACACGAACGTCGACGCCCAATCGCGCCAACTCGCTGTCCCGCCATTCGACGATCCCCAGCAGGTCCTTGCGCCTTGGATTGCGTGCCGCCAAGCGGATCTGCCCCCCAGTCCATGGCATCGCTTCGAGCAAGACCACATCGTGGCCGCGTTCGGCGCTGACTCGGGCAGCCTCGAGACCGCCAGGGCCGCCACCGATGATCACGACACGCCGAGGTCTGGTGGTGTGAGGGACGTCGTGCGGCATCGTGAGCTCGCGACCGGTCGCCGCATTGTGGATGCACAGCGCCTCGCCTGCCTGGTAGATGCGGTCGAGGCAGTACGTCGCTCCAACGCACGGCCTGATGGTGTGCTCGAGGCCCAGTTCGATCTTGCGGACAAGGTGGGGCTCGGCCATCTGGGCGCGGGTCATGCCGACCATGTCGACCAATCCCTCGCTGATCGCGTGGCGGGCGGTGGCCACATCGTCGACCTTCGAAGCGTGCAGAACCGGCAGCCCGGTTTCGGCGCGGACCATCCCCGCGAAGTCGAGATGAGGTGCCGAGGGCATGCCGTGAATGGGGATCACTCCGGTCAACACTGCATCGTTGACGATGCTGCCGCGGATGACGTTGACGAAATCGATCAGTCGCTCGTCCGTCAGGCGACGCAGAATCTCCAGGCCGGCCTGTGCGTCGATACCGTCGTCGCGCCGTTCGTCGACGGCCATCCGAATGCCGACGATGTAGTCGGGCCCGACTCGCTGGCGAATTGCACGCAGCACACCGAGCGGGAAGCGCAGCCGGTTGTCGAGGGAGCCGCCATACTCGTCGTTGCGCTTGTTGGTTGCCGGCGACCAGAACTGATCGAACAGATGGCCATACGCCTCGATCTCGATGCCGTCCATACCACCGGCCTGCATCCGTTCCGCGGCGTCGGCGTAGTGCCCGACGATGCGGTCGATGTCCCACTGCTCGGCGACCTTGGGGTGGGCGCGGTGGGCGGGCTCACGCAACGCCGACGGGGCGACGACCGGCAACCAGTCGTCCTGGCCCCAGCCGGTGCGGCGACCAAGGTGACTGATCTGGATCATCGCGGCGGCGCCGTGCTCGTGGATGCCGTCGGTCATTGCCTGGATCCACGGCACGATCGCATCGTCGTAGGCGTGCAGGTTGCCGAACGCCGGTGGACTGTCGGGTGACACGATGGCAGTGCCGGCTGTCATGGTCATTGCCAGACCACCCTTGGCCTTTTCGACGTGATACAGCCGGTACCGATCCTTCGGCATGCCGTCTTCGCTGTAGGCGGGTTCGTGAGAGGACGAGAACACTCGATTCCGCAGCCGAAGTTGCCTGAGGGTGAACGGCTGCAGCAGTGGATCCGAAGTCACGGTTACTTCTTACAAGGTCGACGGCCTCTCGTCTGGACTGAGCGGTTTGGGCGGGTCTACCGTGGGCAGCGACTTCAATCTTGGAGGTAGTGCCGTGATCGTGTCCGTTACATCGGTCCGGAGGGGACGAGCCGTGATTCGTCGTCCTCGTCGTTCAGGGGTGCTCGCTTCGCTACTGATGCTCCTGACAGTCATCGCGGTTCCGACCGGTGGCACGGCCGATGCACGAAACGATGATGACGATCGTTCGAGCGTGCTGTTCTACGTATCCGACGGCCTGCGCCAGGACCTGGTCGAGAAGTATGCGAAGCAAGGAGCGACTCCAGGCTTCCGCGAACTGCTGCGCAAAGGCGTGAAGGCTGCCGACAACGGACTGCTCACTCAAGCGCCGCCGAACACCGGCGCCGGATGGTTCACGCTCGCAACCGGTGCATGGCCGGCGGTGACCGGCTCGACCAACAACACCTTCCACATCAACGGCCAGCCGTTCGGAAATCGGACGACGGCATTCGATGCCGGTGTGCTGCAGGCCGAGACCATTGCACAATCAGCGGAGCGTGGCGGCCTGAAGGTGGCCCAGATCGAATGGGCCGGGGGCCGCAGCGGCGCCATCCAGGGCCCGACACTTGACTTCCGTACCTTCTTGTCGGGTCGTGGCATCGCCACCAACTACGTATCACCAACCGACCTCGCCAACTTCGTCACCGCATTCGGGTTGCAGTACGACCATCCCGCCGGGTTTGCGGGTCAGGCCGCCTTCCCGCAGGCCGCACCAGCGCCGGCTGTGGGATGGACCAACGTGCCTGCGTCGTACAGCTCGGCGCAGGAGATGCGCTTGAGGGTGCTCGATTTCGGCGTCGACAAGTACGGCCTCAATGCATACGTCTATGACAGTTCCAACGACGGTCGCACGAACTACAACCGCGTGCTGTTCTCGTCGACCAAGGACGGCGCCAACAAGGTCGCCGACCTCCGCGAGGGACAGTTGGCCGACGTCAAGGTCGTCGTCAACGGTGGAGCTCTGGCGGGTAAAACCTCGGCGATGCTGGTGAAGGTCGAGCGCCTGTCCGAGGATCTCAGCCAGGTCAGGCTTTTCCACACCTCGGTCACCCGAGCGATCGCAACGTGGCCGACCTGGCCGGGCGAGCCCGGGTTCACCGAATTCGGCGAGTACATCGCGGCCACATTCCCCTCGTCGCAGGCGGCCGACTTCGCCGTGCTCGAAGCCGGCATCGTCAGCGAAGAGACGTACGTCGAACAGGGCCTCTACTGGGAGCAGTCGTACCACCCGATCATCGACTACGTGCTGAAGACCTACCAGCCCGATCTGGCGCTGGTTGGTTACCCGGTGACCGACGAGTTCCAGCACCAGTTCCTGGGCCTGGTCACCAAGACGCTTCCCAACGGCGCCGCCAACCCGGCCTACGACGACGTCGAGGTCAACGGCACACCGGACGGCCGCGCCAAGCAACGCGAAGGCTTCATCCGCCGCGCCTACAGCGGCTCCGACGCGACCATGCGCCGCGCTCAGCGCCATCTCGAAAAGCGTGCCGATCTGGCGACGTTTGTCTCGTCGGATCACGGATTCGCTCCACAGTTCGCGGGTGTCGATGCCAGCAAGGTGCTTGTCGATCTCGGCTTGCTCTCCAGGCCGCAAACGTCGAACTGCCGTCCGGCCACAGGCGAGACGATCGGCAAGGCCAAGGCCTGCTGGGCGGGTGGAGCAGTGCAGATCTATCTGAACCTTGCGGGTCGCGATCCGGCCGTCGTCGGTGTGCAACAGGTTGCCGCTGCCGACGAGGCTGCCACCGTGGCAGCCATCAAGGCTGCGTACCTCGCCGCTGTGGATCCGAATGACTGGACCGGTGACGGTGTGCCGGAGGGTTGGAAGGTGATGGATCGCGCCTATTCGAAGGCCGAAGCCCGGTACATCCCCAACGGACCCGACAGCACTGCCAACATGGCGCACCCAACACGTACCGGCGACGTCGTCGCCTTCGCGTACCCGCCATACCAGTTCGACGGCGCCACGCCCGGCACGCTCGTAGCCCGCTCGGCGTTCTTCGGCCAGCACGGCTACGTGCCCGACATACAGGACCTGGCGAGCAACGTCAACATGCGAGCGACGTTCCTCGCCGGCGGCGAAGCCATCGACCGCGGCACGGTCGATGGCGTGCGCAGCATCGACCTCGCTCCGACGATCGCCTTCATGCTCGACGTTCCGATTCCACAGCAGAGCCAGGGCAGGGTGTTGCTGGAGGTGCTGAAGAAGGGGGATCGTTACACCCCGATCTCGGTGGTCGGCCTCACCGACTTCCATGGTCAACTCGATCCCGCAACGTTGCCGATCGACGGGCGCACCATTTCGGCCGGTGGAGCGGCGCAGTTGGCGACGATGTTCGACGAGGAGGCAGCGAACCTGCCCGGCCAGACGCTGTTGCTTGCATCGGGCGACAATGTCGGTGCCTCCCCGCCGAACTCGGCCCTGCTGGAAGACATGCCGACCATCGATGTCGAGAACGCCTGGGGCCTCGACGCAACCAGCTACGGCAACCATGAGTTCGACTACGGCGTCGCTCGCCTGCTGGCTCAGCAAGAGCGCGCCGACTTCCCATTCCTGGCTGCCAACATCGTCGACGAGGCGACCGGCGAGGCACCCGATTGGGTGCAGCCATCCGCAGTGTTCACCGTCAATGGCATCGAGGTCGGCGTCATCGGCGCCGATGTCAAGACCACACCCGAACTGGTCTCGGCCGGTAACACTGCCGGACTGTTGTTCCTCGACGAAGCCGAGCGAATTGCGCTCGAATCCGAACGTCTGCGCGCGCAGGGTGTCGATGTGCAGATCGTCGTCATCCACCAGGGCGCGACCCTGGGCGCCAACGTCATCGACGGCAGACCCGCTGCTCCGTGGGATGGGCCGATCATCGACATCGTCAGCCAGCTGCAGGACACGACGATCGACCTCGTGCTGGCAGGGCACACCCACCGTGTTGCCAACACGATGGTTGGGCACATCCCGGTAGCCGAAGGTACCAATGCCGGCACCAGCTACTCGGTGGCCCAACTGATGGTGAAAGGTCACGACGTGGTGTGGACCGGTACCGCGACCAGGCTTGCCGTCAACGTCGGTGTCGCCTCGCGTGCCGATGTCAAGGCGATCGTCGACGCGGCCAACGCCGAGACGGCCGTGCTGCGCAACGAGGTCATCGGCACCCAGTCCGTCGACATCAAGCGCGACAACCCCGCCCGGTTGACCGAATCGGCGATGGGCAACTTCGTCGCCGATGCCATGCGCGCCAAGTATCCAGGAGTCGATGCGGCGATCACCAACTCCGGCGGCCTACGCGCCGACCTGGTGCTGACGCCGCCGTCATCGGCGAATGAATTGTCTGGCGAGATCACCTGGGGTGAAGTGTTCACTGTGCTGCCGTTCGGCAACCGCACGGTGATCGAGACATTGACCACCGATCAACTCATGGCGGCATTGGTCAACGGCGTTTCACCGTCGTGCAGCCCGGCCGTCGCAACCGGTCGCACCCCGCAGGTCTCGGGTCTGGTGATCAACTATCACTGCGACGGCACCAATCCGGTCATCGATCTGGTCCAGCGAGCGCCACTTGGCTCAGGCGGCACTCTGACTCCAATCGGGCCCGGCGAGACGATACGCATCGTGACCAACGACTTCATGTTCACCGGCGGAGACGGCTACACGTCGTTCGCTGGTGGCACGAACGTGCTGCAGCCCGGCGACGGATTGCTCGACATCGTCGTCGACTACATCAAGGCCAACTCACCGGTCAGTGCTGCCGGACCACCTCCACCGGGCGTGGCCACTCGCCTCATCAAGGCGTAAGCGCGTCGACCATCGGATCACTCGACATCGGCACCGCGCCGCTGTCGGTGATCAATACCTGTTGCTCGAGCTTGACACCCTCGCTACCGCCGACTGCCCCGATGTAGCTCTCGACGCACACGACCATGCTCTCGAGGAACACACCCTCGTAGCCCCAGTCGGCGTAGTCGGCTGCATAGGCGACCGTCGGAAACTCGTCGACCAGGCCCGCGCCGTGGATCATCATCATGTACCGATTCGGTACATACTCATCGGGGACGGGCCAGCACTTCTCACCGAACTCCTTGAACGACAAGCCCGGCTTGATCAGCTCGATGTTGGTGAGGATCTGTTCCTGGGCGATGTCGTACAGCTTGCGCTGTTCTGCCGTCGGCGCCTTTCCGGGGCACACCAGCGTGCGCGAGATGTCGGCCAGGTAGCCGAGCGGGCCGACCATGTCGGAGTCGAAGGCGACCAGATCGCCTGGCTCGATCACCCGATGACCTGCCTCTTGGAACCATGGATTGGTACGCGGGCCTGACGTCAACAGTTTGCACTCGATCCACTCGCCGTCATGGGCGATGTTGGTCTGGTGCAAGATGCTCCACAGTTCGTTCTCGGTGATGCCAGGCTGCAGTGCCTGCCGTATGCGGTCGACGCCGACATCGCACACGTCGATCGCCAACTGCATGGCCATGATCTCTTCGGGTGTCTTGATCATGCGCGCCAGCTCCAGCGGTTCTTGGGCATCGAACAGTTCGATACCCGCGTCGGTGAGGTGCTTTGCTCCCCATGGTTCGCAACGGTCAACCGCCAACCGTTGATCCGCGCCGCCGTACCGACGCATGAGGTCGATGATGTCGCGTGACCACACTGCGGCCTTCTCCTGCGTTCGCGGGCCGGCCAGGAAGTAGAACCACGGCACCGCTTTGCGCACTTCGTCGACCGAGTCGAGGTCGGTCTGCAGGTACATGCAGGTTCCGAACTCGAACAGCACCACCGGGCCGTCGACCGGCACGAACACGTATCGGCCGGGGGCGTGCAACGTCCACACGTTGAACGTGTGGGTGTCGGTGGCGTAGCGGATGTTCATCGGGTCGCTGAGCAGCGCTGCCCCGTAGTCGAGTGCGACCAGCTCGGCTCGAATTCGAGCAAGCCGGTCAAGACGAAGCTTGCGCCGGTCGATGGCATCGATACGTGCCGGCACATCGAACGCCAGACTCATGATGTTTCCCCCGTTCTAGAATTCAGTACCACTGGTCAGGCATAGCAGCTTTACGTCGATCGACGAACTCGAGCAAAGCGGCGTCGACTGCGTCGTCGATCGGTGGGGCCTCGTACTTGGCCAGCACGTCGTGACAAAGCGCCGCGGCCCGATCCTCACTGCTGCGCTCGCCGCCGTCGCGCCATTGCTCGAACGACGACGAATCGCTGAGCGCCGGCTCGTAGAACGCGGTTTCGTAGTGTCGCAACGTGTGCTGGGCCGAGAAGAAGTGCTTGCCAGGCCCGATCTCGGCGAAGCCGTCGAGGGCGAACTGATCGGGCGACAGGTCGAACCCCTTCAGGTAGGTATGGGCAGCGCCACACAGGTCGAGGTCCATCATGAACTTCTCGTAGCCCATCGTCAGGCCACCTTCCAGCCAGCCGGCCGAGTGCAGGATGAAGTTGGCGCCGCACAACAGCGCGGCCAGCATGGACACGGCCGACTCACCCATTGCCTGACCGTCCGGAATCTTCGACGAGGTGAAGGCGCCCGAGCATCGCAACGGCAGTCCGACGCGCCGCGCCAATTGGCCGACGACCAACGAGCCGAGCGCTGGTTCTGGCGTGCCGAACGTTGGGCTGCCGCTGCGCAGTGCCATCGACGACAAGAAGTTGCCGTAGATCGCCGGCGAGCCGCGACGAACCAGTTGGCCCAATGCAACACCGACCAGGGTCTCGGCGTGTGCTTGGGCGACGGCGCCCGCGGTGGTCACCGGGCCCATCGCGCCACCGAGGATGAACGGCACCACGACGGGCGCTTGATTGGCCGCAGCGTAGGTCTTCAAGGCCCCGGTCATGGTCGCGTCCCACACCAATGGCGAGTTGACGTTGACGTTGCCCATGACCACGCAGTTGTTGTCGACCACGTCGGCACCGAAGACGATGCGGGCCATCTCGATCGAGTCGGCGGCACGCGACGGATGGGTGACCGATCCCATGAAGGCCTTGTCGCTGTAGCGCAGGTGGGCGTAGACCATGTCGAGGTGGCGTTTGTTCACCGGCACGTCGACGGGCTCGCACACCGTGCCGCCGCTGTGATGCAGCCATGGGGTGTCGTACGTCAGCTTGACGAAGTTCTGGAAGTCGGCGAGCGTGCCGTAGCGCCGGCCACCCGCCAGGTCGCGTACGAACGGCGAGCCGTAAGTTGGCGCCAGCACGACGTAGTTGCCACCGATCTCCACCGACCGTGCCGGGTTACGAGCCAACTGGGAGAACTGACTCGGTGCCGTAGCGCACAGCGCCTTGACGTGCCCTGGATCGAAACGAAGCGTGACGCCGTCGACGGCCGCGCCAGCGTCTTTGAACAGCTGCAGCGACTCGGGGTCGTCGCGAATCTCGATGCCGACGTCGGCCAGAATTCGATCAGCGTTGGCCTCGATCAGTGCAAGACCCTCTTCGCCCAACAACTCATAGGGACGAATCTGGCGGTGGATGAACGCCGGAGCGTGCGGCCTGGCGCCCTCACCAGTTCGGGCCGACATCCGTGCCGAGCGTCCCCCGGCCCGTTGGCGCACCTCGTTCATTGATACCCCCTGCCGGGACGACTGTACCAGGCTCGCTGTTCGGGCATTCCTGGTACGACCGTTACGCGATTGAGCATTGACGCCTCGTTCAACCGATGGCTATCGTGGCGCACCG
>JANPBZ010000241.1:0-29380 GCA_031430695.1 Ilumatobacteraceae bacterium
GCCAGGAGGACGAGAGCTTCCTTTCCTTGGCTGACGACGTCCACACGCCAGCCCGCTAGGTCTCGTCTCCTCAGCGCACCCGCGGCATGACGATGAACGGCCACGGTGAAGGAACTTCTCCGACGGGCACCTCGATCACCACTGGTCCGTCGTGGGCGATTGCCGTTCGCAACGCATCGCCGAGCTCGTGGGGGTCGTTGGCGCGTAGACCGAGGCAGCCAAAGCTTTCAGCAAAGGACACGATGTCGGGATTGACCAGTGTCGAGGCAATGGTTCGCTCGGCTCCGAATCGCTCCTGCTGGATGCGGCGCACATTGCCATAGGCGTTGTCGTTGAACACGATCGTGATCGCTCGAATGTGATGCTGCACTGCGCTGGCCAATTCGGTGGCAGTGAACAAGAAGCCGCCATCGCCGGTGATCGCGACCACGGTTCGATCCGGTGCGCCGGCCTTTGCCCCGATGCACACGGCAACGCCGGAACCGAGCGTGCCTGCAAAACCTGTCGAGAGGTACGTGCGTGGATGGCGGAACTGGTATGCGAAGTGAGCAACGAATGTCATCTGCGTCGAGTCCTCGACAATGATCGCGTCGTCGGGCAGCGCGTCGCTGATGGCCGCTAGATACGACAGTTGCGGCTCGAGATAGGCGATGTCGTTGTAGAACGCAGCGCGCTGCGCGCCCAGTTCGGGGCGCCGGAGCGGGCGCTGCAGATCGGCCAGCCGTTCGAGCAACAGCGGTACGACCTCTGCAGCATCGCCGTGGATACCAAGGGCGCCGATGCCATGGCGGTCGAGCTCGTCGACGTCGGTGTTGATCTGGATGAGGTCGAGTCCTTCGGTGCCCCATTGCAGCATCGGGAATTCGATACGCGATCCGATGCCCAGCACGAGATCGACATCTGCCCACATCCGATGGGCGAGCCCCATCGGGGCGAACAACACGTCGGTTTCATCCATCACGCCGTGGCCCATACGTCGGGTCGACACCGGGGACTGCAGTAGTTCGGCAAGTCGTCGCACCGCAGGAGCGGCATCCTGCGCACCGGTACCGACCCAGATCAGCGGATTGCCTGCGGCACGCAGTTTGGCGGCAGCGGCGTCGACGGCATCGAGGTCGATCACCGGCATGGTGCGAACGCCGGGCCCGACTGCGCCGGGCGCCGGCTTGGACCACATGTCGGCTGGGACCTCGATCGCCACTGGTCGCGGGGTGCCGGAGACCAGCTGATCGAACGCGCCTTGAATCTGCCCCGCGGCGGTGCCGGCGTCGCGAACGATTGCGGCGTGCTTGGTGACCTGGCGCAACACCGCGGGCTGGTCATCGAGTTCGTGCAGCACCCGAAACCCCTTGCCGAGCAGCGGCGAGTGGATCTGCCCGACGATCGCCAGCACACGGGCGCCACCGCCGCACGCGCTCGACAATCCGGCAGACGCATTGAGCAGACCAGGTCCTGGCACGACGCACATCGCCGTCGGTCGGCCAGTGGCTTGCGCTGCACCCATCGCCATGTATGCACAACCTTGCTCGTGGCGGGTGACGATCACCTCCAACCAGTCGCGAGAGTCGACAATCGCGTCGAAAAAGGGGTCGTTCTGCACTCCCGGCAGGCAGAAGAGCTGGCGGATGCCCGTCGCCCTCATGCCGTCGAGGATGTGCTGGGCGATGGTTCGGTCTCCGTCTCGCGGCATCGTGTGATCGTAACTACAGTGCAACGCCATGACCGGACGAACCGAAGTAAGTCGTGACCAACTGGAACGCGATATTCGTGGTGGCGAGATCGACACGGTGCTGATGGTCTTTCCCGACTTGCAGGGTCGCCTGACCGGCAAGCGGACGACGGGGCGGTTCTTCCTCGAGTCGGTGGCCGATGCGGGCACCGAGAACTGCGACTACCTGATCGCTTGCGACATGGACAACAACCCGGTGCCCGGCTACCGCTTCACCAGCTACGAGCAGGGTTACGGCGACATGTTGGCCCGCGCCGACTGGAGCACTGTGCGCCGAATCCCGTGGGTCGACAAGACGGCGATGATCATGTGCGATCTGTTCGATGTCGACACCGACGAATTGGTCGAGGTCGCGCCACGCACCGTTCTGCGACGACAGGAGGAGGCTGCGGAGGCTTTGGGCTTCTTGCCGATGGTGGCCAGCGAGATCGAGTTCTATCTCTTCCAGGACACGTACGACGAGGCCCATGCCAAGGGCTATCGCGACCTTCGCCCGCACTCGCCGTGGCTCGAGGATTACCACATCCTGCAAACCACCAAGGACGAGTACATCCTCGGCGCCATCCGCCGCGGGCTCGAGGCAGCGGGTGTGCCGGTCGAGTTCTCCAAGGGTGAGGCCGGTCGGGGTCAGCACGAGATGAATCTCGACTACACCACTGCCGTCGAGATGGCCGACCGCAACAGCGTCTACAAGACAGCCGCGAAAGAGATCGCCCATCTGAACGGGCGCTCGGTCAGTTTCATGGCCAAGTACGACTTCAACGACACCGGCTCGTCGTGCCACGTGCACAGCAGCCTCTGGTCTCTCGATGGCAAGAAGGCAATCTTCGACGATCACCATGGCCCGCATGGCATGAGCGAGACGTTCCAGCATTATCTCGCCGGCCTCATCGCCACGGCGCAGGAGTTCAGCCTGTTGTGGGCCCCAACTGTCAACAGCTACAAGCGGTTCCAGCCGGGATCGTGGGCGCCGACGGGAATCGGTTGGGGCGTCGACAACCGAACGCTCGGATTCCGCAAAGTCGGCCACGGCAAGGGCTGCCGCGTCGAGTGCCGCATTCCCGGGAGTGACGCCAACAGCTACTTCGCGTTCGCCGGCCAGATCGCCGGTGGCCTGTACGGAATACGCAACAAGCTGGCGCTGGAGGAGCCGTTCATGGGCAACGGCTACGAGGCGGCCGGCATCGGTCGCATTCCATGGAACCTACCCGACGCCATCGCGCGGTGGGAGGGCTCGTCGATCGCCAAGGAATGCTTCGGCGAGGAAGTGCATCACCACATCCTGACGATGGCCAAGGGCGAGTGGCTCGCGGCCAACCAGACGGTGACCGATTGGGAGTTGCGCCGCTACTGGGAGCGCATCTAACCCGCTTCAGTGGAGTGTCTCGGGCCCACCCGGGGTGGCGGCAAACACTCGACTAGGAGTACACGCTCACTGCCGAAAGGCGTACAGGTCGCGCAGCAGGGCGATCTCGGCTCCGTGATGGATCACTTCTCGCTGGGCGTGCACGGCCAATGCGAGATTGTTGTGCTCGGCGTACGGTCCCCAGGCCGATCCGAGCGGCATCCACAGTCCCTCGTCGCCCCATGCTGCAACACCGGATCGGAAGACCACCCAGGCAGCAGAAAGCATGGCCTGCGCTTGATCGGGCTTATGCACCCAGCTGGGTCCGGTGAGCCCGGTACCGGTCGCGCCGAACAGGCGAGATGAGTAGCTGTCGAGACAATCGACGGCAATGTGCCAGCAGCGCCAAGCGATGGTGGTGACGGGCGCCGGCACCGGATCGGGGTCGGCCCAATCGGCGACCATGCCTCCCTCGTTGTCCGGTCGAATTGTCCAACAACTCGCGACCGGTTCCCATGTGTACTCGTCGTCGGAAATACCATCGAGTCGCTCGAGCAGCGGGTCCCACGCATCGTCCAAGCCTTCGAGAATGATCGCGGAAAGGCTCGGCACAGGTGCGAGAGTAGTCGTGCCGCCGAGCGGCAAGCCGCGTCAGGCGGCGTGGCAATGCGTGCGACGCAGGCTGTCCCAGTCTTCATCCGTCAGCAGCAGGGGACAGCGATCCGGCGTTCGGGTGGCGATCAGCACCATGTGATGGCCGGCGAGGTCGAGGTGACCCTGCAGGTGATGATCAACATCCCAGGCCACGGGTGGCGGTGTGCTGGACCCCAGCACGTCGGCAAGGTGGCGGACGGCCAGGTCGTGGGCTTCGTCGTCGTTCAGTCGAGTTGCAGTTTCCATTGTGACTCCCCAACTTCTCAGGCGTCGACGGGGGGTGTCGACGCTCGAGAGGTTCCCGTTGTTTGAGTATCGGCTCAGGTGGCCGACGGATCAAGTGAATGGTGCACAAATAGGTCAAGCGCACTAGTGACGATGGTCCCGGTCCAGCACGTCGCCGCCACTCGCTGCGGTGTCGTGACTACGGTTCGATGTCATGTCATTGGGCTGAGTCACGACGTCGAGTAGTGCGTTTCATAGCATTACCGAATGGTCCTGGCGACCATTCCGCGATACTCGGCCGATATCGACGCCGAAGGCATCAGCACAACGCTTCGCGAACACGGGGTTGTCATCGTCAGACCGAGAACTCGACGAGCACCGGCAGGTGATCGCTGAGTGCATGCCACCGCTCGCCACCGTCGGGCGTCAGTCGAGCGGTGACGGTCGCCGTTTCGGGGATCAACACATAGTCCAATCGTCGAACCGGGGCAATCGAGGGATTGGATGAGTCGCCACCCGGATCGACCAGACCCGCTGTGCCGAACTCGCGGATGACTTCCACCTCATCCACCGCGTTCAGGTCGCCCGCCACCACCGCGGGCCGGCGAGTACCGACAATCGACATCACGCGGCGGGCCTGGGAGATTCGATCGTCGGCATCGTGAGAAGCGAGGTGAGTGTTGACCATCCGGAGGGCGTCGCTGCCGCGCGTCACCGTGGCCGCCATGGCGACGCGATGCCGGTATGTCCACGTCGACACGCCAGGCGAAATCGAGACGCTGATCATCTCGTCGACCGACTGCGGCGTCAGCAGTGCCAGCCCTTCGGCGCGCCACCACAACAACGGTGTGTACGGATAATGCTTTCTGGTCCAGATCACACGCCATCTCAGCCGTCGCGCCAACCAGCGCGCCTGGCGCCGCTGGACCTCTTGCAGGGCGACGACGTCGGGCACATAGCCGGCGATCACCTCGGCGACGACGTCGAGATTGGGCTGGCGCGACCCGAGAATGTTCCACGTCAGCACTCGCCAGGTCGTCATTGGGTCTCCAGTTTGGCCTGTGCACTACCGTAGGCCGCCATGAATCGTCTGGCAGGAAAAGTGGCACTGATCACGGGTGCGTCGTCGGGATTGGGCCGCGTCGGCGCCGAATTGTTCGCCGCTGAGGGCGCTCAGGTGGTGATCGCCGACCTGTCGGATGGCGACGACGCCGTTGAAGCGATCGCGGCGGCTGGTGGCGAGGCCACCTACGTGCGTTGCGACGTGACCGACGAGCAATCCGTGGAGGCAGCGGTGCAGCACGCGGTCGAAACGTTCGGCGGTTTGCACGTGCTGTACAACAACGCCGGTGTGATGCTGGGCGACGACGACAACCCGGTCACGACCTCGATTGCCACCTATCAGAAGACGATGGACATCAATGTGCTGGGCGTGCTGTTGGGTTGCAAGTACGCGATTCCGGCGATGCAGGAGTCGGCACAGAAAGCCGGCGAAGCCGGATCGATCATCAATGTCGCGTCGTTCGTTGCCCATATGGGCGCCGCCACGCCACAGGTGGCGTACACCGCCTCGAAGGGCGCAGTCCTGGCGATGACCCGCGAGATCGCCGTGATCTATGCCCGGCAAGGGGTGCGAGCCAACGCCCTGTGTCCCGGTCCGATCATGACGCCGCTGCTCGCCAAGTTCCTCTCCGACGATGCGAAGCGCAACCGCCGCCTGGTGCACATCCCGATGGGGCGTTTCGGCGAACCGATCGAGATCGCCAATGGAGCGCTGTTCCTGGCTTCGAACGAATCGAGTTGGATGACCGGTCAATCCTTGATCATCGACGGCGGCATCACTGCCGCGTACGTGACCCCCGAGTGACCGAGCTCCACGGTAGGGACAGCGCCGTCGGTGATCTCGCCGATCGCGCTGTCGAGTGGATCAAGCAGCGGCTTGCCACCTCACCTGTCGGGGTGATCGGCGACAAACCGGCCCTCGACGCGGCGCTTGCCGGTACGGTCACCGATGACGGCCTCGGCATCGATCAGGCCTGGCAACGCTTCGAGGAGGTCGTCGCCCCGAACAACATCGGCCTCGACAGCGAACGGTTCCTGGCATTCGTTCCGCTGTCGCCGTCGGTCGCCTCGGTATGGATGGACACCATCGTGTCAGCGGCCAACTTCTCGGCCGAGTCCTGGCTGGAGGGTGCCGGAGCGGTGGCCGCCGAGAATCAGGTGATCGAGCTGCTCTGTCGTGCGGCTGGGATGCCGGCGAGCGCAGCCGGCTGTTTCATGAGCGGCGGGTCGATCGGCAACCTGTCGGCGCTCGCGGTCGGCCGCCAGCGGGCCGGTGATCGGCGGATGGTTGCAGTCGCCGACACCGCGCACGCCTCGGTCGACAACGCTTTGCACCTACTGGGTCTCGAACCGCTCGTCGTGCCGACGGGACCCGATTGTCGGCTCACGGGTGATGCCGTTCGCTCGGCGATCGGCGATCGAAGAGATGTCGGCATCATCGTCGCGGCTGGCGGCTCGACCAACGCAGGGGTGATCGACGACCTCGCCGGGTGCGCCGACGTCGCCGAGGAGATCGACGCCTGGTTCCACGTCGACGGTGCATACGGACTCGCGGCGATCCTGCTGCCGGAACTACGCGATCGATTCGTGGGTCTCGATCGGGCGGACTCGTTCATCGTCGATCCCCACAAGTGGCTCTTCGCTACTGCGGGTTCGTGTGCGCTCGTCTATCGTGAGCCGGCGGTCGCTCGCCGAGTCCACACCCAGCACGGGCCCTACATCGACGTGTTGCGCACCGACGACGAGGCCTACAACCCGTGCGATCTCGGCTATCAGCTGACCCGGCGCGCCAGCGGGTTGCCGATCTGGTTCGCGCTGGCGCTCCACGGCATCGACGCACATCGCACCGCGATCAGACGCGGAATCGCGATGGCTGTGGCGATGGCCGACGCCATCGAGGCTCAGCCCGAGACTGAACTGATCATGCGACCCGAACTTGGCGTGGTGTTGTTCCGCCGCGCCGGGTGGGGAGCCGACGAGTGGAAGAAGTGGGCGACAGGGCTGTTGCACAGCGGTACGGCATTCGTCGCCCCATCGACCTACAAGGGTGAACCTGTCGGGCGCCTGGTGTTCATGCACCCACGCACACCGCCGTCGATCATCGGCGAGTTGATGGTCAGCTTGTCAGGGTGACCTCGCCGCGCTGAGTTTCGATTCTCGCTCGCAGAGAAGGCTGGTCGCCTCTCTGAATCGTCACACCGGTGTCGAGCCCGATGATGTCGAACGCGTCCCGGAGCTGCTGTGGCTCGGGATGAAACACCTCGAGTTCGACAAGCCGCACAGCGGGCTGCAACGTCGCGCTTGGATGTGCCGAGTCGGCCCAATCGATCATGAACGGCAGCGCCAGACCGAACGGCCCATCGAGTTGTGGAAATGTGAGGGTCCATTCCAGCAACACGCCGTCGGGACGGCGCCGAGACATCTGCGTCACCTCGCCCAGTTCGATGCCGATGGAACGGGCCTCGGAGAGGATCTCGGTGAGCGGCCGTCGCGGACGCACGCACCAGGCGACGAGCGCGGGCTCGATCAGATCGTCGATCCCGAACGGCAGTGGTCCGTCCAGCGCGGGCTGGGTCGGATCCGGCCCGATCACCTCGAGATAGGTCGCGCCGCCTAGCGACATCAATTCGTTGTACGTGCCATGGCCGACATGACGACCGCCAGGTGTCGGCAGCACCCCGAGGAGGCCGCCGATCGCTGCCGAGGCCCCTGGCAGATCCTGTGAGGCGTACACGAGATGGTCGATCATGCATTCATCATTGCCCGTGATGCCGAGAGGTGAACGCTCGTGATCTCGTGACCGGCAAGACTGGGCCGATGAGTTCTGTCGCTTTCATTGGGCTCGGCGTGATGGGTGCGCCGATGGCTCGCCATCTTGCCGCCGCCGGCCACCAGGTCACCGTCTTCAACCGCACGCCGGCGAAGTCGCTGGCGTGGGTAGCGCTCTACGGCAATCGAGCAGCCCCGACACCACGCGAGGCCGCCGAGGGTGCCGAGTTCGTACTGATGTGTGTCGGCAACGACAACGATGTGCGCGAGGTGGTCTACGGCCCCGATGGCGTGTTGGCGGGCGCCGAGGCGGGTGCAGTACTTGTCGACCACACCACCGCATCGGCGGAGGTGGCCAAGGAACTGGCCGAGGCGGCAGCGGAGTGTGGTGTCGGCTTCGTCGATGCCCCAGTTTCGGGCGGCCAGGCCGGCGCAGAGAACGGTCAGTTGACGATCATGTGTGGCACCGACGACGAGGCGTTCTACGACTTGGCCAATCCGGTGATGGCCGCCTACGCCAAGGCGTGCTCGTTGATGGGCAACGCCGGTGCCGGGCAGTTGACCAAGATGGTCAACCAGATCTGCATCGCCGGCGTGGTGCAAGGACTCGCCGAAGGCATCAACTTTGCGCAGAAGGCCGGTCTCGACCCTGATCAGGTCGTCGATGTCATCCGCTTCGGCGCGGCGCAGAGCTGGCAGATGGAGAACCGCGGTCGCACGATGGCGCGTGGCGAGTTCGAGTTCGGATTCGCTGTCGAGTGGATGCGCAAGGATCTGGCAATCGTGCTGGGCGAGGCAAACCGCAACGGCGCGCGATTGCCCATGACGGCCCTGATCGACCAGTTCTACGCCCAGGTCATCGCTCGCGGAGGCAAGCGGTGGGACACCTCGAGCCTGATCCAACTGCTGGCCAACGACTGAGAAATCTTGACAAATGCCTGACGATTCATTCGGGCACGGCGACCTGAGTGTGCACTAAGATGCCGGCCAGATGTCGTAGACGTCTCCGTCCAGATAACACGCGGTCATGCCGCGTCGTGTTCATGGATGGTGATCGTGGTCAACGAGCAGAAACTTTCGGCGGTAGTCAGGGAGTTTGCTCGCACCCTCGTCACCGACTTTCCCATCCAAGGGATTCTCGATCACCTCGTCGAGCGAATCGTCGAGGTGCACCCCAGATGATCGTGGCAGTGGCCGAGCAGAGCGATCTCATCGATGAGCTCGGCGCCTGGATTCTGCAGCGGAGCTGCCGGGACCGTTCTGCGTGGAGTCAGTTGCACCCCGGAACGTCTCTGTATGTCGCCGTCAATGTGTCGGCGCACCAACTGTTGAGCCCCGGGCTGTACGCGACCGTTACCGATGTGCTGGCCGCGACGGGGATGGAGCCGGGCGAGTTGATCCTGGAGCTGACGGAAACCATCTTCATCGAGGACAGCACTCGCACCATGCTTGTGTTGAAGGACCTCGAGAAGCTTGGGCTCCGGTTGGCGCTCGACGACCTCGGCACCGGCTACTCGTCATTGAGTTACCTGGCGCGCCTGTCGCTCGACATCGTCAAGATCGACCGTGGCTTCGTCGCCAACATCGGTCACGACCCGACCAACCGGGCCATCGTGGCGGCAATCGTGAACCTGGCCCACATCCTCGGGCTGTCCGTGGTCGCAGAAGGTGTCGAGAACCAGGGCCAATGCGACCAGATCGCGGCGACCGGATGCGAGTACGCGCAAGGCTTCCACTACGCAGCTCCGATGCCAGCGTGTGAGATCGGCGCGATGATCGGTGCACGGTTGGGACCAGGCCAGGCACTCGCGCCCACGAACTGATCGGCGTTAGCCTGACCGGTCTATCGAGAGGAGATGTCATGAGCGATGTCAACGATTGGAACAAGGGGATCATCGAAGAGTTCCGTGCCAACGGTGGCAAGGTTGGCGGCCAGTTCGAGAGAGCACCGCTGCTGCTGCTCCACACCACGGGTGCCAAGTCGGGTCAAGCACGGGTCAACCCGGTGATGTATCAAGCCGACGGCGACAACCTCGTCGTGTTCGCGTCGAAGGCCGGCGCGCCCACCAGTCCCGACTGGTTTCACAACCTAGTCGCCAATCCGCGGGCTTCTGTCGAAGTCGGCGACCGCACTGTCAACGTGTCTGCGCAGATCGTCGACGGTGAAACTCGCGAGCGGCTGTGGTCGCGTCAGAAGGAGTTGTACCCGGGCTTCGCCGACTACGAGTCGAAGACCACGCGGCAGATCCCGGTCGTCGTGCTCGCACCCGTTCAGTAGTGTCGGCGGCACGCGTCGGAGCTCCGACGCTCGATGCCATCCGAGCCAACCGGGCGCGACTTGGTGACCTTGTCATCACGACACCTGTTCGACAGTTGGTCGACGATGCGCTGGACGCGGCGGTTGGTGCATCGACGCGGGTCTGGTTGAAAGAAGAACTGTTTCAACGCACTGGCAGCTTCAAGCCCCGCGGCGCGTTGTCCGTGATGCTCGATCTCGATGCGGCAGCGTTGAAGCGTGGGGTGACGGGAGTTTCGGCCGGCAACCATGCGATCTCGCTCGGGTACTCGGCACGGATGCTGGGCACGACGGCGACGGTCGTGATGCCCAAGAACGCCAATCCGTTCAGGGTGCAGGTGTGCCGCGAATTCGGCGCCAGCGTGGTGCTGGTCGACAACGTGCACGACGCCTTCGAGCGTGTGAAGGAGATCGAGGTGGAGGAGGGTCGCACGTTCGTTCATCCGTACGAGGGTCCGAAGACCGCACTCGGGACGGCGTCGGTCGGCATGGAGTTCATCGATCAGATCAGTGCCGCTGGCACCACGCTCGATGTGGTGATCGTGGCTGCTGGAGGCGGTGGGCTGACGGGTGGCGTCGCCTGCGCGGTGAAGCAGATGAGTCCGACGACGGCCGTGTATGTGGTCGAGCCGGAGGGCGCCGACAGTCTGAGCCGCAGTTTCAAAGCCGGCTCACCGCAGTCGATCGATGCCGTGCACACCATCGCCGACTCGCTGGGTGCGCCACGGTGCGAGCCGTACTCGTTTGCGCTCAACCAGCAGTTCGTCGATGAGGTTGTTCTGGTCGACGACGATCAGATTCGCGAGGCAATGCGCCTGACGTTTCGCGTCGCCAAACTCGCCGTCGAACCGGCAGGAGCAGCGGCTCTGGCCGCGCTGATGTATCCACTGCGCGACCGGCTCGACGGGCAGACGGTCGGACTGGTCGTGTGCGGCGCAAACATCGACCCCGAGACCTTCGCCAAACAGATCGCCCCGACAGCGGTCTGACGCTATCGAGCGCCTCGTAACACGGCGTTGGCCCAAGCGGTGGCCGTGCCATTGGCGCGCACGAGCGAGGTCTTCCCGAATGCGGGGTCGGGGGTGAGGTCCCAGTTGTACGGCGTGGCTCCACCGAATATCAGAAAGCTGCCGGCACCCGCCAACCGCAGGTTGTGCATCTGCCGAACTATTCTCGTCGACGTGGGCGAGTAGGGGCCGTGCCTCAATGCGTTGACAGCGCACATCAGGTGGTTCACCTGGCCGCTGAACTCGTTGGCCAGTGCCAGTGCTACCGCCTCGTCGTACGAATCAAAACTCAGGTGAGCACGCTGTTCGGGCATGTCGAGCAGCGCCCGCGACAACACCTCGGGGAACGGAAGGTGGTTGGTGAACGGGCCGATGCCGGTGGCGGGGGTGACGTGTTCGATCATGATGTGCCATCGAGCCACCAACACCGGCCAGTCAGGCCCACCGGGGTCGAACTCATCGCCCATGTCGAATGCACGGATCCAATCCACGTGCGGCAGCCAGAAGTCGATTCCGGTCTGGCGAACGGCGGCATCAGCCGACCACAGCCGGGCGTCGTAGACCACCGTTTTCATGTCGACGTTGGCGTTCAGCACGGTCAGGCGGAGGTAGGTGTGGGGATCCACGTACCTGCCGCCGGGTTCTGCCGTCGTGTAGGTCGACCGGTCTGGTGGCATGCATGGCCCGAAGGTTGCGTCGATACCAGCCTTGAACGAAAGGGTTTGTATCGCTTCGAATGCATGTGGCGCATCGGGATGAACCCCACAAAACGCCCAGGTTTCTGCCGAAGGTCGTCCCGTCGAAGTGCCTGTATGTGTGCCGGTCGGAGGTGTCATGAAATCCCAAGTTAGGGCGTACATTCGTTGGCCATGGCGCGACGAAAGCAGCTACCGGATGATTGGGCGCAGATCGTTCGTCGCCGCGTGGCCTACTGGAGCATCCTCGACCAGCCTGAGCAGGAGCGACTCAGCGAGTTGGCAACGTTCCTTGTCGCAAATACGCGATGGGAGGCAGCAAACGGCTTTGCTCTCACTGACGAGATGGTCGTGACTATTTCGATGCAAGCCTCGGTGTTGATCCTCGGTCTCGACATCGACTACTTCGGCAAGGTCACCTCGATCATCGTCCACCCAACCACGTTCTCGATTCCAGGGCCTCGCCCGACGGTCATACGAGGCATGGTCGACGAGGGTGCTCGTCCTCTCCTGGGTGAGGCTCATCACGATCGAGGGCCGATTCTGCTCGCGTGGGATCAAGTGCGCAGCGGGGCTCGCCACCGCGGCCGGGGTTACAACGTGGTGCTGCACGAGTTCGCCCACAAGATGGACATGCTCGACGGTGTCGTCGACGGCACGCCGATGATGCAAGATCAAGTCGCGCTCGACCGTTGGATCGCAGTGTGCGAAGCCGAGCTGAAACTGATGCGCCGCGGCGAGGGCAGTCCGTTGATCGACGACTACGCAGCGACCGATCCCGGCGAGTTCTTCGCGGTCGCTACTGAGGTGTTCTTCGGCCGGCCGGTGGACCTTCGCGAGGACAAGCCCGAGTTGTACGAGGTGCTGACCGCGTTCTACCGGCAGGATCCTGCGGCCCGACAGGAACTTCGCATCGTCAGTTGAGCGGGTCGAGCACCTGCCCGACGAACAGGGTCGCACCTGATTGGTCGTCGATGATCCGGTACAGGAATGGTCGGTCCAGCACGACGGGCACCGGCGGGTTGGCGGGAGCGCTGGTTGCGGAGACGAGTACGACCGTTGCCGCAGCGGCCTCGGTGCCTTCCTCGTTCATCGACACGTTGGTCTGGTGGATGACCTGGTCGACGATGAGTTGCGGATCGTTGGCGACATCCAGCAGCCCACCTTCGGAATACGGGGCGATCAGGCCGAGCGATTTCAGTGCCGGCGAGAGCTCTGCGCCGAAGCGAAGGTCGAACCTCGGCAAGCCGAGTGTTGATCCTGTCGTGCGATTGGTGTCGTATTCGGTGAAAGTGCCACGGAGGTTGCTGGCGATCTCATCGAAGCGACCCTCATCCGGAAGGATGAACTGGGCGGTGAGGCCACCGACGTATGTCTTCGTTGCCCCGATCCAACCGTCGCCGCTGGCTGAGGAATCACTGCCGCCGTGCATCATCTGCACCGTCTGTTCTGCACCGTCGAGAAGCTTGAACGGCTGGTCGGTCGTCTGCGCTTCGTCGAACGTGGTCAGCCACGACGCCTTCAAGTACAGGGCGTTCACCAGGGCCAGCACGGTCAGAGGATCGATCGCTCCATCGGCGACCAGTTGTGGGATCCGGTCGTTGGTCGCCTCGGCCACGAAGGCGTTGATGGCGTGGGCCACGGCGTCGGGGTCGGTGGCGAAGTCGACCTCGTTGAGCACCGGGCCATAGTTCGCTCCGACACTCTCGAGATAGGCCGGCTCGAACGGATAGCCGTGTTGCAGGTATGCGGCGTTGGCCACCCGCACGAGCACCTCTCCGGGGTCGTCGTCGGGAGAGAATGCGGTCGGAACGCGTGCTTCCAGGCTTTGTTCGAGCGCGTTCATCGACGCGTGGAATGCAGCCGGGTCCTCGATCCGCAGCAGGCTGCGGAGCTGGGTTTGCGCATCGCCGACGGCGCCCGGCTCCAGCATCGCCAGAGCGAAGGCGACGCTTGCGGGTGACACCGTCACGTCGTCGCCGGCCTGCGAGTCGGATCTGAGGGCGGTGAACAGGTCCAACCCGAAATCCGAGATGGCTTGGCCGGCAACGTTCGCAGCTGCGGTCGACGGGACTCGCGCGGCAACCTGTACCGCGACGATCGCGGCGGCAGGGTCGTCGAGTGGCGGTTCCACCCCTTCAGAGTCTCCACACGAAGCCAGGGCCAAGGCGATCACCCCCATGACGAGATGTGGCCGACGGTTCATGATTCCTCGACGGTACTCGCCGTGCAACTGACTAGGTTCAGCAGTGGCATCGAGGGGGATCCATGGTCGAACACAACTGGGCCGGCAATGTCGTGTACGGCGCCGCCCGCTTCCACCAACCAGCGTCGGTCGCGGAGGTGCAATCGGTTGTGTCCGCCAGCGCGAAGGTGCGCGCCGTCGGCAGTCGTCACTCGTTCAACACCATCGCCGACACGACTGGCGATCAGATCTCGCTGGCGGCATTGCCGCGTGTCGTCGAGATCGATGCCGCTGCTCACACCGTCGCCATCGACGGTGGGGTCAAGTACGGGGAATTGGCAACACATCTCCACGAACGTGGCTGGGCGCTGGCCAACCTGGCGTCGCTGCCGCACATCTCGGTCGCCGGCGCGTGCGCAACGGGTACGCACGGGTCGGGTGCGGGCAATGGCAACCTCGCAACCGCCGTGGAGGCGATGGAGATCGTGACGGCGACCGGCGATCTGGTCGTCGTCTCACGCGACGATGACGCACAGTTGGTGGACGCGATGACGGTCGGATTCGGAGCATTCGGAATCGTCACCAGTCTGACGCTCGCCATCGAGCCGACATTCGACGTGCGGCAGTACGTGTACGAACACCTGCCGATGTCGACCGCGATCGAGCAACTCGACGAGATCATGGCTGACGGTTACAGCGTGAGCCTGTTCACATCGTGGCGACGTGACGAGATCGAGCAGCTCTGGGTCAAGCAACGAGCAACCTCGGACGACGGGGACGCGGGCGGGGCCGATGCTCGGTTCGGCGCCACACCGGCAACCCGCAACCTGCATCCGATCGCAGAACTGCCTGCCGAGCCGTGCACCGATCAGATGGGGGTGCCCGGCCCGTGGCACGAACGACTCCCGCATTTCCGTATGGGTTTCACTCCGAGCAGCGGTGATGAGCTTCAGTCCGAGCTGTTCGTCGGCGCGGCGGATGCTCCCGCAGCCATCCGGACGCTCGTCGAACTGCACGACGTTCTGGCGCCAGTGCTGAAGATCTCTGAGGTGCGCGCTGTGGCCGCCGACACGCTGTGGCTCAGCCCGTGCTTTCAGCGCGACTGCATCGCCCTGCACTTCACGTGGATCCCTGCATGGGCGGAGGTGAAGCCCGTTGTCGCCATCGTGGAATCAGCACTCGCATCATTCGCCCCGCGGCCACACTGGGGCAAGCTCTCCACGCTCGATGGCACCACCATCCGTTCGCGGTTCGAGCGGCTGGATGCCTTCGAGCAACTCCTCAAAGAGTGGGACCCAACCGGAAAGTTTCGCAACGCCTTTCTCGACCAGGTGCTGATCTGACTTACTGCTCCTAGCCGGTGATGCCGGCCCCGAGGTCGCGCTTTCCGGCCGCTCGGTCGTCGGCCCACTGCTGCAGCGTTGCCTCCAACTCGGTCGAGCCAGTTGCCTTGGCCCATTGCACCGGCAGGGCCGGGAACGAATAGTCGCCGAGGTCGGCGGGCTGGTAGTCCTCGGCTCGGCGTTTCATTGCCGCTTCGATGGCCGGGGCCAGGCGTTGCTGCTTGGCCTTGACCTGCGCTTCGTCGCGGTCGAGGAATTCGGGTAACAGCTCGCGACCGAAGATCTCGATCGACTCCATGATGTGCTCATGTTCGTTGCGACCGGCCTGCAACACGAAGATCACCTGATCGACACCGGCCTCTTCGAAGCGACGAAGGTACTCGCGTACCTGGTCGGGGGTGCCGACACTGCCGCGCAGGCCGGTTGAATCGCCAGCGGCCTGCTTGGCGCCGAGGGTGTCGACGCGCTGTCCAGCGCGGACCGCCGCGGCTATCGCTTCCGGGTCGTAGCCCTGCGCGGCGCGCCGCTCGACATATTGCGACCACACATCGGTCTTGCCTGGTTGATGCTCGCCGAACACGTAGAAGTGCCCTAGCGAGTAGCCGAAGAAGTTGGCGCCTTCGGTACCGCGGCGAATCGCCTCGTCCTCGTCGTGGTGCAGCATCATCGGACTGACGCAGGCGACCTGCGGATTGACACTGAAGCCAACTGGGCGGCATTTCTCGGCGAAGGTGCGTTCGTATTCGGTGACCCAGTTGACGGCTTCCTCCGGGTCGATGAACGCGAACGTCAGCGCACCCATGCCCTTTTCTGCCGCCAGGAGGATCGTCTCACGGCGACTGCACGCCACCCACAACGGAGGGTGTGGCTTCTGCATCGGCTTGGGGATGACGTTGCGCGGTGGCATTTGCACGTACTTGCCGTCAACGCCGGTGAACGGCGTCTCCGCCATACAGCGGACGGCAACTTCGAGCCCCTCCAGCCACTGCTCGCGCTTCTCGAGCGGATTCACGCCGAAGCCGGCGAGTTCGGCCTCGCTCGACGACTCGCCGCTTCCGAACTCGACCCGCCCACCGCTGACGAGGTCGAGCATGCTAACTCGCTCGGCTGTGCGCGCCGGATGGTTGAACTTCGGAGCAGTCAAGATGATGCCGTGGCCGAGGCGCATGTTCTTGGTGCGCTGGCTGCACGCAGCCAGGAACACCTCGGGTGCCGATGAATGGCTGTACTCCTCCAGGAAGTGGTGTTCGACCTCCCACACATAATGGATGCCCAGCGAGTCGGCGAACTCGACCTGGTCGAGCGCATCTTGGATCAGTTGGTGCTCGGTGCCGTCGTCCCACGGCCGACCGATCTGGTGCTCGTAGAAGATGCCGAACTTCATCAGCGAGCCGCCGCGGCCACCGCGTCGACCAACTGATCGATGTGCTCGTCGCGGATCACCAGCGGCGGGCAGAACACCAGCCCATCGGCGAGCGCACGGACGATGACGTGGCTTGTGTTGAGCATGTGATCGCGCATCACCTTGGCATCCTGGTCGGGGCGCACGGCGAGGGCCCACATGCCGCCAATGCCGCGGACGGAATCCACGAGGCCATCGGCTGCGAGCGCCTGGAGCCCGCCGCCCAACCGGTCGCCGATGTGCTTGGCGCGCTCGACCAGACCCTCGCGGCGCATGATCTCCAGGTTCTTCAGCCCGGCGGCACATGCTGTTGGATGCCCGGAGTAGGTGAAGCCGTGCATCAGGAAGAAGTCGGGGTCGGACTCCAGTGCGGCGGTGGGGGCGAGGCCCACGAATACGCCGCCAAGTGGGATGTAGCCCGAGGTGATCCCTTTGGCGAAGGTCGCGAAGTCGGGTGACACGCCGTAGTGGTGGGCTGCGAACCAGCTACCGGTGCGGCCGTAACCGGTGATGACCTCGTCGAAGATGAGGTAGGCGCCGTGCTGGTCGCACAACTTGCGCAGCGACTGCAAATAGCCGTCGGGGGGCGGGAAGACCCCGCCGGCGCCCTGCACCGGCTCGGTGATGATGGCCGCAACTTCGTTGCTGCGCTGGCTCATCAGGGTGGCCACAGCTTCGATGTCTTCGGCGGGGACCGTTGCCACTTCGTCGACGAACGGGCCGAAGTTCTCCTTGTAGGGGGCGATGCCTTGAACACTGGTGCCGCCGTAGGCGACGCCGTGGTAGCCGCGGGTGCGGCTGATGATGAGCTTGCGCTGCGGCTGCCCCGCCTGCACGTGGGCCATGCGGGCCAGCTTCATTGCTGTATCGATGGACTCTGAGCCCGACGAGGTGAAGAACACCCGGGCGTTGGGTGTCGGTGCGATTTGCCGCAACTCCTCGGCCAGCGCCTCGGCGGGCTCGTTGGTGAACGGGTCGAAGGTCGAATATGCGCCGAGCTTGCGCACCTGGGCGGCGATGACATCGGCCATCTCGCCTCGACCATGGCCGATTGCGTTGTACCACAAGCTGGCCATGCCATCGACCAGCTCGCGGCCGCTCTCGTCCCACACCAATGCACCTTCCCCACGCTCGATGCGGATGAAGCTTTCTCGGCTGGGCGAGGCGAACGGGTGGATGAAGGCGCTGGGCATGTGACAACGGTACCCAACCCGTTCGCATCGTCAAGAGTTGCGCCTACACTCCGCAACACACGATTTTGGCGACACGATATGGCGACGAAGAGGTGTGGGTGCTCCCAACCGCGACAACAACCACGCAGCCGCAACCACCTGTACCCGTCACGCGACTTCTCGGGCGGCGCATTGCGGCCACCTCCACACCCTCCAAGCTCTCGCTTCTTCGCGCAGCGCTGATCGTGCTGGCTGTGGTCTTCGCAGTGGGCGGTGCGTTCGGGGTCAATCGGCGAGCCAACGCGATCAACGACGTGCAAACTGCGTCGCGCCAGCTGCTGGCGCTGCAGGACATCCGAGTTCGCATCGTGCACGCCGATGCCATCGCCAGTTCGTCGTACCTGGTCGGCGGACAGGAGGACCCGACGCAACGCACGGCGTACCTCGACGAGATCGCCACTGCAGGCGACGGGCTGGTCGCGGTCTCCGGTGCGGCCAACGACGCCGACCTCGAACAACTCAGCGAAGCCAGTCGGCTGCTTGGCGGCTACGTCGGTCTCGTCGAGCAGGCCCGAGCCAACAATCGTCAGGGCTTCCCGGTTGGTGCCACCTACCAACGCCAGGCCAACGGAGTCGTCAGCAACGATGATCCCGACGCGCCCGACATCGTGTCGGCGCTGCGAGCGGTCGAGGCCTCGCAGCGAGCCCAGATCAACGCCAGCCTGGCGACCGCCCACCGCGCCGGTGCATGGCTGCACGGGTTCGGGTGGCTGCTGCTGCTCGCGCTGGTTCTAGGAAGTTGGTGGATGTCGCGCGCGTTTCGTCGCGTGGTCAACGTGCCCATCGCCGTCGCGACGCTGCTGTTGCTGCTCCTTCTGATGATCGGCGGCACGAGGCAGGCCGGCTCGGTCAGCGACACCGATGGCGCTGTCGGCACTCAGCTCGCTGGTGCCGACAATGCCGCGCAGGCGCGTGCCGCGGCGTTCGAGGCTCGATCGCAAGAGGCGCTGACATTGATCAACCGTGGAAACGGGGCTGCGAACGAAGCGAACTGGCTGCGCGGCGACAACATCGTCACGCAACAGTTGGAGCGAGGGCTTGGCACCGCCACTGGATTGTCGGACGATGCAGGCGCCGCGTATGAGAGCTACCGGAACGCGCACGTCGAGATCCGCGATCTCGACAGCTCTGGCGATTGGGACACCGCCGTCGCCGTCAGTCTGGGCAAGCAGCCGACATCGTCTGGAGTCGGTGCGGTGATCGTCTTCGACCAGTTCGATCGGGCTGTCGGTCGGATCGTCACCGGCGAGGGCTCGAACGCATCGAGCCGTCTCAGTGACGCAGCGGATCCGCTGACCTCGTTGCGCAACATCGTGTTTCTTGCCGGTCTCGCTGTTGCGGTGCTTGCTGCGCTCGGGTGTGGCCAGCGATTGAAGGAGTATCGATGAGCGGCGATCGGCGTCGGATCGCGTCAACAGCGATCGCCATCGCCATCGTCATGGTCGCGGGTTGCTCGGGATCCGTCCGGCTTTCCGGGGCGGTCGAGGGCGAAGTGCCGCCATCGAGCGACCCCGTCACTCCGGCGTTCCCGACGTGTACGACCGAGGAAGCGGCGCTCGAGGCCACCCGTTCCTACGAGCCGCTGAGCCCGGTGCCGTCGCCCGACGAGCTTCCGTCCGGATCGACGATGGCCGCAATCCGCGATCGCGAGCAACTGATCGTCGGTGTCTCGGGCGACACGCTGCTGTTCGGGGCTCGCAACCCGCTGGAGAACCAGATCGAGGGCTTCGACATCGACATGTTGAAGGAAGTGGCCAAGGCGATCTTCGGTGAAGATGGGGAGTCCAACATCACCTACAAGGTCATCACCTATGCCGACCGCCTGCCGAACCTGGAGGCGGGACCCGACAACCGTGGCGTCGACATCGTCGCCCACACGATGACGATCAACTGCAACCGATGGTTGCGCATCGCCTTCTCGTCGACCTACTTCGACGCCGGTCAGCGCATTCTCGTCAAGCGAGAGTCCGGCTTCACCAGCATCGATGCGCTCGATGCCGCGTCGGCCATCGTGTGCGCGCCGGAGGGCAGCACCAACATCGACTATCTCCGCGACCCCGACAACGGCTTCGACCAGTTGGTGGTGTTGGCCAAGCCTGACATCACCGACTGCCTCGTCGCCATGCAGCAGGGGGAGGCCGTCGCAACCACCGGCGACGACACCGTGCTGGCCGGCCTGGCCGCCCAGGACCCGAACACCGAAGTCGTCGGCGAGACCTTCACCGAGGAGCCGTACGGCCTGGGGATGGCCAAGGACAAGGTCGACTTCGTGCGATTCGTCAACGGCGTGATCGAAGAGATGCGCGTCGACGGACGTTGGGGCGCAATCTACGAGAAGTGGTTGGTCGGAGTTCTCAGCGACACCGTCATCGATCCGCCGCCTGCGATCTACGGACGGGAGCCGTAGTGGCCGCCACCCCCACTGCGGAGCAGATGACTGCATTGCTCGCCCAATGGACCGACTGGCTCGGCGGTCGTACCGACGCGATGTTGTCGTTGGAGGATCGGGTTCGTATCGCCGGCTCAGCAGAGGATCAGTCGGATCTCGCCGCCGCGTTTGTTGCTCGCAAGGCCGTCGGCGATCGTCTGCGAGCGATCGCGGATCTCGCCGAGCGTGATCGCGCCAAAGCCGCGACGTTGGCCAATGAACCCTTGGTCGACAACCTCGGTGGCCCGGTTGGTCAGAACTTGGCCGACGCTGCCGCTCTGGTCGATGCCATCGTGCAACGCGTCGAATCACATGTGTCGGGCGTCGAGATTCGATCTGTGAACGATGTCGCCCTGGCCACCCAGGCAGATCGCGACCTGTCAGTTGCCGAACGTCTGGCGGCGCAACTGGGGAGCCATGTCAACCGTGCCGCGCAGTTGCGCACCGACCTTGTCGACCGCCGCGATCTGGCCGGCGTCGCCAGCCAAGCGGCCGTGCTGCGGGCCGAACTCGAACAGGCCGATGCGGAACGCCGGCAACTGTTCGATGCGTGGGCAACACTCAGCGATCGCCTCACCAGTCTGGGCGATGTCGAGGTGTCGGTACGGCAGTTGGCCGAGCGATGCCGCGAGAAGATCGTGCAGGCGCCGACGCTTGCCATTCCGTCAGTCGCCGCAGTCGGCGCGTTGCAGTCGAGCGATGAGGTCAAGGTGATGCCATGGTCCGCGGCTCGTGCCGTGATGGCCCCGGTCGTCGACAAGGTCGCACGCCTCGAGGCTGCGCTGGCCGAGGCTCGCCGCAGGTACCAGCAACCGCTCGACGACCGCGACGATCTGCGCGGGTTGCTCCATTCGTTCCGCGACAAGGCCAGTGCTCACGGCCTCGGCGAGAGCAGCGACCTCGAACCGCTGTATCGGCAGGCCGAGTCGCTGCTGTGGGCGGCGCCGTGCGACGTCGCCGCCGCCCGTCCGCTTGTCGAGCGGTACGTCGGTGCGGTCAACACCCTGATCGCATCACGCGTTTCGCGGGGCGGGGTCGGCACATGAAGTGCGCTCAGCCGGGTTGCGGAGGCAGCGTCGTCGACGGCTACTGCGACGTCTGCGGATTGGCGCCCGTCGGCCAGGCCGGCACGGGTCCCGGATCAGGTTCGTCCTCTCCTCCAACCGGTGAAGGACCGAGCTCGGTCACCGGTCGATCGGGGACGACCCGCTTGGGTCAGGTACCACTCGGCTCGGCGCGATCGAGCGGGACGAGTCGACCGACTCGGCGACTCACAGCCACGACGCAGACCTCGCGCCTCGGCGCCGGACTGACACAGGTCCCGTCGGTGCCCGACACCGATCCGCGCCAGGCGTTGATGAATCCGGCAACCGTGACCGAGGACAAGCGGTTCTGCTCGGTGTGCCAGGCCAAGGTCGGTCGGTCTCGCGAGGGATCACCTGGGCGGTCGAAGGGCTTTTGTCCGAAGTGCCGCGCTCCATTCGACTTCGATCCGAAGCTGCAGCCCGGCGCGTTGGTCGGCGGACAATACGAAGTGGTTGGAGGTCTGGCCCATGGAGGCATGGGCTGGATCTATCTTGCCAACGATCGCAACGTCAACGACCGCTGGGTGGTGTTGAAGGGCTTGCTCAACAGCGGCGATCCCGACGCGGCACGGGCCGCAGTCGCCGAGAAGCAATACCTCGCCGAGGTCGAACATCCGCTGATCGTCGAGATCTACAACTTCGTCACGGCCCCTGACGGAGCGTCATACATCGTCATGGAGTACGTCGGTGGTCGCTCGCTGAACGTCTTGTTGAAAGATCGAATGAAGGCAACGGGCCGGTTCTCGCCGATTCCGGTGGATCAGGCAATCGCCTACGTCGTCGAGATCCTCCCGGCGTTCTCCTATTTGCACCTGCTCGGTTTGCTGTACTGCGACTTCAAGCCGGCCAACGTCATCCAGGTCGGCGACGGCCTGAAGTTGATCGACCTCGGCGGGGTCCGCCGTGCCGACGACGACCAGTCACCGATCTATGGAACGGTGGGCTTCCAGGCGCCCGAAGTTGCCAAGGAAGGCACATCGATCTCCAGTGATCTGTACACGGTGGCGCGCACCCTGGCGGTGCTGATCTTCGAGTTCAAGGGGTATCAGAGCGCCTTCGAGACCACGCTGCCCTCGCCAGGCGACGTACCGATCTTCGCCCAGCACGATTCGCTGTATCGCTGGCTGCTGAAAGGCACGGCACCACGGCCCGAGGACCGGTTCCAGAGTGCCGACGAGATGCGCGACCAACTCCTCGGCGTGCTGCGTGAGGTGACTGCTGCGGCCGCCGGGGGAGCCGTGACGCGTAGTACGCCATCTCGCTTGTTCGAGACGCCGGCCGTGGCCGACGACCGGCTCGACTGGGCGGACCTGCCCGTCGTGGCCGTCGATCCGCTCGATCCGATGGCGTCGTGGTTGGGGTCGGTCACTGCCGAGAATCCAGCGGACCGATTGCACGCATTGTCATCGGCGCCAGAGCAGACGGTCGGGGTGGCGATGGCCAGCGGATATGCCGCCATGGCTGCCGGTCAACTGCAACAGGCGTCGACGATCTCCGACGCAATTCTCGGCAACGATCCGTGGGAGTGGCGAGGCGTGTGGCTGCACGGCCTCGTCGCCCTCGACGCAGGAGACCATGCTGCAGCCATCTCGGCGTTCAACAGTGTCTACGGTCAACTGCCGGGTGAGTTGGCGCCGAAGTTGGCGCTCGCCAGAGCGTGCGAACTCGGAGGCGAGCATGAGGTCGCTGCGCAGATGTACGCGCAATGTGCGAAGACCGACGCCGCCTACATCGCCCCAGCACAATTCGGACTGGCCAGGCTGGCCGCATCTGCAGGCCGCCGCGACGAGGCGCTGGCCGCCTACGACCGGATTCCGGCCACGAGCCGGGCCTACGGCGACGCCCGTCGCCGGCGTGCCCTGCTGCTCTCATCCGCCGACGGATCTCCGCATCCGCTCGATGACCTGGCGGCGGCGGCCGACGAACTCGATCTGGCCGCCCTCGATCCCGCCGGTCGAGCCGCGCTGCGCATTCAAATTCTGTCGGCGGCGCTGACCCAGGTACGCGATCAGGGTCCCTCGCCGCAGATGGTGATCGCCGGTTCTCGGGCAACCGAGCCATCACTCCGCTCGGGCCTCGAGGATGCCTATCGCGAAGCGGCTCGCCTCGCCGATGATGCGGCGACACGCACCCAGCTTGTCGATCAGGCCAACTCAGTCCGGGTGCGATCGCTGACATGACCGCGATAGAACTCACGTGCCCGGCATGCGACGCCCCGATCGCGGCCGACGAGACGTTCTGCGAGGCGTGCGGCGTGCAACTGCAGGGGTCGCCGCCGCTGGCTGCGCCCAACGCAACTGCGCCTCCGACATCACCGGCAGCATCGCCGCGCACCGTGTCGATCGACGACACCGCGCCGATACCCCGAACGATCGTCGCGTCCCCGGACTGCGCGCAGTGCGGTGGAAACATGCTCGACGACGGCTTCTGCGGCACATGTGGACAGAAAGCCCGTTCGCCTCGCGACCACTGGACCGAGCAGCCGGCAGCATGGGTTGCGGGAGTCTGCGACAAGGGCATCAGCCATGCGGCCAACGAGGACGCCATGGCGTTGTCGGCAACCGCCGACGGGTCGTTTGCCGTGCTGGTGGTGTGCGACGGCGTGACGAGCGCACCCAACAGCGACCGCGCCGCCCTGGCTGCGTCGGTCGCAGCCTGCGGCCAACTGACGTCGATGTCGTCATCGTCGCCGGAATCCGTTGCCGCAGCGGTGAGCTATTGGACCGATGCTTTGGTGCTGGCCTGTGCCGACGCCAACGGGGCCGCTGTCGGCGTCGCCCACACACTGGGAGACCCGAGCGAGCCACCCTCGTGCACCTTTGTCGCAGCTGTGGTTGCCGGTTCGCTGATCACCGTAGCGTGGTGCGGCGACTCGCGGGCCTACTGGTTCCCCGACGGCGGAGATCCGCGGCAACTGACCATTGACCATTCGCTTGGGACCGAGATGATGGCGGCGGGCAGGTCTCGAGCAGAGGCCGAATCGGATCCGGCATTTCACACGATCACTCGCTGGCTCGGCGCCGACTCGGTCGATCACACCCCCGAGGTGGCTTCGCAGTCGATCGAAAGCCCCGGCTGGCTGCTCGTGTGCAGCGACGGCCTGTGGAACTATGCCTCGGCCCTCGAGGAGATGGCGACCCAACTCTCCACGGTGCAGACCACGGCGGGTCCCGATCCGTTGCCAATGTGCGCGGCGCTCGTCGATTGGGCCAATACGGCCGGCGGGCACGACAACATCACGGCCGCCCTGGCTCGCTGCGACCCATCACTACGCTTGGAACGAGAGAGGACATCACGTGGCTGAATTCAAGGCAGAGGTCTTTCAGAACGAGTTCCTGGCAGACGGCGCCACCGACGTGCATGCAGTGGTGTCGGTCAGTTGCACCGACGCCGGAACCGCCGGCCAATCGGGTCAAGGCGAGGCAGCCGAGATCATCATCGTCGACACGTCGGGATCGATGGACATGCCTGCCTCGAAGATCGTCGCCGCCCGCCGCGCCGCCAAGGTGGCGTTGGGAGAGATCGTCGACGGCACGTGGTTCGCCGTCATCAGCGGTCACAGCGTGGCCCAGATGGTGTATCCCACGCATCCGGGGCTGGCCAAGATGACCGACGTCACCCGACGCGAGGCGACGCACTCGATCGATGCGCTGCGGGCCGGCGGGGCCACCGCAATCGGCGCCTGGATCGCCGCCGCTACCGAGCTGTTCTCGCAGGTGCAGACCGCTCAACGTCATGCGATCTTGCTGACCGACGGAAAGATCGAAGGCGAGCCGGCGCACGCGTTGTCGCAGGCGCTGCAAGCAGCGCAGGGTCAGTTCCAGTGCGACTGCCGCGGCATCGGTTCCGACTGGGTCGTCGAAGAACTTCGAATGATCGCCAACACCTTGCTGGGCACGGTCGACATCATCGCCAAGCCGGAGGACCTCGAGGCCGATTTCGAGGCAATGATCCGCACCTCGATGAGTCGCGGCGTCGCCGATGCCCGATTGCGAGTGTGGGCACCGCAGGGCAGCGAGGTGCTGTTCGTGCGCCAGGTCGCACCGTCGGTCGAAGATCTCACTGGAAAGGCAGTACAGGTCAGCCCGCTGATTCGAGAGTTCCCAACCGGGGCGTGGAGCGACGAGAGCCGCGACTACCACGTGGCAGTGCGAGTTCCGGTGGCTCCACTGGGCAACGAGCGCCTGGCAGCGCGAGTCGAGGTCGCCATCAACGACGAGGTTGTCGCCAAGGGCCTGGTCAAGGCGACCTGGAGCGCCGATGCCCATCTGACTACCCGAATCGACCCCGCCGTCGCCCACTACACGGGCCAGGCCCAGCTGGCCGACGTCATCCAGAAGGGGCTGGCCGCGAAAGCAGCCGGAGACGACCGCACCGCGACCGTGCTGCTCGGCGAGGCGGCCAGGATCGCTCACGAGAGCGGCAACGAAGACACCACGCGCCTGCTGTCGAAGGTGGTCGACGTCGTCGATGCCGAGGCCGGCACGGTACGCCTGAAGGGCAACGTCGAACGCGCCGACGAGATGGCGCTCGACACGCGTAGCACCAAGACGACGAGGATTCGGAAGGAGCCGTGAGCACGGTCGTCTGCCCGAATGGCCATCACAGCGCCGATGCCGAATGGTGCGACACGTGTGGCGCGCCGATCGAGGGCTCGGCCAACGCCACGGCGGCGGCCACCCCTACTGGCGCTCCGGTGTCCGCGTCGGACGCCACTCCCACTGTCGGCCACGGCTCGACTCCGTCGACACAACCGCAGACTGAGTGCCCCAATTGCGGGCTGTCGAACGACGCCGCCAGCTTGTTCTGCGAGCAGTGCGGCTACGACTTCACCACCGGTCAGGCGCCACCGAAACCGTCGGTTGTCGAGCCCGCAGAACCCGCGTCGCCTCCCAACAGCAGTGTGAAATGGGTCGTGGTCGTCGAGGTCGATCCCGTCTGGTATGCCCTGAAAGGATCGCTGGCCGATCAGCCGTGCCCCTCGGCATCGTCGTCGACGATCGGGCTCACCCAGCACACCGCGTTGATCGGTCGATCGAGTCAGTCGCGTGATATCCACCCCGAGATCGCTCTCGATGGCGACACCGGCGTCTCCAGGCGCCATGCACAATTCGTTCGCGATGGTGACGACCTGGTGGTCATCGACCTCTCGTCGACGAATGGCACGTATGTCGTTGTCAGCGGCGGTGAACCCAGCGACGAGACGACCGCAATCGAACCGGGTCTGTCGACGCCGATGCACGACGGCGATCGCGTCTACCTCGGCGCCTGGAGCCGTCTTACCATCCGCCTCGGCTGACGCGACAACGTGACGCAACAACGCGTATCAGGGTCAGCAGCTGGTGGCTCTGGGTGATGTGCGCGGTCAGCGAGCTGCGCATACGGCGACCCTGACTCGCCGTGAAACCCCCCACATGCTTAGGGGCGAGGTTCCGGGAGGGTCCCTCGCCCCCGAGCAGCAATCATCGGTATTCGACGCCCGGCAGCACGCACAACATCTCGTACAGCAGGTTCGCGGCGACCAGTGATGTCGTGCCCGAGACGTCGTAGATCGGGGCGACTTCGACCACGTCACAACCAACGATCCGCAGGTCGCGGCACCCGCGGATGATCTCGATGCCTTGCCAGATCGTGAGACCGCCGATCTCCGGCGTGCCCGTGCCAGGAGCAAACGACGGATCGAGCCCATCGATGTCGAAGCTGAGGTATACCGGTCCATCGCCCAGCTGGCTCCGAATCTCGGCCATCAACGGATCGAGGCTGCGATGCCAGCATTCCTCGACCTGCACGACGCGGAAACCCTGCTGTCGTGACCAGTCGAAGTCGTCGGCCTGATAGCCGGTGCCGCGCACGCCGATCTGGGCAACGCGCGAACAATCGAGCAAGCCCTCCTCGACGGCCCGCCGAAACGGGGTTCCGTGAGCAATGCGTTCGCCGAACATCGAGTCGTTGATGTCGGTGTGGGCGTCGACGTGCACCAACCCGACCGGGCCGTGCCGCTTGGCCATCGCCCGCAGAATGGGCAGCACGATCGTGTGGTCCCCGCCCATCGTTGCGGTCACGATGCCATGGTCGAGCAACGAGTCGTAGTGGGTCTGGATGCGATCGATTGAATCGATGAGGTTGTACGGGTTGGTGGCGACATCACCGAGATCGTCGATCCGCAAGCTGTCGAAGGGCGCAGCGCGGGTGGCCATGTTGTACGGGCGCAGCAGCACCGATTCGTTGCGGATCCCACGCGGGCCGAAGCGGGCACCGGGTCGATTGGAAGTGCCGATGTCGAAGGGCACACCGATGACGGCGGCGTCGAGCTGGTCGGGCGCGGTGTTGCCCGGCAGGCGCATGAACGTGGCAATGCCGCCGAATCGGGGCATCTCGTTTCCGCCAAGCGGTTGCGGAAAGTCAGGCGACGTCATGAGCGAACGGTATCGCATAGGTCGTATGGCTCATTGAACCGCATTCACGTATCACGATCCTGCGTCGAGTGATCTACTTGCTGCCGGGCCGACGGGACGGGCGGCCAGCATCTGAACTGAAGCAGCGTTGCTTCACGAGATCCCCCACCCGGGGAACGGAGCAGGACGGCCCGTTCCTCAGGGTGGTGAGGTACTCTGCAGCGGTGACGGATCTCCTGCTGACCCACGGATACTTCCTATGGGAGGACCCCAAAGAACGCGAGATCATGAAGCCCTACGCGCCGTTGGGCCTGCTGTACATCAGCGCGTATCTGAAGCGAGCTGGCTACGACATCGAGATCTTCGACACCACGTTCAGCGATCGCGCCAGCCTGATTGCTCGGCTGGCGGCCACACCAGGAGGCGTACTCGGCGTGTACACCAACCTGATGACGCGGTCCAACGTGTTGTGGATCGCCGAGCAGGCTCACCAGCACCGCTGGACCGTGGTGTTCGGCGGTCCCGAGAGTGCCAACTATCCCGACGACTACATCGAGCGCGGCGCCGACGTCGTGGTGCTGGGCGAAGGCGAGAATACGCTCGAGGAGCTGCTGCCGGTCATGCGTGACCGCGGACCGCACCGGTTGCACGGCGTCGCCGGAACGGTGTTCCGCGATGAGGATGGTGTGATCGTGCACAACGACCCGCGTGACAAGGTCAGCGATATCGACTCGCTGCCCTGGCCCGATCGCGGGGCGATCGATATGGCGCAGTACGTCGACACGTGGCGCACACATCACGGCATGGGTTCAGTCAACCTCATCACCGCCCGTGGATGTCCGTACAAGTGCAACTGGTGCAGCCATGCTGTGTTCGGTTACTCGCACCGGCGTCGCGATCCCATCGATTGCGTCGACGAGGTGCAACACATTGTCGAGACCTACAAGCCCGAGCAGGTCTGGTACGCCGACGATGTCTTCACGATCAGCCACAAGTGGCTGTTCGAGTACGCCGACGAGATGAAGCGGCGCAACATGAAGATCCCTTTCGAGACGATCTCGCGCGCCGACCGAATGAAGAAGGAAGAAGTGCTGGCGTCGCTCGCCGAGCTGGGCTGCTATCGCATCTGGATCGGTTCCGAGAGCGGGAGTCAACGCATCCTCGATGCCATGCAGCGTGGCGTCAAGGTCGAAGAAGTGCAGAACGCGACGAAGATGGCCAAGAAGTACGGCATCGAGGTGGGCATGTTCTTGATGTGGGGCTACGAGGGCGAGGAACTGTCGGATATCGAGGCCACGATCGACCACGTCAAGGAGTCCAACCCCGACATCTTCTTCACGACCGTCGCCTACCCGATCAAGAACACCGGGTACTACGAGAAGGTGAAGAAGAAGCTGATCTTCTCCTCCGACTGGAACAACTCGTCGGATCGCGAGTTGCGTGTGGCCGGGCGGCACAGCCGTGCGTACTACAAGCACGCCGATTCGTGGCTCGTCAACGCCGTCGATGCCCATCGCCTGGTTGACAC
>JANPBZ010000242.1:0-9352 GCA_031430695.1 Ilumatobacteraceae bacterium
GTCCTCGGCGCCGTGCCCTACATCTCGCGCACGGCGCGAGCTGCGATCATCGAGGTGCTGGAGAGCGACTACGTCGAGATGGCACGCTTGAAAGGGGCCCCCGAGCGGATCGTGCTGTGGCGCCATGCGATGCCGAACTCATTGGGTCCGGTGTTCCAGGTCATCGCCCTCAACGTCGCCTACTTTGCGGGTGGTGTTATTGTCGTTGAGGCCCTGTTCAACTACCAGGGAATTGGCGGGGCGCTGCGCGATGCGGTGAACACTCGAGATCTTCCCGTGATCCAGTTCTTGGTGATGTCGCTTGCGGCCGTCTATGTGCTGACCAACATCGCCGCCGATGTGGCCACTGTGCTGGTCACGCCCCGCCTTCGCACGAGGCTCCAATGAACCTGCCGAACCACCCCGCCGTGTCCCCCGTCCCACCCCTGCTTGAAGAGGATCTCGCGTCGGTCATGGAAGGTGAGCGACCCCCCGGGGTGTTGCGGTCCGGATTCCGCCTCTGGCGCACCAGAGTCGGATTGATCTTCGTGACCATCCTGGTGGCGATCGCCCTGTTCGGGCGCTACATCGCACCCTACGCCGAGAGCAAAGGCATCGCACTGCCGAATCAGCCGCCCGGCAAGACCCGCCTGCCATCGCAATTCGGTTCTGGCTACAAGGGCCAGGATGTGTGGACACGCTTCCTCTACGGCGGCCGCCCGATCCTGATTGCCGCATTGCTCGCCACCGTGCTTGCCCTGTTCCTCGGAACCGTGATCGGTCTGGTCGCCGCCTACAACCGCGGCAAGCTCGACGATTTTTTGATGCGAGCCATGGATGTGATTCTGGCGATGCCCCAGATCATCGCCGCGTTGGTCGTGCTCAGCATGTTCGGGGCTACGACCAAAGTCATCGTGCTGACAGTCGGCATTTCCACCGCTCCTCGTATTGCGCGCGTTGTCAGGGGCACCGCCGTGTCGGTTGTCGAGCGAGACTTCGTTGCGGCTGCCGAATCGCTCGGTGAGTCGAAAACCCGCATCCTGATTTCCGAGCTGCTTCCGAATGTGACGGCGCCGCTGCTGGTCGAAGCCAACCTGCGCCTCACGTTCTCGATCGGTGTGATCGCCGGCATCGGATTTCTCGGGTTCACACCCGACCCGAGTGCCGCCAACTGGGGGCTGATGATTTACCAGAACAAGGGCGGCATCGTCCCCAACCACTGGGGCGTCACCCTTCCGGTCGCGGCTATCGCATTGCTGACGATCGGCACGGGAATGATCGGGGACGGAATTTCGCGTGCCACCGGCGGCATCGACCGAGCCAGGGGTGACGCCTGATGGATGAAGCAGTCACGATTCGCAATCTACGTATCGAGGTGGCCGAGAGCGGCGCCGACATCGTGGATGAGATCAACCTCACCATCGCGCCGGGCGAGGTGCTCGGTCTCGTCGGCGAATCGGGTTCCGGCAAGACCACGGTCGGTCTCGCCGTGCTCGGCCACGCCCGACATGGCGTGAAGCTGGCTCGCGGAGACGTCACGATCGGCGATGCAGCAATGCTCGCGCTTGGCGATGTGGCTCTGCGCCATGCGCGTGGAAGGCTCGTGTCGTACGTCCCGCAGGACCCATCGACCGCGTTGAACCCGGCCCTGCGGATCCGCAAGCAGTTGATCGAGGTGCTCGAGTTCCACGACTTCGGTGGCAGCGACGCAGCTCGTCGCGAGCGGGTGCAGGAAGTGATGAACGAGGTGCTGTTGCCCAGCACGCCCGAGTTCCTTCGCCGCTATCCGCATCAACTGTCGGGTGGGCAGCAGCAGCGAGTTGGGCTGGCAATGGCGTTCGCCTGCCGTCCGTCGGTGATCGTGCTCGACGAGCCCACCACGGGTCTCGACGTCAGCACGCAGGCCCACGTGTTGACGACGATTCGTGAACTGTGCCATGCCCACAGGGTGGCGGCCCTCTACGTCACCCACGACCTCGCGGTCGTTGCCAACCTCGCCGATCGGGTTGCGGTGATGTATGCGGGGCGAATCGTGGAACAGGGTCCCGCCGCAGAACTGTTCCGCAATCCGTGCCACCCGTACACACGGCACTTGATCGCTGCCGCCCCCGACATGTCGACCGATCACGAGATGATCGGTCTCAGCGGCCGGGCACCGGCCCCGGGCAAGCGTCCGGTCGGTTGCTCGTTCGCCCGGCGCTGCGAACTGGCCACCGACGATTGCCGTGCCGAGTTCCCCGCCGAACGCGATGTGGCTCCGGGCCGTGTCGTCAGGTGCATCCGGCCGTTCGAGGTGCCCGAACGCACGCAGCACGTCGCCGTCCACTCATCGCCGATCGCGGCCTCGGCCACCCATGCGCTGATGGTCCGTGATCTGTGCGCCTCGTACACCCGTCACCAGGTCGTCCACAACGTCGACCTGCACGTCGACCGCGGCGAGTGCCTCGCCCTCGTCGGCGAATCCGGGTCAGGCAAGACCACCCTCTCGCGGTCGATCGGCGGTCTCCACCGTGAGTGGACCGGTGAGATCCTGCTCGGTTCCGAGCGGCTCGCGCCCTCGGCGCGCGATCGCACCACGGCCCAGCGCCTGCGGATCCAGTACGTCTTCCAAAACCCGTACAGCTCGCTGCAACCGCGCCGCATGATCGGCGACTCGGTCGCCCGCCCGTTGCTGATCGGTGGCGCCTCGAAGACCGACGCGGCGCGCAAGGTCGGCGAGATGCTGGAGCGTGTCGCCCTGACCGCCAGCTACGCCAGTCGGTTCCCCGACCAGTTGTCGGGTGGCGAACGTCAACGTGTCGCTATTGCTCGCGCCCTGGTCAGCCGGCCCGAAGTACTTGTTTGCGACGAGGTCACATCGGCGCTCGACGTGTTGGTACAGGCGTCGATCGTCGAGTTGCTCGGCGAGCTTCGGCGTGACCTTGGCCTGGCGATGCTGTTCGTCACGCACAACCTGCCGCTGGTCGCGTCGATCGCAGATCAGGTCGCAGTACTCGCCGACGGCAAGATCGTCGAGTCGGGCCCGACTGAGCGAGTCCTGCGCTACCCGGAGGCCGAGTACACCAAGCGCCTGATCGCCGACACTCCGCAGATCTCGGAGCTACCCGAGCGATAGCCGCCGCAATCGGCTCTCCACCATGTCGCGGTCCATGTAGCAGCCTTGAAGGTGTCGGCGCCCTGACTGCGGATCGAACTCGGTGCGACCGTGCAAGATGCGACGGTTGTCGAAGCACAGCGTGTCGCCGGCCGCGAGCCGCAGCATCACCACATGAGCTGGGCTGCGAAGCAACTGCCACATGCTCAGATAAGCGTCATAGAAGGATTCGTCGGCGAACGGATCCACATCGCGGATCCAGTTGTTGAACCGTATGGCCACCGGCTCGCCGTCGGCGTCGACCTCGATGATCGGTGCGGTGTGGCGGATGTCGTCGACGACGTCGTGAAACCGGAACGGCACAGGCGTTGTGGCCAAGACGTCGAACGCCTTCGGGTCGGTTGCCCGCAGATTGGTGGCAACGGCGACGCCATCGGCGAGCATCGAGTCGCCCCCCGTTGCCTCGTTGGCCAGCGCGTGCAGTAGCTGAAAATCAGGCGGGCTCGCCCAGTTGGGCAGGTCGGTGTGCAGGTCGAGGCCCGCAGCGGTGTAGGCGGAGTTGTTCGGGTCGGGTTGGGTCTCGACGTCGAAGATCGTGCCGAAGTTCGTCGGCCGCGCATAGCCGACCCGTTCGGCCAGGCGAATGACCTCACCGGTCGCGTTCGGTGTGTCCTCGACAACGATCGCACCGTTGGTCAACATCGCAGTCAGCCAGCGCGACAAGCCGCGACTCGTCGTGAGTTCGCGATGGCTGATGCGTGGGACCGGCGTCAGCCCGGTCGTCGTCACTGACAGTTCACTACGGGGTGTCAACAACTCCGTGGGGTAGACGCCGACATGATCGTTCCCCCAGTCGACGGTCACGTTCCCGTCGCCGTCAGTGGTGATCGCCAACGGCTCGACGCGCGATTTGTCGACCAGGGTGACCGTGCGTTCGCGCGTGATCGGATGCAGGCACCGTGGGCATGGGCAGTTGTCGAGCAACCAGCGCCCGGAGGGCAGCGCTATCGGAGAAGCCATATCGGATCAAGTCTGGCAGGTCAACGTCGGGTAGCTTCGCCCCATGGCCGCGAACGAATCAAGCACTCCCGTCGACATCAAACCCCGAAGCCGCGACGTCACCGATGGCATGACCAAGGCACCGGCGCGGGCCATGCTGCGCGCCGTCGGCATGACCGACGACGACTGGGTGAAGCCGCAGATCGCGATCGCCAACGCCTGGAACGACGTGACGCCGTGCAACATGACGTTGCGGAAGTTGGCCGAGCACACCAGGGCGGGTATCCGTGCCGCCGGCGGCTTCCCCATGGAGTTCGGCACCATCACAGTCAGCGACGGCATCAGCATGGGTCACGAGGGCATGCGCGCCTCGCTGGTCAGCCGCGAGGTCATCACCGACTCGGTGGAGTGCGTGATGCATGCTGAACGGCTGGACGGCTTCGTCGGGCTGGCGGGATGCGACAAGAGCATCCCGGCAATGCTGATGGCAGCGGCCCGGCTCGACCTGCCGAGCGTGTTCGTGTACAACGGCTCGACCCTGCCGGGCGAGCACAACGGCACCACCCTCGACATCACCAGCGTGTTCGAAGCAGTCGGTGCCTGCGCACTCGGCAAGATCACCGAGGACGAGCTGGGTCAGATCGAACGCAAAGCGTGCCCCGGCGAAGGCGCGTGCGGCGGAATGTTCACCGCCAACACGATGAGCTCGATCGCCGAAGCAATTGGTATGTCGCTGCCTGGAACGGCATCGCCGCCCGCCGTCGATGTGCGCCGCGAGGACGACGCCAGGCGGGCCGGCGAGGCTGTGGTCAACATGCTTCGCCTCGGGATCACACCGCGGATGATCATGACCAAGCAGGCCTTCGAGAATGCCATCGCTGTCACGTCGGCGCTCGGCGGGTCCACCAATGCCGTGCTCCACCTTCTCGCAATTGCCAACGAGGCGGGCGTCGACCTCCACCTCGACGACTTCAACCGGATCGCTGCCAAGGTTCCCCACATTGCCGACATGAAGCCGGGCGGCAAGTTCCACATGAGCGATCTCGACCGCGTCGGCGGCGTCCCCGTCGTCATGAAGCATCTGCTCGACGCCGGCTTGCTGCACGGTGACGTGATGACGGTGACCGGCAAGACGATGGCCGAGAATCTCGTCGAGCTCGATCCGCCACGACCCGATGGTGTGGTGGTCTATCCGGTCGATCAGCCGCTGCACAGCGAGGGCGGCATCAATGTGCTGACGGGTTCGCTCGCTCCACGCGGCGCGGTGGTGAAGGTCGCCGGGTTGAGCAAGGAGCAGATGCGCTTCGAAGGAACGGCCCGCGTGTTCGACGGCGAAGATGGCGCGATGGACGCGATCCTCAGCGGTTCGGTCGTGCCCGGAACCGTCTTGGTGATTCGCTACGAAGGGCCAAAGGGCGGCCCAGGGATGCGCGAGATGCTGGCCATCACCGGTGCATTGAAAGGTGCGGGGCGTGGCGCCGATTGCGCGTTGATCACCGATGGCCGGTTCAGCGGTGGCACGTGGGGATTTTGCATCGGCCACGTTGCGCCGGAGGCCGTGGATGGTGGCCCCATCGCGTTCGTCCGCAATGGCGACCAGATTCTCATCGACGTGCACGAACTGACCCTCGACTTGCTGGTCGACGACGGCGAACTGGCCAAGCGACGGGCATCGTGGGAGCCGAACCCTCCCAGGTACACCAGCGGTGTGCTGGGCAAGTACGCCAAGTTGGTGCAGGGCGCGGAAACCGGCGCCATCACCAACACGCTGTAGACAACCCCGGGAAACAAGCATGAACCTTCACGAAGTTCTCGAACTCATTCAGCTTCGTCACTTCGAGCGCGATCCTGTGCAGCGGTTGTTGAATCGAACCCACATGCCGGACGATTTTCGTGCCGTCGCCAAACGGAAACTGCCCCGAGCAGTCTTCGACTATGTCGAAGGTGGCGCCGACGAAGAGATTGCACTCGAGGCCAATCGGCAGGCGTTCATGCGCCGCAAGCTCAATCCGCAACTGTTACGCGACGTCTCGACCACCGACCTCACCGGCGAACTGTTCGGACACGAGTTTCAGGTGCCGATCGGACTGGCGCCCACCGGCTACACCCGAATGATGCACCCGACCGGCGAGGTGTCGTCATGTTTGGCTGCGATGGCCAAAGGTATTCCCTACACGTTGTCGACGATGGGTACGACCACGGTCGAAGACGTTGCCCGTACGAGTCATCCCAACCTGTGGTTCCAGCTGTACGTCACCAGCGATCGACGGCTCAGTGACCCGCTGATCGACCGAGCGGGTGCCGCCGGCTATCAGGCGTTGGAAGTCACCATCGACACGGTGGTCACCGGACGCCGTACCCGCGACATGCGCAACGGTCTCACGATTCCGCCGCAACTCAGCCCGCGCACCATCGTCGACATCGCCCGCCGGCCGGGCTACTGGGTCAAGATGTTGCGCAGCCCGGCGATCGGGTTCGCCAACTTCACGGCGTTGTCACCGGCGGAAGTGAGGAGCGCGGCCTCGACACGGATCGGATCGTTGTTCGACCAGTCGCTGAACTGGGCCGACATCGAGGGGATCCGCAAGCGATGGACCGGTCCACTACTGCTCAAAGGCCCGATCGGCCCGGCCGATGCTCGTCGCGCCCTCGACATCGGAGTCACCGGTCTTCACCTCTCCAACCACGGCGGCCGCCAGCTCGACCGATGCACGCCGCCGATTGATCTGCTCGCGCCGCTGCGCGCCGCCATCGGGCCCGACGTGCCGATTGTCATCGACTCCGGGGTGCGCCACGGTGCCGACATCGCCGTGTCGATCGCGCTTGGGGCCGACATGGCGTTCATCGGTCGCCCCTACGTGTACGCCGTCGCCGCGGCTGGCCAGCGCGGTGTCGAACACGTCATCGCCATGCTCACCGATCAGCTTCGGTCGGTGATGCAGTTGAGCGGCGTGACGTCACTTTCGGAGCTACGCAAACATGGCGCCGAGTTGCTCAGCGATCCGGGGTGATCACAGGTGCTGCACGCACAGCACCGGCGGCAGAGAACTGGTGATGTGCCGGAACGAGTTGCCGCCATCGTTGCTGTGCCACAACGAGCCGGTGGTCGATGCCAACACCAGTCGCTGGCCTGTGCCGTCGACGTCGAGACCATGACGATAGATGAGGTGATAGGCGTTCTGCTGCGGTAGACCGGCACTGGTCGTCTCGAACGTATCCCCGCCGTCGTGCGTGCGATTGACCACCATCGCCCCCTCCACTGGGATGCGGACCTCGTCACTCTCAGCCGGGACGAACCACGCCGTTTCAGGGTCGGAGGGATGTACGGCGACGGCGAATCCGAATGCCGATGGGGCAACGTCGGTGATGGCTGACCAGGTCCGTCCGTTGTCGATCGAGCGGAAGATCCCGTTGTGATGCTGCGTCCACAGCACATCGGGCGCTGCCGCACAGCGCACGATGCGGTGCGGATCTTGGATCCGTGGATCATCGGCGCGACCATCGGGCATGTACGCGGCGCGCATGCCCGTGGACACAGTCCACGATGCACCACCATCGTCGGTGTACCACGAACCACCGCACGACACGCCCACGGTCATCGAGTCCGCCGAGCGGGGATCGATGGAGATCGAATGGAGGCCGGGTTGGTCGTAGCCACCTCCGAACCACTCGGTGCGTGATGGCTCGTTCCACAATGCCTGGTTGAGCTGCCACGTTTCACCACGGTCGTCGCTGCGGAACAGCCCGCCGGGGATCGTCCCACACCACAACACAGCGGGTTGACTCGGATGGCCCGGCACAAGGGTCCAGATCAATTTGGTGGTCGAACTGTCGACCTCCGACTCGGCTGCAGCGGGGTAAGCGGGGTACGCCAGCTCGGTCCACGTCGCGCCGTGGTCGTCGCTGCGGTGCAGCTTGACGCCGAAGTGACCATGGTCCAGGCCGGCATACCAGGTGTCGTCGCGATAGTCGTGCAGTACTGCAGAAACCGGCGATCCGAGAAAGTGCGTGCTCGTCACCGTCGGGTTGTCGGCGTCGAGGTCGTACACGAAGAGTCCCTTGCGTGTGCCGATCAGAGCAGTGTTCACGGTTCCGCTTGTCATGTTCAGCCTCCTGATAGGGCTTGGAATATGTAGACGATGCCATCTTCGGTCACTTCGTCGCTGAGATGCGACCGATCGGTGATCTGATCGTCGCCGACGAAGATCGCCACATGTTTGCGCACCGCACCGTGCTCGTCGAGCACGTAGCTGCGCACAGCCGGAAAAGCGTCGAAGTACTCAGCGAGTGCGTCGTGAACCGTGGATCCGCCGACGGCGAGGTCGGGGCACTCGACGTGCCGGCGGAAGGCCTTAGCGACCTGAATGCGAGGCACGCGAGGAAACCATTCGCCAACCGACCAGGAACACGCCGGTGACCGCTGTGGCAACGATGATGAAAGGCAGGGCCGTGCCTCGATCGAACACCAGGTTGCGCAGCACCAAACCCAGCGCAACCGTGACCGGCCAGATGATGAACGCCGCTTCGACCTGCATCGGGCGCGCCCAAGCGCGAGCGACGATCCATCCGACGACGAGCGCGATCAGGAACGGTGCGGCGACGGTGGCGACGCCGTCGACCGCAGTGCCCTCGTCGTGATTGCGGCGACCGATGGCAACGAACACGATGATCGCAACGATGTCGGCGACCGCGGCGAATGCCACGCGACGAGTCACGTCTGTCCCACGAAGCCGCCGAGCTCGCCGCGGAAGAACAGCAACGGCGCCGGCTGGCTTTCGGGGTCGGCGTGGTCCATGTCGACGATCAGGCCCATCACGAAGAAGTGATCACCGGCGTCGACGACTTCGGCCGTGGTGCAATCCATCCAGGCGATGGCGCCATCGAGAATCGGCGAGCCGGTGATCGGCGATGGTGACCAGCCGACACCCTCGAACGGCTCCTCGATGCTGCTCTTGGCGAACCGCCAGCACAGCTCGCCGTGAGCCATGCCCAGCACATTGACGCAGAAGCTGCCCGCCGACGCCATGCGCAGCCATCGTTCGGATGTCGTCATGGGCAGGAATCCGACCAGCGGTGGATCGAGCGACACCGACGTGAACGAACCGATCGTGAAACCAACGGGCTCACCATCGACCATCGCCGTGACCACGGTGACCCCGGTGGGAAAGTGGCCGAGCACGAGGCGATACTTCAACGGATCGATCGACATCACGGTGGACTGTACTGCCGGGCCACGTTGCGTTGACAGCCGTGGCACGCTGTGCGGGTGATCGACAAGGC
>JANPBZ010000243.1:0-20552 GCA_031430695.1 Ilumatobacteraceae bacterium
ATCTCGATGTCGAGGCCTCGACGCCCGCCGCTGACAAAGATCGAATCGAAGAGTTCGCAAGTCTCGTCGATCACCGTCGACAACGATCGCTTCTGTCCGAATGGGCTGATGCCACCGACGACGTATCCGGTCAATCGCTGAGCGGTCTCTGGTAGGCACATCTCGGCACGCTTGCCGCGCACAGCCGCAGCGAGTTCTTTGAGCGAGAGTTGCCCGCTGACCGGCACGATCGCAACCACATGATCGTCGTCGTCGACGGTGGCGATCAACGTCTTGAACACCCGATCGAGCTCGACGCCCAGTGCCACCGCTGCGGCCTGCCCGTAGTGTCGGTCGGCGGGGTCGGTCTCGAATTCATGTAGCTGAAACGACACCCCCGCTGCCTGCAGCGCGACGATCGCCGGAGTTCCACCGCGGGCCATGAACGGTCCCGTCAGATCGTCGCCGGGCTGTTGAACTCCTCGACCAGGGGTGCGTAGGAATCCATCGTGGCCAGCGCCGCCTCCCTGTCGAGCGGCGGCAGGAGCAGCGCTGCAGTCCGAGCGCCGACGTCGCGGAGTCGAGCGAGGTTGGCAGCATCGGGTTTGGCTGCGTAGATGCCGAGGCTCAGCGATGCCGGATCACGACCGGCGGCTTCGGCCATCTGCCGCAACTTGAGCCACGCCTCGTCGATCGGCCACCTCCCCTCGATCGGCATCCATACGTCGGCATATTCGATGATGTGGCGAAAGTGCAGATCGGACGGCGAACAGCCGACGTAGATCGGTGGGTTCGGGAACTGCACAGGCTTTGGCCACGCCCATGACGGCTCGAAGTTGACGTACTGCCCATGGAACTCGGCCTCGTCCTGCGTCCACAGGGCTTTACAGGCCAGCACCTTCTCGCGGACCACTGCTCGTCGGTGAGCAATGTCGACACCGTGCGATTCCATCTCCTCGTGGTTCCAGCCATAGCCGATGCCGAACTGCAGCCGCCCACCCGAGATCACATCGAGGGAGGCGACCTCCTTGGCGAGCCACACCGGATCCCGCTGGGCAACGAGTGTGATCCCGGTGCCGAGGCGCAACGTCGTCGTCGCAACGGCGGCAGCGGTCAGGGCGATGAACTGATCGTGGGTTCGCCAATACTCTGCGGGCAATGGCGGTGCACCCTCGATGCCACCCCACGGGGTTCGGCGGCTGACGGGAATGTGCGAATGCTCGGGGAACCACAGCGAATCGAACCCCCGAGCCTCGGCCTCGCGAGCCACCTCGACCGGCTGAATGCCGCGATCGGTTGGAAACATCATCACTCCGATGCGCATCAGGCCAGACTAACCGGCCGATCTAACCAAGCCTGATGGCAACGCCGGAGAGTGATGGATCTGCCGGCGGGTGGCGTTCGAACACCATCGGATCGTGGCCGGGGACGATCACTCCTCCCGGTCCGGCCAGCGACCGCAACCGGTCGTAGCCGGCGATCATTGCAGGCTCATCGAACACGATCGGGAACGGGCGCGTCGCCTCCATGTTCTCGTAGTAGTGGCTTGCGTCAGAGGCGAGGACCAACACACCAGCCGCAGTCGTGACCCGAACCGCTTGCAGACCATCCGTGTGTCCCCCGATGTGATGCAGCGAGATTCCCGGTGCCAGTTCGCTGTCGCCGTCGTAGAACTGCACTCGTTTGGCGTGCACTGCCATGACCATCTCGGCTACGTGTCCCGCGGTGAACGCGTGGCTGTACTCGCTCTCGGCCATGTGCCGACCGGTGGCGAAATTCATCTCCCGATCCTGGAGATGGAAGCGTGCGTTGGGGAACTGTTCGAACCCTCCGACATGGTCGTAGTGCAGATGCGTGAGTACGACGGTGGGTGCCGTTGCAGCGTCGACGCCGACCAGAGCCAGGCCCTCTGCAGCGGATCGCAACAGACGTCGATTGCGGGTCTGAGCGTCGTGGGCGTTGAAGCCGGTGTCGACCACGACGGTCACATCGCGGCCGACGATTGCCCAGACGAAGTAGTCCATCGACATCGGCACGTCGTGTGGATCACCACCAAGGAAATGCTCGGGACGTCGAGCTTCTCGCTCTGCGTACTTGACCGCGAACACCTCGTATGCGCCTGGATCCGTCATCGACGTAGGGTACCGAACATGGAAGATTCACTGTTTCAAACCGGTATCGACGCCCGCTCGCGCGTGCTCGGCCCAGAGTTCGTCACCAAGGCGTTTGCCAGCGCCGACAGCTTCAATCGCGACATGCAAGAGATGGTCACCGAGTACTGCTGGGGAGGCGTGTGGGGACGCAGCGCGCTGACCGATCGGCAGCGCAGCCTCAACAATCTGTGCATCCTCGCCTCGCTCAATCGGGCCCACGAGTTCAAGCTTCACTTCAGAGGCGCGCTACGAAACGGCTGCACGCTCGACGAGTTGCGCGACACCTTGATCCAGGTGATGGTGTACGCGGGCGTGCCGGCAGGCGTCGAGGCATTCCGGCTCGCTCGTGAGGTGCTCGACGCCGAGGGCGTGGTGCCGCCACCAACCGACCGGCAGATGCCGAACGTCCCCGACGGTCCGCAATGACCGTCGGTTTCATCGGCCTCGGCAAGATGGGTGGCCAGATGGCCGCCAATGTCGCCGCAGCAACGCCCGGCTTGGTGTGCTTCGACATGGCCGGCACCGAGGCTCGTATGCCGGCTGGCGCAGTCGCGGCGGCTTCGATCTCCGACCTCGCCTGCCGTTGCACGATTGTGTTGATCAGCGTCCCCGATGGGGCGGCATCGTTGGCGGTGGCTCGCGAGATCGTCGACACCCGAGGCAGCAGCATCGAGACGCTGATCGACCTGTCGACGATCGGACCCAAGGCCGCAACCGAGGCAGCGACGCTCCTCCGATCCGCTGGAATCACCTACTGCGATGGACCCGTCTCGGGTGGTGCCGCCGGGGCGCGGGCGGCGACGATCTCGCTGATGTTCGCCGGACCAACCACGGTGCTCGACGTCAACCGGGCATTGCTGGAGTCGTTCACGGGCAATGTCTTCCACGTCGGCGACACCCCCGGGCAGGGCCAGGCGATGAAGCTGGCCAACAACTTCCTGTCGGCCACGGCACTCGCGGCGACCTCCGAGGCAGTGGCATTCGGTGTCGCCCACGGTCTCGACATGGCGACGATGATCGACGTGCTCAATGTCTCGACGGGGCGCAACTCGGCGACAACCGACAAGTTCCCGAACCGCATCCTGACCGGCAGCTACGACGCGGGGTTCTCTACCGCACACATGACGAAGGACGTCGGCCTGTTCGTCGACGGAGCGGACGAGATCAAGACTGCTGCCAGTGTCGCCGCGGCTGTTACCGACACATGGCGCGGATGCGACAACGCCCTTCCGGATAGCGACTTCACCGAGATCTGGCGGTACGTGTCGACCCGCTGACCCAGCCGACGTACGCCCGCTGGTCCAGGCAGGGTCAGTCGAGCTGCTCGTGCAGGAATGCAATCACCTGTGGCCAGACGGCCGCAGCCACCTCTTCGTTCAGTGTGCCGAGCGCATTGTGCGGACCCATGAAGGCGTGACCCGTGCCCGGATGCACTGTCAGGGTGACGTCCTTACCCAGGCCGCGCAGTTTTGCTTCGAGCGCCGAGGCTGCGCCAGGCGAGAAGAAGTCGTCGTTCTCGGCCATGTGGCCCCGGATGGTTGCTGCCAACGACGACCAGTCAGGCTCCATGTCGCCCTGCGGAAATCCGTAGAACGGGACAGTCGCGATCACCTTGTCGGGCCGGCCGGCGGCAATGAGGAACGACAACATGCCACCCATGCAGAATCCGACGACACCGATCCCGCGCCCGGTGACGCCGTCCAGACCGACCAAACAGTCGATTGCTCCGCTCATGTCGCGCGCAGCGCGATCCGGCGGCAGCGCCTGCATGAGTTGGCCGGCCTTGTCCATCTCGTCGTGCTCGGCCAGTTCACCGTGGTACAGATCAGGGGCAAGGGCCACGAAACCGGCGGCAGCAAGACGCGACGTCATCTCCTTGATACCCGAGTCGAGCCCCCACCACTCCTGTATCACCAGTACACCCGGGCCGCTACCACCATCGGGCAGGACCAGGTAGCCCGACGCGTCGGAGCCGTTGCTCGGGAACGAAATCGTTTCAGCCATGGCCAAACGGTAGCGCTCGCGGTGAACTGGCCCGTGACGCCGACTCCATCGGTAATCTGAGCGATCGTGGCTCAACCAAATCCGCAGTGGTGGCGTTCCTCCGTCACGTACCAGATCTACATCCGCTCCTTCGCCGACTCGAACGGCGACGGGATCGGCGATGTCGACGGAATTCGATCGCGGCTCGAGTATCTCGCCGCGCTCGGCGTCGATGCGCTGTGGATCAACCCCTGGTATCCCTCACCGCAGGCCGATGCCGGCTACGACGTCGCCAACTACCGCGACATCGAGCCGATATTCGGTTCGATCGACGAAGGGCGGGCCCTGATCTCGGAGGCTCACGCCGTCGGACTACGAGTACTCCTCGACATCGTGCCCAACCACACGTCCGACGAACACCAGTGGTTCCAGGCGGCGCTCGACACCGGGCCTGGTTCGCTCGAACGCCAGCGCTATCACTTCCGGCCTGGAAGGGGCGCCAACGGCGAACTGCCACCCAATGACTGGACCTCGGAGTTCGGCGGGCCCGCCTGGACTCGGATCACGCAACCCGATGGCGAGTGGTACCTGCACCTGTTCGACAGCAAGCAGCCGGACCTCAATTGGGACAACCCAGAGGTCCGTGCCGAATTCGCCGACATCTTGCGGTTCTGGTTCGACGCCGGCGCCGACGGGTTCCGCATCGACGTCGCCCACGCCCTGCTGAAGGCACACGGTCTGCCCGATCTCGGCGAGCAGTTCAAGCCGGCCGTCGGCGCTCCGCCCCAGCCCGGGCACCCGCACTGGGACCAGGAAGGCGTGCCCGACATCTATCGCGAGTGGCGCGAGGTCGGCGACTCGTACGACCCGCCGCGGGTGTTCGTTGCCGAGGCGTGGGTGTCGTCGGTGGCCAGACTCGCCGAGTACCTGCGGCCAGGGCACCTCCACACCGCGTTCGACTTCCACACCACACGCTGCCGTTGGGACACTACGGAACTACGCGAGGCGATTGCCACGTCACTCGCCGCTCATCACGCGGTCGGAGCGCCCGTCACGTGGGTCTTGAGCAACCACGACATCAACCGACACCTCACGCGCTACGGCCGCGGCGCGACCGCTCATCCGCTGCACGGCCGACCAGAGGATCCCGTCGATCTGCCGCTCGGCACGCGTCGGGCCCGCGCTGCGATCGTGATGGAACTGGCGTTGCCGGGCGCGGTCTACCTCTACCAGGGCGAAGAGCTCGGCTTGCCAGAGGTCGACGACATCCCCGAGGCAATGCTTGCCGACCCAGTGTGGGAGCGGTCGGGCCGCACTCGCCGCGGACGCGACGGGTGTCGCGTGCCGCTGCCGTGGACTCGCACCGGGCCGTCGCTCGGCTTCGGCGAGGCGACACCGTGGTTGCCGCAACCCAGTGATTGGTCGGCGCTGTCGGTCGAAGCGCAAGAGGCCGATCGAACGTCGATGTTGTGGCTCTACCGCGACGCCCTTCGCGTGCGACGCGATCTGCCTGCGTTGCACGGCGATGCCTACACCTGGCTGGAGAGCGGTGACGACGTGATCGCGTTCACACGCGGCGATGGGTTCGCATGCGTGGTCAACTTCGGCGCAACGTCGATCCAGCTGCCACCGGGTGAGGTGCTCTTGTCGAGCGTTCCGTTGGATGACGACGACAGGCTGCCCACCGACGCCGCGACCTGGATCACGCTGACCTGACGCTCAGCCCAGCAGGTCGTGGGCGACGTCGAGCCATAACTGAGTGGTCAGTCGCAACGACTCGACGTCGACACGTTCGTCGTTGCCGTGGAATCGGCGACCAAACTCCGCCGGGTCGACATCGGGGCTGAACAGACCCGCGCCATAGGCGACCGCGCCCATCTCGCGATAGATGCGAGCGTCGGAGAATCCCACCTCTAGCTGCGGTGTCGGACGAGCCGTGGGGAAGGGCTTGGCCAACGCACGCTCGAGACTGTCCCAGAGTGGGTTGTCGAGACGACTGATCGATGCCGGGTCATCCATGATGACCTCGACGTCGACCCTGTCGTAGAGATCTCCGAGCGCCGCGCGCAGGTGGGTGGTCACGTCGTCATGTCGCTCACCCGGCAGGGTGCGCACATCGACACCGATGTCGACGCAATCGGGGATGATGTTGGTCTTCATCCGCGACTGTCCGCCACCGCCGATCGTGTTGCTCGAGAATGTCGTGTGCGTGCATGCATGGAGAAACGCGCCCAGCCCGGGGCGCGGCAGGGACTCGAGAAAGTCGTCGATCCGGGTTTCGTCGAGCAGATGTTGTTTGGTCTCCTCGTCGACGCCAAGTCTGTCGACGGTGGTAGTCCACAGCTCGTGAAAGCGCGGCGCTGGCCTGTAGTCGCCGAGGCGTTGGATCACGGCCGCCGCCGTCATCAACGCATTGTCCGCTTTGAACGGTGTCGATCCGTGCCCAGGAGTACCGCGGACGCGCAGCCGTCGCCAGGCGACCCCTTTCTCGCCGACGGCGACCGAGATGTACGGCTGTTCGTGCGGGCCGCTGTGCAGCCCGCCTGACTCGGTCAACACATAGTCGGCGCGGATCGCATCGGCCTCGTGGTCCGCCATCCACTGCATGCCGTGGGCGCTGCCGGATTCCTCGTCGGCGACGGCGAAGTAGATCAGGTCGCCACGAGGACGAAAGCCGGTCATGGCGAGGTGACGGAACGCGACGGCCATCGAGGCGGTGAGGTTGAGCATGTCCACAGCACCCCTCCCCCACACCTCGCCATCGACCAGTTCACCGCCGAACGGATCTCGCGACCAGCCGGCCTCGTTGACCGGCACGACATCGGTGTGGCCCATCAGGCACAGGCTCGGTGCGTTCGGGTCGCTGCCCTCGATGCGCGCCACCAGCGAGCCGCGACCAGGCGTCGGCTCGAAACGTTGGAAGTCGAGCCCGGTCGAGCCGAGGTACGACCGCAACAGGTCGGCGTTGCGCGTTTCGTACCCCGACTCCGGGCTGCCGTCGTTGACGCAGCGGTTGCGAATCATCGCTTGCAGCAATTCGACCGTCTCAGCGGTCAGTGAGTCAGCAGGTGAAGCGGTCATGTGTGCAGCTCCCGGTCGTATGCGTCGAACACCTTTTTCGGCACCACCATGCGCCAGGCGTCGACGACGAGTTCTGTCATCTCGACCAGGTCGATCTCGGCAAGGCGAACGACAGCCCAGTTGTAGCGCATGTCGGCAACTTTCGGCAGCATGAACTTGTGAGATTCCGTGGCGACAAGCGCTTCGCGTTCCTCCTTTGGGAATGCAAAGCCCATCAGTGAGTCGTCGCGGCTGAAGGCCAGGTACACGATTCGTCCGACGCGGAACTTGACGCGATCGCGAACGACGGCCTCGTACGAGCGCTCGAGTGTCGATGCCAAGGCCCGCACATCCTCGATGGTCACCCCAATGTCGCTCGCCTCCACGTCCGCAGACTAGAGACAGTCAGGCATCCGGCATCTACTAGATGTTCGACGCAATGAGCGGCCGGGAGATCGAACCGACGATGCCCCCGAAGACCTCGCCGACGTTGGTATCGATCACGTCCACGTCGTCATCAACGTGTACGACGTACCAGATGGCATCGTTGTGTTTGATCGCCTCGACATCGCAACACGATCCGCTCGACGACGTGAACCTCAGTTGATCAGCCGAGAGAGAATCGGCTGCGTAGGCCGACCGACTGTCCTCGATCGGAGGCGCCACACGACGCACAATGCGCCGACGGTGCAGCTCGCTGCGACATCCATTGACGACTGCGAGGCGCAGGTACGCGCCAGGCCTCTCGAGCCGGCGCCACACCATCAACGTCCTTTCGAACGCGTCCTGGACGATCTCCTCGGCGCGTTCGCGAGTGTCGACCAAGCTGATCGCCAATCGAATCATCGGCTCGACCTCGTGGACAAACAGCTCGTCGAATGACGACGGTGTTCGAGCCTCCGACGGCAGCCGCATCGCCGCAAACCTCACCGCGACCTCAGTCGGTTCCATCACACCCCCAACGACGCCTATCTGCGCGAAATGGTTGCAGGTCCTGCGACTATTGTTCGACCCGTGTCTCCGGATTCCGCGTCACACCCCGCGCGTACGGTCGCTCCCATGTTGACCACCATTGACGAGGACGCCCTCGTCGCCCAGGTTGAAGAGGAGCACTATGCGATGGCTGGCGCCGCGCACCACAACTTCGTGATTCGCCTGTACGAGGGCCTATTGACTGTGTTCCACGAGCGCGACGATGTGTGCGTATTGGCCGAGGTGACGTGGTTCGGTTCCGACGGACAGCCGTTCATCCCCGACGTCGCCGTCATCCATGGTGTTGCTCAGAGCGAGCCGAGCAGCTGGCGCCAAGATCGCGGCGATCCTCCCGCGTCGGTGGTGATCGAGGTCGTTTCGGCCAGTGAGACCGACGACATCCTGTTCGCCAAGTTGGCCCGCTTCAACGATGCCGGAGTCGAAGAGGCGTGGTTCCTGCGAACTCGACTCGGCAACATCAGCTGCTATCGCCGCGTCGACGGCCTGCTGCGGCCGGTCGTCGACAACACGTCGGCGCTGCTCGGCAACGTCCGCTTCGAGGCAGGCCCCGACGGATCAATCGTGCCGTTGTTTGCCAACGGCGAGGAGTTCCCATCGCATTTCGTCGTGATTCTCGCTCGGGCGCACCGGGCCGAAGCCCACGCCGCAGCCGCCGAAGCCCAGGCCGACGAACTCAGAGCGCAACTCCGCGCGGCTGGCATCACACCGGCGGTCTGAGCACCTGCAGTTCGTCGTGGAAGAATCTCGACGAACGTGTCGAAATCGAGCATCGCCCTTCGTCGGTGCGGTAACGAACCACCCCGCCGGGGTCCCAGCGAAAGGAACAGCAACATGCCTAGGTATGCAGCACTCATCTACGGCGCAGAACCGACCAGCGAGCCCGACCCCGCGCTGTGGGGCAGCATCATGGCCGAGTACCTCCACTTCGGCGAAGCCGGCGGTGCCGCCGGCGTGATCGCAGGTGGCGAGGCCTTGCAGCCGACCAGTACGGCAACGACGATTCAGGTCTCCGGCGGCGCAAAGGGTGGCGACGTGATCGCCACCGACGGGCCCTTCGCCGAGACCAAAGAAGCGCTCGGCGGCTTCTACCTGCTCGACTGCAAGGACCTCGACGAGGCGTTGAGCTGGGCCGCACAGATCCCCGGGGCGTGGCACGGTCGGGTTGAGGTACGCCCGGTCATCGACTTCGGTGAGGCCAACTGATCGATCCGCTCGACGAGATCATTCGTATCGAGGGTGGCCAGGTTCTGGCCACCCTCATTCGTCTGACGGGCGACATCGACCGAGCGGAGGATGCACTGCACGACGCAGTGGTCGTCGCCGCCGATTCATGGCGCCGGGACGGCGTTCCCGACAAGCCCGGAGGCTGGCTGACAACGGTCGCTCGTAACAAGGCGCTCGATCGGCTGCGGCGCGAGGCGCGGCGGGCACCGAAGGAGCAAGAGGCGTTTCGCATGCTGACCGAGGGTTCGGCAATCGGCGACGATGGGAACGACGACCGCGACGATCGGCTACGCCTGCTGTTCACCTGCTGTCACCCGGCCCTCGCCCCCGAATCGCAGGTCGCCTTGGCGCTTCGCACGATCTGCGGCCTGACCACCGTCGACATTGCCCGCGTCTTCCTGGTACCCGAGCCCACCATCGGCCAGCGAATCAGTCGCGCCAAGGCCAAGATCGCCAAGGCCCACATCCCCTATCGAGTACCAGACGAACACGAACTGCCTGATCGACTGCGCCCGGTCCTCACCACCGTGTACGCCGTGTTCACCGCCGGCCACCACGCCCCCATCGGCGAGCTCGGTGCTCGGCTCGATCTGGCCGACGAAGCCATTCGACTTGCCCGTTTGCTCGTCGAGCTGATGCCCGACGAGGGCGAATGCGTCGGGCTGCTGGCGGTCACACTCGCGACCAACGCCCGGCACCGCGCCCGTACCGACTCCGATGGCGAGATCGTGCTGCTTGCGGACCAGGACCGATCGTTGTGGGACGTCGAGGCGATCACCGAGGCGTCGATGCTGGTCGAGTCGGTGCTTCGGCGCGGCCGACCGGGCGCCTACCAGATGCAGGCAGCCATCGCCTGTCTGCACGGCGCAGCACAGACGTATGCCGACACCGACTGGCCGCAGATCGCCGAGCTGTACCGGATGCTCGAAGTTCGCTGGCCCACTCCGGTGGTGCGGGTCAACAGGGCCGTGGCCGTGGCAGAAGTCGCCGGCCCGCGCGCCGGGCTCGGCTTGCTGGCCGAGCTGATCGGTACCCCGACGGAGCGATGGCACCTGTTCTGGTCGACTCGTGCCGACTTCCAGCGTCGCCTCGGCGACGCGGCGGCGGCAGCCGACTCATACCGAAAAGCACTCGATTGCCCGTGCAATGACAGCGATCGTCGATTCATGCAGAGACGACTCGCCGAACTCACCGGCACGTGAGTTCGGCAGCATCGGAGTGTTTCCGTATACCCCGTGTGGGCGACAGACACTCCGATGGCTGGAAACCCCCACTAGCGTGCCGCGGTGCCTGACCGACCATTCCTTGACCCGTCGTTCGATCCCGAGGTTGCGCCGTACGGCGGCGACGAATCCGCAGTGGTCAGTTGGCTGCTCGATTATCAACGGCACGTCATGCTGCGCAAAGTCGATGGGATCACCGAGCAACAAGCCAGAACGACCACATCCGCAACCGATCTCACCCTGCTCGGGCTGATTCGCCATCTCGCCCTGGTCGAGCAGTTCTGGATCGGTGAGGTCTTCCTCGGGTTGAGCGAGACCTCGCTCTGGGACGACCCGGACGATCGCGATCGCGAATTCCATCCGCTCGAGCACGACACGCTGGCTGACGCGCTCGTGGCGTTGCGCGCCGAGATCGACCGCGCCCGCCAGATCGCTTCGATCACATCGTTTGACGCGCTGTCCGTTGGTCGGCGAGAGAACCAGCAGGTCAAGTTGCGCTGGATCCTGGTGCATCTCGTCGAGGAGTACGCCCGCCACTGTGGCCACGCAGACTTACTCCGCGAGGCGATCGACGGCACGACCGGCGACTGATAGTCCATCGGGACCCTTCTCACCTGCTCGGCTCAAGTCGGTCGGTCCGCAGCCGATGATTCGGCATGCGGTGGCACCGGCATCGACCCGACGAGAGCCCGTTCGGGCGACAGAGGATCGCCTTTGTGCTGTCGGGTGGTGGGTCGCTGGGCGCGATGCAGGCAGGGCAGCTCCGTGCCCTGCTCGAGGCTGGGATCACCCCCGACCTGGTGATCGGTGTGTCGGCAGGTGCCCTCAACGGCGCGGCCATCGCCCACCAACCGAGCATCGACACGGCCGAACAGCTGGCAACGATCTGGCGCGGGCTACGACGCGATTACATCTTTCGTGGCTGTCGCCTCGAACGCGCATGGCACGTCGTGCGCGGCCATCCACATCTCTACCGGTCCGACGGCCTCGTCGACCTGGTCAACCGATTCCTGCCGGTCGACGACCTCGCCGAACTGACGACACCCTTCGAAGCCGGCACGGTCAACATCGACGACGCCCGAATCGACTTTCACTCCACCGGTGATCCCCGCGCTGTGCTCGTTGCCTCGGCGTCGTTGCCGGGCATCTTCCGCCCTGTGATGATGGATGGAAGCCGTCATGTCGATGGTGGCATCGCCGTCAACCTTCCCGTCCAACGAGCCCGCGATCTCGGTGCAACCACGATTTTTGCGCTCGACTGCCGGGCAGGCACCAAACATCAGCTGCCGGCTGACCTCTCGGCCCTTGGCGTGCTGACGTCAACAATTGCCGTGACACGCGAGATCCTCACGCCGTCGCACGAGCACCTGAATGTGATCCGTCTGCCGGCACCCGACACACATGGCATCGGCCTGTTCGACTTCACTCACGGCGATCGTTTGATCGCCGAAGGGCACGATCTGGTTGCTGCGTTCTTGGATGAGCACCCGCAGCTGACGGCGCTGCCGAACCGTTCAGCCGCCTGAGAGCAACTGGATCGAAACCTCGCGCATGCGGTACTTCTGAACCTTTCCCGTGACGGTCATGGGGAACTCGTCGGCCACATGCACGTAGCGGGGAATCTTGAAATGGGCAATTCGCCCTCTACAAAATTCGGCGAGGTCGTCGCGCGTCATGGTGACGCCGTCTCGCAAGCGGAGCCAGGCGACGAGCTCCTCGCCGTACTTGGCGTCGGGTACTCCGATCACCTGCACATCAACGATGTCAGGGTGCGAGTAGAGGAACTCCTCGATCTCTCGCGGATAGATGTTCTCGCCGCCGCGGATGATCATGTCCTTGATCCGCCCGACGATGCTGACGTAGCTGTCGGCGTCCATGACGGCGAGGTCGCCGCTATGCATCCAGCCATCGGCGTCGATGGCTTGTGCGGTGAGCTGCGGCTCGTTCCAGTAGCCGAGCATGACGGAGTAGCCCTTGGTGCAGAACTCGCCGGGCTCGTTCAGGCCAACCGTCTCACCCGACGATGGGTCGATGATCTTGATCTGAACATGAGGAAGCACCCGTCCAACGGTGCCAACGCGCTTGTCGAGAGGATCGTCGGGTGACGTCTGCGTCGACACCGGCGACGTCTCGGTCATGCCGTAGCCGATCGTGACTTCACCCATGTGCATCTCGTCGACGCACTGTTTCATGATCTCGATCGGGCATGGTGAGCCGGCCATCATGCCGGTTCGTAGCGACGACAGATCGAAGTTGTGGAACTCGGGATGACCGAGCATGGCGATGAACATGGTCGGCACGCCGAGCACGCTGGTGCAGCGCTCGGCCTCGAGTGTCTGCAGTGTCGCCAGCGCATCGAACGATGGCGCCGGTAGCACGGTTGTTGTGCCATGCGTGAGGTTGGCGAGGTTGCCGATCACCATTCCGAAGCAGTGATAGAACGGCACGGGAATGCACACGCGATCGGCCTCGGTATAGCGGAATCCTTCTCCCAGGAAGTAGCCGTTGTTCAACAGGTTCCGATGGCTCAGGGTAGCGCCCTTCGGGAACCCGGTGGTGCCGCTCGTGTACTGGATGTTGATCGGGTCACGATTGGTCAGCGACGCACTGCGAACCGCCAGATGCTGCGGTCCGATGCTGTCGCCTGCGACCAGCATCGCATCCCAACTGGGCGTATCGAGAAACACGACATGCTCGATATCCGGCAACGAACCCCGGACCTCGGCGATCATGCCGACGTAGTCGCTGGACCTGAACCCGGTCGCCGAGACCAGCGCTCGGCAACCCGACTGAGCCAGCGCGTAGTGCAACTCCTCGGTCTGGTAGGCAGGGTTGATGTTGACGAGCACGACGCCCGCCTTCGCCGCGGCGAACTGGATGTATACCCACTCGGCGTTGTTCGGGCTCCACATCCCGAGACGGTCACCCTTGAGCAGCTCCATTGCGATCAACCCGCGGGCTAGTCGGTCGACTCGCTCACCAAGTTGGCGGTAGGTCAGACGGACTCCCTGAAACGGAACCACCAACGCTTCGCGGCCGGGATACGCGGCGACCGTGCGGTCGAAGGCACTTCCGATGGTTTCCTCGAGCAGCGGCGTGTCGGTTGCGCCGATCGCATGTGCGGTGTTCGTCATGGGATCCCTCCGTCAACAACCAGCCAGCTCCGACTGTACCGCGGCCGGTCTGCATCGATCCGCGCGCACCTCGGGGCGCGTCACGACGTGTCAGACTCGTGGCCGTCGTGGAAGCCAGCTCACTCCTCCGCATCGATGGCCTCACCAAGCGATATCCGGGTGTGACGGCGCTCGACGATCTGACAATCGATCTGCCGCGCGGACTCGTCGGTCTGGTCGGCGCGAACGGGGCGGGCAAGACGACCATGTTTCGGCTCCTCCTTGGCATCTCCAAGCCGACCGAGGGTCGCATCGAGGTCTGCGGTATCGACGTGGGTAGCGATCCGATCGGTGTGCGTTCGCGACTCGGTTACATGCCAGAGCACGACTGCCTGCCCCTTGATCAAACCGCCGCCGATGTGGTCTCGACATTCGGCGAGCTCAGCGGGCTGCCAGCGCGGGCCGCACGCCAGCGAGCCTCTGACATTCTCGACCTGGTCGGCCTCGACGAGGCTCGGTTCCGGCCGATCAGTGGCTTCTCCACCGGCATGCGCCAGCGCACCAAGCTCGCTCAGGCGCTGGTCGGCGATCCGGAGTTGGTGCTGCTCGACGAGCCGACCGCTGGCCTCGATCCACTCGGCCGCGAGGAGATGCTGGCCCTCGTCGCTCGGCTGGGTACGTTCGGCATTTCGGTGCTGATGGCCACTCACCTGCTCGACGATGTGCAACAGGTATGCCATCACGTCGTCATGATCGACGCCGGCCGGCTCGTCGTCTCCGGCGCAACCGACGCGCTCCTGGAGCGCACGGGGTTTGTCACTGTCGACGTCGGTCCGCGTAGCGAGGAGCTTGTTGCCGGGTTGTCGAGAATCGGCCTCTCGGCCGTGGCGGCCGACGGTCTGATCGAGGTGACCGTCGACGGCGACGATCAGATGGACACGATTCGCGATGTCATTGCCGAGCTCCAGCTCCCCCTCTATCGCCTGACAACCCGTCTGACCTCGCTCGACGAGGTCTTCCTGCGGCTCGCGGGCAGCTCGGCGTGAGTGTGGTCAGCGGCGATCGGGGCGCCGTCTACGACCGCGGCTATCGCCCATACGAGGGACCACGGGGTCGGCGCGGCGCGGCGACTCTTGCGCTGTACAAGGCATCGATGCGCAGGGCCCTCGGCATCCGCAGATCGTGGCGCCAGAAGTTCGCCCCGTTCGTCCTGCTCGGTGTCGTCACGATTCCTGCGATTGTCAATGTCGGCATCGGCTACGTGACACGCGATCGGCTCGAAGACAGCCTCGAGATCATCACGTATCGCGACTATGTCGGCGTGTCATCGGCGCTGCTGCTCTTCGTCGCGCTCGTCGCCCCCGACGTCATGTGCCCCGACCGCCGACAACGTGTCCTGCCGCTGATGTTCGCCAGACCGCTGACGGGAGTCGACTATGTGATGGCGAAGGTCGGGGCGATTGCCTCGATCCTGTTCGCGTTCTCGTTCCTGCCGCAGGTCGTGCTGTTCGTCGGCAACATGCTGGTCAGCGACAGCGCCTATAGCTATTTCACCGGCCACCTCGACATCTTGTGGAAGGTCCCGCTGTCCGTCGTCATACTGGCCTTGTACTACGCCGTGATCGGCGTAGCCATCGGTTCGCTCACCGAGCGACGAATCGTGGCCGGTGCCTCGGTGATCGGCCTCCTGCTGATCACATCGATATCAGCGGGCGTCATCGTCGGTGATACGCGACCCGGAGAGGGCTCGATCGCAGCCTTGATCGACATCTTGTCGCTGCCGTTGTATCTGCGCGATCTGGTGTTCCTCGGCAACATCGATCCCGACACGCCGCTGACCGGAGTGACCAACGGCGGCCCGCTCGCCATCGCGACGTATCTCGTGGTGCTGTTCTTGGGTATTGGGGTGCTGTTGCATCGCTACCGCTGGGTGGAGCGCTGATGTCACCGCTTGACCAGGCTGGCGACCCGGCGTTTGCGGTCGACGCGACCGTCGAGATCTCCGACGTATCGGTGTGGTTCGGCCCCAAGGTGGCCCTCTCGGAACTCAGCTGCTCGTTCGGACCGGGCGTGACCGGCCTGCTCGGGCCGAACGGCGCCGGAAAGACGACGCTGATGCGGGCGATGACAGGGCTCGTCGGTGTCAACCAGGGCATCGTGCGCATCGAGGGACGTAATCCGCGACGCGACCGACAGGTCCATGCGCGCATGGCCCTGGTGCCCGAGGACGAAGCCGTGCCGGCCGGCCTCACCGCCCGGCAGTTGGTGCGCTATACCGCCGATCTCTACCGAGTCGCCGACCCCAGTGCGCCGGACCGAGCTCTCCAAAGCGTGGCGATGCTCGACGTCGCCGACCGTCGCGTCGACGGCTTCAGCAAAGGAATGCGTCAACGCACCAAGATCGCCGCCGCTTTGGTGACCGATCCACAGGTGCTCGTACTCGACGAGCCCCTGAACGGCGCCGACCCAGTGCAACGGCTGCATCTCATCGAGCTGTTCAAGCAGTTGGGCGCAGACGGGCGGACGGTGATCGTCAGCTCGCATGTTCTCAACGAGGTCGAGCGCATGGCAGAACGAGTGATCGTGCTGATTCACGGGCGGCTCGCCGCGGCGGGTGGCCGGCACGCCATTCGCGATGCGATGGATGACCGGCCCCGGCACGTGCTCGTGCGCTCCGACGATGGTCGACGATTGGCCGCGGCGTTGATCGCCGTCGAGTCTGTCGCCGGAGTCACGATCGACACGTCGCGCGATGGTCTCATCATCCAGACCGTGCAGGCACGCGAGCTGGCGACGGCACTGCCGCGCCTCGCGCGCGAGTCGTCGGTGCGACTGCTCGAAGTTCGCGCCCTCGATGACTCTCTCGAGAGTCTCTTCCGGGAGCTCGTGCGATGACGGAGTCGGTGCAGGTCGCCGGGCGGCGCCCGCGGTCGCGCTTCGCGGCCATCCTCATCTACACACGGCAGTCGTGCGTGCCCCCGAAGCGTTGGGCCGCAGTGTTGCTACCGTGCGCGGGCGCACTCTTGTTCGGCTTGCTCGCCCGCGCCGTCGACGCGAGCCCTCAGCGTGCCTTCGCCAATGTCGCGGCCGAGGGGATCTACGCGCTCGTCATGCCGATCGCCGCGCTCGTGATCGGTGATTCCGTGCTCGGCGCAGAAGTGCGCGCCGGCACCTTCCACTTCACATGGCTCTCACCCACACCGATCTGGCAGATCGTGCTCGGCCGATGGTTGGGTGGCTCGATGGTCGCCCTTGTCACGATCGCCCCCGCCAGCGCTCTCGCCGCAGTTGTGGCCGGCGTGCCCGACAGCGCCGCGGCGGCGTACCTGGCAGCCGCTGTCGGCAGCGTGTCGTATGTCGCCCTCTTCATCGCCATCGGTTGCATCACACGGCGGACCGCGGTGTGGTCGCTGGCCGTCGTGTTCCTGATCGAGCGGCTGCTGGGCGCAGCGCTGACCGGCATCGCTCAGCTGTCACCGACCTGGGAGTCACGGGCGATCTTCGTCGGCTACCTCGACGACGCACCCAGGCGGCTGATCCGCGACGGCATTCCACAAGGCGGAGCCGCCGTCGTGCGCCTGCTGATCGTGACGGCCGTGGCGCTGGTCGTTGCCAACTGGCGCATGGGTCACATGCGACTGTCGGGCGCTGCCGATTGAGTGTCACCGGCATCAACTGATGTCGGGAATTCGAAACTCTCGGCCATTGCTGGCGAGCGCCGGGAATGTCAGCTCGAGGTAGAGGTCCATCAGCCGACCGGCTTTGCTTCGCTGGTGGCCCATGCCTTCATCAACGTGTTGGACGGCAACGTCTCGTCGAGCAGCTTCTTGGCCGTTTCAATACCGGCGACCGGCAATCCGGTGGGATCGAGCGCGCCGATCTGCACCAGTACGGACGCCTGATCCCAATAGATGTGCTCGTGATACAGCTTGTCGCCGCGAAAGCTGACGATGGCGATCAACGGAACCTCGACGTACTTCCCGGTGGATGCGATACCGGGCAACATCCAGTCGATCTCGCGCGTATGCGTGAAACAGAACAACATCTCGTCGACCAGGCTGGTCGAGCCGATCGTCCGCGAGATCGGGATCAGCTTGGTGTCCTCGGGGTTCGCGTCGACGAAATGCCATCGATAGAAACGGCTGAGTTGGTCGGCGCCGACGCCGCCGGTCATGGTGGGGATGTGGTTGACATACGGCGCGCTGACCATCGTGGCCATCGTGTCGGCCACGTTGCGCGTGGCGAACTCGAAGTAGCAGTGGTTGTCCCACAGACTCGACAGGTCGAAGATAGGACCGATGGTGCGGTGGAACAGATCCATCGTGCGGCCGTACGCCATCAACGCCGACGGCTTGTCGTAGTGGTCGCCTTCTTCTCGAGCGAAGGCGTGGTTCTGGCCCTGATACACGTGGAACGTCGCGTTTGGAATGCCCTCGAAAGCCGTCATCAACGCATCGCGCTGTTCGGCGGGCGCATAGGAATCGAGCTCGGCCATGTGGAACACGATCGGCACCTCGACCCTCGCGGCTTCGTCGGCGTGCGCATCCATGCCGACCCCGTAGTACGAGACTGCACAGTCGACGTCGGTACGCGCTGCGGTGAGGTAGGCCAGCTTGCCCCCCAGGCAGAAGCCGACACAGCCGACCCTACCGACCTGATCGTCGCGACTTCGCAACGCGTCGATGGTGGCGGCAATGTCGTCGATTCCCATGTCGACGTCGAATGCACCGAACAGTTCGAACGCCCGCTGATAGTCCTCGGGCGTGTAGCCAAGATCGATGCCGGGTTCGATGCGCCAGAAGAGATCGGGGGCCAACACCACGTAGCCTTCCTCGGCAAAGCGGTCGGCTGTGCGCCTGACGTACTCGTTGATACCGAAGATCTCTTGAATCACCACCATGCCGGGGCCCGAACCTGTCGTCGGCTTCGCCAGGTATGCCGTGAACGTGCCACCGTCGCGCGCCGCGATCGAGATGTACTCTCCCATAGGTCCGTTCCCCCAATAGCTCGGTGTCTGAGGCTGCGACTGTAGTGCGCAGCGTCGTAGGGTCGAGAGGCGATGCAGCGACACCCGATCTTTCAGCACGCCTACTTCGTCGATGACCTCGAGGCATCAGCGGCCCACTGGGCGCGCGCTCTCGGGGTCGGCCCGTTCTTCATCACCGCGCACCACCGCGGTGACACCTTCAGCTATCGGGGCACGGCTGTCGAAGCCGACGTTTCGTATGCATTCGGGTACGGCGGCGATTGTCAGATCCAGCTCGTCGAGCAGCACGATGATCTCCCGTCGATCTACCGCGACATGTACGACGACGGCCAGTTCGGCTTCCACCACGTCGCCGTCCTCGTACACAACTATCAAGCCGAGCGGCAACGCTTGCTGGATCAGGGCTTCGAACTGGCGTGCGAGTTGCACGCCAACGACATCGACGCCTGTTACTTCGATACCCGTGCGGCAACAGGCTGCTTCACCGAGTTGCACCTGCACACCGATCGCATCGTCAATACCTTTGCCAGCTGGAAGCAAGCGCACGACCAGTGGGATGGCACTGGCGACACGCTTCGCACGCACGTAAGCGGCACATGACCACCGTGCTCTGGAATTCACTCACTCTGGTATCGTGACGAAGCGATTGGGGGCAATGTGAACGAGATCATCGTCGGAGTCGACGGCAGTGAGACAGCACGCATGGCAGCGGTTGCGGCCGCCGAGATGGCCAACAACTACAACCTGCCGCTGCACTTGGTGATGTCGATGACGCGCAACACCAGCCAGGAGATACAGGGCGGCGGCTCGGAGAGATGGCACGTCGACTCGATCGGTGTCGCCGAGGATCTCCTGAAGTCGCTTGCTGGCAAACTGAAGGCGACGACAACCGTCACTCATGCGGTCGTGTTGAGCGACCCGGCGATGGCACTGTGCGAGGAAGCCACTCGCCTCGACGCCTCGACGATCGTGGTCGGGAACAAGCGCGTGCAAGGTGCCGCCAGAGTGCTGGGTTCCATCGCCGGCGACGTTGCCAAGCGTGCGCCATGCAACGTGTTGATCGTCCACACCCACTGAGAACCTGACTCGGTATGCGATCAGCATGCCCATAGCATGCCTAGACTCCTGGAGTGAGCAGCCTTCAGGTGAAGAACCTCGAACCAGCGATCCACGATCTGCTCCGTCAGCGCGTGGCCGAAGAGGGTGTCACCATCAGCGAGTATGTCCTCGAGCTCATCCGCCGCGATCTCCGCCGTCCCTCGCGACGCGAGTGGCTCGACACAGTGACACACCTTCCCCGCCACGACTTCAGCCGCGACGAAGTGTCCGGCGCAGTCGAAGCGGGCCGCGTCCGCCAGTGAAGGTGGTCGACGCGTCGGCGATGATCGACATGCTCACGGGGGGACCTCGCAGCGACCAACTCATTCCGATCCTCGACGACGATCTGTTCGCTCCCGACCTGCTCGTTCCCGAGGTCCTGGCGTTTCTGCGGCGCATGACGTCGCACAACATGCTCGCTGATCCCGAGGCCGATCAGTTGGCCCGGGTATTCCAGGGTGCGCCTGTCGAGTACGTCCATGTCTGGCCTCACGCTGCTCGTATCTGGGATCTGCGGCACAACCTCTCGCCCTACGACGCTTGCTACGTGGCTGTCGCCGAAGAACTCGATGCCCCGCTGGTGACCACAGACCTGCGTCTCGCCCGCGCCGCGGCTGGTGTGGTGCCCGTCATCGTCGTCTGAGGTCAGACCGCTGGCTGCTGTTGGGTGATGCAGTGGATGCCGCCGCCGCACTGGAAGATCGGCCGCGCCTCGACCAAGACCACCTCGCGATGCGGG
>JANPBZ010000244.1:0-39699 GCA_031430695.1 Ilumatobacteraceae bacterium
CCTGCCCGGCATCGAACGCGCCGGCTTGAACGCCTCGCTGTTCCACCGCATGCTCGACGATGGATTGACGCATCTCGCGACATTCCGCAATGTCTCACCGAACCTGCGCCTCGCGGTCAACTTCGACTTCGACTCGATCCCTGAGTCGGGGCTTCGCAAGACCGTCACCGACCTCGCCGATAAACACAACATTCCTCTGGAGCTGATCTCGCTCGAGCTCAGTGAGCGGCAATCATTCGAACTCTCGCCATCGACGCTCAAGGAGCTGACCGAAGTTGCCGATGCTGGGGTGAAACTGGTTCTCGACGACTTCGGCGTCGGGTTCGCCAGCCTCGAAACACTGACATCGCTGCCGATCAGCGGCGTCAAGCTCGACCGTCGTTTCACCGGACAGGTGATCGACGGCGAGCGCGAGCCGGCCGTGGTGAAGGCGATGATCTCGATGGCAGCGGATGCCGGCCTCGAGGTGATTGCCGAGGGCGTGGAAACCCAGACCCAGTGCGATCGCCTGGTTCGCCTGGGATGTCGCTTGGGCCAGGGCTACCTGTTCGCGCTTCCGCTGCCACCCGACTCGATGACGACCGTGTTGTCGGCCCCCCTCGTCTCTGCTTGGTAACGGAGTCAGGACCGTACCCGGCAAAGGGCAGCTACCCCGCGTCTCTGAACTCTCTGCGTAGCTCGTTGACCTCGTCACGGAGGCGGGCGGCATACTCGAACTTCAGCTCGGCAGCGGCCTCGTGCATCTCTTCCTCGAGGGTCATGATGAGACGGTTGAGTTCCTGTTGCGGCAACGTCTTGAGTTCGCGTTGCACCTTGTCGCGCTCGCGCTGGCGCCGACGATCCTTGCCGGGAACCGGCGATGAATTGTCGGGCCGCAACAGCGACAAGATGTCGCCGACGGCCTTGCGGATGGTCTGCGGATCGATGCCGTTCTCGAGGTTGTAGGCGATCTGGCGCAGGCGCCGCTGCTGGGTGACGTCGATCGCCTTCTGCATCGACGCGGTGACCTTGTCGGCATACATCACGACCTGACCATCGACATTGCGGGCGGCGCGGCCGATCATCTGGATCAGTGATGTCTCGCTGCGCAGGAAGCCTTCCTTGTCGGCGTCGAGGATGGTCACCAACGACACTTCAGGCAGGTCGAGGCCTTCACGCAGAAGGTTGATGCCGACCAGCACATCGAACTCTCCCAGCCGCAGCGCGCGTAGGATTTCGATGCGCTGGATGGTGTCGATGTTGCTGTGCAGATACCGCACTCGCAGCCCTTGCTCGAGCAGATACTCGGTGAGGTCTTCTGCCATCTTCTTCGTCAACGTCGTGACCAGGATGCGGTCGCCTTTGACCACCCTGTCGTTGACCATCTCGATCAGATCGTCGATCTGGCCCTTGGTCGGCCTGACGACCACCTCGGGGTCGACCAGCCCGGTGGGGCGCACGATCTGCTCGACCACCTGCTGACTGTGCTGGATCTCGTACGGCGAAGGTGTGGCCGACATGAAGACACACTGATTGATTCGGCCAAGGACCTCTTCGAACTGCAGTGGCCGGTTGTCGCGGGCGCTGGGCAGCCGGAAGCCGTGCTCGACGAGGATGTCTTTTCGTGATCGGTCGCCCATGAACTGACCGTGCAACTGCGGCACGGCGACGTGGCTCTCGTCGATGACGAGCAGGAAGTCTTTGGGGAAGTAGTCGAGCAGGGTGAACGGCGGCTCGCCGGGCCCGCGACCGTCGATGTGCGCGGAGTAGTTCTCGATGCCGTTGCAGTAGCCGACCTCTTGGATCATTTCGAGGTCGTACTGCGTGCGCATGCGCAGACGTTGCGCCTCGAGCAGCTTGCCCTCCTTCTCGAACCACGCCAGCCGCTCCTGCAACTCGGCCTCGATACCGATCACCGCCTTGCGCATGCGCTCGTCGCCGGCGACATAGTGAGTGGCGGGGAACACCTGCGTGCGCGGCAGATCGCTGAGCGTCTCGCCAGTGAGCGGATCGATCATGGTCAACCGGTCAACCGTGTCGCCGAACATCTCGATGCGCAGCACGGTCTCCTCGTACGAGGGGTGCACCTCGATGGTGTCACCGCGCACCCGGAACTTGCCGCGGCCGAGCGTCATGTCGTTGCGATCGAACTGCAGGTCGACCAGGCGACGCAGGATGCTGCGCATGTCGTAGTCGACGCCGACGCTGAGATCCAGTAACTGGCCCTTGTATTCCTCCGGGTTGCCCATGCCGTAGATGCAACTGACCGAGGCGACGACGATGGTGTCGCGACGGGTCAGCAAGCCTGCCGTGGCGGAGTGACGCAGCCGATCGATCTCGTCGTTGATCGACGAGTCCTTCTCGATGTACGTATCGCTGGACGCGATGTACGCCTCGGGCTGGTAGTAGTCGTAATAGCTGACGAAGTACTCGACGCGATTGTTGGGGAAGAACTCTCGCATCTCCTGCGTCAACTGGGCGGCGAGCGACTTGTTGGGGGCCAGGATGAGCGTCGGACGCTGCACCTCTTGAATCGTCCACGCGATCGTCGCGCTCTTGCCCGATCCGGTGATGCCGAGCAGTGTCTGGAAGCGGTCGCCGCGGTTGATGCCCTCGGCCAGTTTGGCGATGGCCTGCGGTTGATCGCCGGCGGGTTGGTAGTCGGAGACGACCTTGAAGTCGGACACGCCCCTCAGTCTAGAGTGACGAACACCCGTTCGCCATCGTCCTGATTCTCCTCAGCGATGATCTTTGCCAACACCCGACGAGCACGGAGCGGAGCGGCGTCAATGCTCAACATCCCTCCGGCCAGGTCGTACTCGCCCTCGGGGCCACGGAAGAACACGATCGGCTGCTCGCAGTGCGGCTCTGCAGCGCACGCTGGGCAAGATCCTCGGCCCACAACGCGGCATACCACAGTTTCGTCGCATAAGTCATGGGACAGAGTATGACCCTAGATCACCTGGTCAACCACTATGATGTCCTCCTGTGACGAACGCGGAGCCGGAGGCCGATAGCCGAACCACATCAGCACCGCCACGCCAACGCCGGCACATCCCTGCAAGAACCACGAGAACTCGAAGTTGGCGATCGGTCGGCCGGGGCGGGTCAACGCAGCGACCGCAGTCGCGATCGCCAGCGCAGCACCGACCTGACGCAGCGTTGTGTTGAACGCTGACGCCATACCAAGCCGGTTCGAGGGCACGTAGCGGACCGATGCCGATTGAAGCCCAACGATCAGCGTGCCGATGGCGGCGCCGAGCATCACCAGAAACGGGGCGAAGTGTGTCCAATACGCGGGGTGCTCGGGAACGAAGTAGGCGAGACCGAAAACCCCACCAGCAATCAGCAGGGCCGCAGGCGGAACGACGGCGCGGTGCCCGATACGGTCGCACAGCTTCCCGGCCGGGCGACCGGTGAGAATCGCTGTGAGCGGAGCAGGCAACGAGGCCCACCCAGCGCCGCGAGGGCTGTAGTGCCACACCTGTTGCAGGAAGCTGACATTGACGAACACCGACCCGTAGAACGGGATGGAGAACAACAGCGTCGAAATGTTGGCGACGGCGAACGTTCGTTCGCGAACCAGGGCGAAGTCGAGTACGGGCAGCCGAGCGACGTGGCTGCGCCACGTGAACACCGCCAGCAGCAGACACGCCGCCACATAGCACAACACGCTGACCGCGCTGCCGTAGCCCCATTCGTTTCCTTGGGTGATGACCAGGGCTAAGACCCCAACGGAGCCGATGCCGCTGGCGATGCTTGTCGGGTCCGGGATACCCGCGGCGTGCTCGTCGCGTGACTCGACCAGCACGCGACGTCCGAGCACGATCGCCGCGAACCCGATGGGAATGTTGACCAGGAAGATGGAGCGCCAGCCGACGAAATCGATCAACGTCCCGCCAACGACCGGTCCGGCCGCCGCCGCCAATGAGTTGATCGAGACGAAGATGCCGAGCGCCGTCGATCGCTTCTCCGGCGGATACTCCGGCAGCAGCAGCGCCATTGCGGCCGGCACCAGGAGCGCTCCACCGATCGCCTGCACCATCCGGGCCGCAATCAGCAGCCCAAGCGTCGGCGCGGCGCCGCACAACGCCGATGCGCTGATGAACACCAGCAGGCCAATTGTGTAGATGCGCCGACGCCCATATCGGTCGGCGAAACGCCCGGAGGTCAACAGCACCGCGGCGAACACGATGCTGTAGGCCGACCACACCCACGAGACCGCCGACGCCGAACTACGAAACTCCTTCGACAACGTGTCGCGGGCCACATTCACAATCGTCGTGTCGAGCGCGGTCATCGATGCACCGATCACCGTGACGGCCAACACCTTGGCGCCCCGTGACATCCCTCGCACCCGACTCGACGGTGACCGGAGGGTGAACGACATCGAACGAAGCTACACGGAGGAAGTGGTCAGCTTCCGACCGGTGTTCCGCTCTGGCGAACATCGATCTAGGGTGTCGGCCGATGACAGCGAAGTCACCCTCCCCGGCCAAGCCCGCCCTGCGCTCGGTGACGATCGCCCTCGACATCCTCGATGCGTTCTTCGCCGACACCGAGATCGGGCTCAGTGAGCTGGCCAGGCGGGTTGGCGTTACGAAAAGCACAATGCATCGCACGTGCGGAGTGTTGGTGGATCGCGGTGCGTTGGAGAGGACGCTGAGTGGCAAGTATCGGCTCGGCGTCCACCTCCTCGAGTTCGGGCAACTGGTGACCAGGCGTTCGGCTCTGCGCACACAGGCCTTTCCATTGCTCGTAGAACTTCGTAACGCCATCGGCGAAACGGTGCAACACGGCGTCCCTTCCGGCGGCGATGTGCTCTACTTCGAACGAGTCGAAGGACTCGGCGCACTGCGCTTCAGCATTGAGGCGGTCAGGCGATCCCCTGTCCATCGTTCCAGCGCAGGAAAGGCAATCGCCGCGTTCAGACCGGAGGTCGCTGCAGCACGGATCAAGGCCGGGATGACACCCTTTACTGGTCATACGATCGTCATCCCGAAGATGTTTGCCGAAGAGCTCGCCAGAATCCGCGAGCGCGGTTACGCGATCAGCATCGATGAAAGTGAAATCGGGCTGTCGTCGATCGGTGTGCCGATCCGCGACCAGCCCGACGGCGAGGTGATTGCCGCGATCTCGACGGCAGGACCGACGGGACGTCTACTCGGCGATCACGAATCCCACCACGTCCGGCTGATGCTCAACGCCGGTCGTCAGCTCACCAACTCCCTTGCCACGGGCGTGTTCACGCTCCCCCGCCAACGCCGTGCTGCGAAGTAGTCGCGCCTACGCTCATCGTCATGCGTGCCGCCGTACTGTGTGACGAGTCCGACCAGCTCGACATTGCCGATGTGGAGCACGATGAACCCATCGGCCGCGAGATCCTCATGCGCACGGTGGCGGCCGGGCTGTGTCACAGCGACTATCACTACCTCGACGGCACGCTGTACCGTCCCCGACCGGTCATCCTCGGCCACGAGGGCGCCGGTGTCGTCGAAGCCGTCGGCCCCGACGTGCGCGACATTCAGGTCGGCGATCATGTGGTGACCTGCCTCGTGATGGGCTGCGGTGAGTGCATCCGCTGTGTGGCAGGCGAGCCAACATCATGTCTGCACCCGCAGGTGACGAAGCGGCCGTCGGGCCACAAGCCACGGTTGACCCTCGACGGAGTCAGTGTCGGACAGATGGCCAATGTCGGCTCGCTGGCCGACCACATCCTGCTCGACGAACGCGCCGTCACGACCGTCAACTCCGACATCCCCATGGAGCTCGCCTGCATCCTCGGCTGCGCCGTCGTGACCGGTCTGGGTGCGGCACTCAACACCGCCAACGTGCAGCCGGGCGAGTCAGTTGCCGTGATCGGCTGTGGCGGCGTCGGTCTCAACGTCATCCAAGGAGCACGGCTGGCCGGTGCGAGTCAGATCATCGCCATCGATGCCAACGCCGGCAAGCTCGAGCGTGCCCGGCAACTGGGAGCGACCGACACGATCGATGCCTCGTCCACCGATGCGATCGCGGCAGTTCGAGACATCACCGGCCCGGGAGCTGATCACGTCTTCGAGGTCGTCGGTCGACCGGCGTTGGTCCGTCAGGCCTTCGAGATGGCCGCACCCGGCCGCGCTGCATACCTGGTGGGTATCCAGTCCGACGATGCCGAGTTGTCGCTGCCGGTCACGGGGTTCCGGCGTGGCAAGAGGATGGTCGGCGTCTTCATGGGTGACACCAATCCACGCGTCGACATTCCTCGGTACGCAGACCTCTGGCGATCTGGCCAACTCGATCTCAGTGGCATGATCTCGCACACCCTGCCGCTCGAAGACGTCAATCGTGGATTCGCCATGATGATTTCCGGCGAGTCCGCTCGCACCGTCATCAAGTTCTAGCCCGACCAGTAGCAAGGGAGCCGCCATGGCAGATACCGATGTGATACCGATGAACGTGCTATCGCTGAGCGCGGCTCAACGGGTGGCCGATGCGGCCGTTTCCTCAGCACGATCACACGGCGTTGCTGCATGTATCGCCGTCAGCGATCCGTCAGGCGAACCAATTGTCACAGTGCGGATGGATGGCGCGCCGAGGCTCTCCGCCGAGATCGCTCGCAACAAGGCGTACACCGTCGCCTCGTTCAACGGACTGCCGACTCACGTGTGGTGGCCGGCGATCTCCGAGGATCCGGCGCTGGTGCACGGCCTCACGCATACGCCTCGCCTCGTTGTGTTCGGCGGCGGAGTTCCGGTGCGAATCGATGGGGCGCTCGTCGGCGCGGTCGGCGTCTCGGGCGGTTCGTCCGAGCAGGATCGGGTTATCGCCGAGGCCGCGGTCGAGACGTTGAGCGGCGCGTGACGACTCACCTTCGTCAAGTCTGGGATCGTGGCGAGACGGCGCTCGGTGCGTTCCTGTTCTTCCGTGAGCCACTGATCGCCGAGGCCGCCGCGTTGGCCGGCTACGACTATGTCTGCGTCGACATGCAACACGGCCTCCAGAGCTTCGAGCACACGGTCACCATGCTCTACGCGATGGCGCGCACTGAGACCACACCCATCGTGCGCGTGCCATGGAACGAGCAGAGCATCATCGGCAGGGTGCTCGACGCCGGGGCCTATGGCGTGATCGTGCCGATGGTCAACACCGCCGATGAAGCGCGCGCGGCGGTCTCCTCGTGCCGGTACGCACCGATCGGCAGCCGCAGCATGGGTCCTGTCGGCGTGTCAGCCCGTGCCGGTCGCGAGGGCTACTTCTCGACGGCCAACGACACGGTGTTGTGCATCCCCATGATCGAGACGAAGCAGGCCGTCGAGAACATCGACGAGATCGCCGCCGTGCCGGGCATCGTTGCGTTGTACATCGGCCCGGCCGACCTGTCGATCACCTACGGGTTGGCACCCAAGCCCGATCAGGACGACGCCGAGTGGAACGAGGCGATCGAGCGCGTGAAGACCGCGTGCGAACGCAACGGTGTGATCCCCGCAATCCACGCCGAGGCCGGCCTCGCCGAGAAGCGACGCTCCGCCGGATGGCGAATGATCACCGTCGGCTTCGACCTCGGCAATGTGATGACCGGCCTGCGTAGCCAGCTGAAGGAAGCCCGCGGCACCTGAGCCGCTGGGCGCGATTTCGGTACTGTCACGTCTCACACCGCACCCGGCCAGGCTTTATGGGCGCGATTTCGGTAGGCGGGCTCAACCGGTTTCGAGCCCAACGGGGCTGGCGCGTCGCCTAGACGCGGTCGAGGACGATGTCGAAGTTCGTCGCCAGTTCGCCGGTGTCGTCGGGCTTGAACTCGCGGATGAGGCTGCGCTGCACACCGAACACGGCGTCGCCATCGAGGAAGTCGCTCTCCACGTCGAAGACGTGTGTGATGAGATCTTTGAACTCGGGGTGACGGGCCCAGACGTGCAGGTGCCCGGGCCGCCACCAGTTGCGGCCGTTCTTCTTCAGAAGATCGCCAGCCGGGCCATCGCTGGGGATGGGATACGGCACCGGGCGGATGCTGCGGATCTCGAACGATCCGTCGGACTTCGAGTGGTAGATGCCGCGCAGGTTGAACTCACTTTGAATGCCGGGCTGCTGGACTGCGTAGAACATGTTGCTGGCGTTCTGCCAGCAGTCGAGGACGACGCCTTCGACCGGCTTTCCGTCGACATCGGTGATCGTGCCGCGCACGACGACACGATCGCCGTCGTCGGGATCGACGAGCATCGACTCCCCGAAGGCACGATCAGGAGCGCCGGCTGCGTGGAAAGGACCGAGCACGGTGTTGTCGGTGAGGCTCGACGCACTGGCGTCGTACGCCATCATCTCGACCAGCGTGGAGACTCCCGTGGTATCTGAGAGCAGGATGAACTCCTGGCGCACGTTGTCGCTGATCTTTCCGCACTGAGTAAGGAACATGATGCCTGCAAACCACTCTTCGCGGGTCAGGTTGACGTCGCGGGCGAAAGCGTGCAGATGACGAATTGCCGCGGTCGTCACTTCCTTCAAGCGTGGGTTCGGCGAATTGTCGTAACGCGACAGAACCTCGGCCAACAATTCATCGAGTGCGCCTTCTTTGGCCATCGTGTTCCCCCAGTGAGATAGACGAAATCGTGCGACGCGTTGCTATCACACGACGCCGCGCGGCGACCAGATGAACGTTCCTCGCAGCAGAACGACCGACTGTCCTTCGCCCCCGAACTATCACTACTATCCGTTGCACATCTCGTGAGGGGGTAGCAAACATGGCAGAGCAGACCGACGGCCCCGTCCGGCCATCCAGTGGTGCATACATCCAGCACCTGGTGCTGCGTGTCCGCGACCTCGAAGTCGCACACGACTTCTACACGCGCATCCTCGGCTTCGAGCAGTGTGCAGAACTCGAACGCGACAAGTACCCGGACTTCAAGATGCGCTTCTACCGCGGCAGCGCCGAGCGGCACCACGATCTGGCGTTGGCCGAACTGCAAGACCCCGCCAGCGCTCCCCCGCCTGAGACGCCGTGGCAGATGTTCGGCTCGACCCCCGGTGTCGACCACATCGCGGTGTGTTACCCCAGCCGCGAGTCGTGGCTCGAGCAGATCGCCTACATGAAGACGCAAGGCGTCGAGTTCCGCATCCGCGGCAACCATGGCATGACCCACAGCGCATATGTGGAGGACCCCGACGGCAACGGCATCGAATGCCTGTACAACCTCCCCGACGAAGTGTGGTCGGGCGACGTCAATGCCGCGCTGAACCACTTCGAAGTGTTGCCGCTGGACGGACCAGAGTCGCTCATCGACGACACCAACTACGTGGCCTTCGCCCCGGCCGACAACTAGGGCGGATAGCTAGACCAGCATCGAATCGACCAAGGCGCACGCCGCGTCCCGGTCCGAGTACAGCAGGGTGTGATGCGTTCGGCTCGTCTTCGCCGATCCCAGGTAGTTGCGCTCGTACAACTCGTTGCGTGAGCCGAGCCCGGAGCCGATGAAGTCCCACGCCAGCCGATAGATGCTCGCCCGCCGCTCGGCGTCCATGTCGTTTGCACCGTGGACGAACTCCTCGATCAACGGGCGCAACCGGGCATCGCTGAGCATTGCCTTACTGGGGGTCGCCAACAGGTTGTGGCTACCGATCAGCATCAGAATCTCACGCACTCGCGGATACCACACTGCCAGCAGCGAACGCATGGGATGCAACGGACGACCGTCGGGAAAGATCACGCCGTCGCCGCGGTCGTAGGCGTGCTCCTCCGACAGCAAGATCGAGCTGCGGGTCACCTCGGCATAGCTCGACAGCTCCCCCAACATCTCCACCGTCGACGGAGAGTTGTCGTTGACGGCCTCGGCCATGCGCAGCGCGAGCCCGTAGGCAAACTCCAACTTGGTGAGCGCCCGAATCGTGGTCTGTTGCATGATGTTGGCCCACCACGCCGTGGGCCCCATGACGGAGTTGTACACGTCGATGTCGCCGTTGATGAAGACCCGCTCGTGAGGAACCTCGACATCGTCGAAGATCGTGAACGCGTCTTGCTCGTCGAACCTCGATGACAGCGGATGGTCGAACGAGTTCGACCCGACCGTGGCAGCGCTGTCGCGGCACATGAAGATCAGCCCCGGAGTGTCCATCGGCAGAGCAAAGCTCAACGCGTAGTCGCTCGTCGCGTCAGCGGGCAGTGGAAGTCCTGGATAGATGGCGGTCTCGTCGGCGAAGGGGGCCAGCGTGGCCAGGATGCGCGCGCCGCGCACGATGATGCCGGTCGAGGTCTCGCCGACCTTGTGCAACGGAACCGGGTTGCCGGCAAACGATTGGTCCTTCACACGATCGATCGTCGGATGCACGATGGTGTGCGTCAGCGACAGGTCCTCCCGGGCGATCATGTTGTGGTAGTTGATGAGGTTGTCGTGGCCTTCCACGTTCTTGCCCTCTGGGCCGAGCCATGCGCTGCGCTCCCCGGCAAATCCGGCGAACGTCACGTTCATGTAGTCGGGGGTCCGACCCATGAGCCCGACACTCGATTCGGCGATGCGTCGCAGACCGCGATGTCGGCGCTTGAGATCGTCGATCGAACGCGGGATCATGTGGCTGACGTTGATCGCCTCGCCGGTCTCCGGGTCGGGCATCAGGCACTCGTCGGCGAACTCCTGTTGAATGTCGAAGACCCTCGCCAAGCTGTGCGCAGCACCCTCCAACTGAGGGTGGGTTGTGACGTCGTCGACGCGTTCGTCCCCGAGCCACACTTCGCGATTGCGCGCCCGCAGCCCCTTCAGAAACTGCTCCCCAGATCGAGCCGGCATGTGTACCCCCAGTACAAGTCGTTGCAACGCACGCTAGACGGCGCTGCGGCCTACGATCGTGTCGATGGCCACCTCCGCCCCACCCGACATCGTTCGATCGGCGTACGCCGAACTCATCGTCACCGACCTCGACATCAGCAAACACTTCTGGGTCGATCGGCTCGGTTTCGTCATCAGCTCGGAAGACGACAGTGCCGTGTACCTCCGCGGCCACGAAGAGTTCGTTCACCACAGCCTCATCCTGCGCAAAGGCATCGAGCCGGCGTGTTCGAGGTTTGCATTTCGAGTCCGCACACCGGACGATCTCGACGCGGCCGCGTTGTTTCACACCGATCGAGGGTGCGAGGTTCGTCGTTACCCGGCCGGCGCGACGCGCGGCGTCGGCCCGACCGTGCGCGTGCAGGACCCGTTCGGATTCGTTGTCGAGTACTTCCACGAGATCGAATGGATCGGGCACCACCACCAGCGGTACGACCTGCGCCACGGAGCCAGCATCAACAGGCTCGATCACATCAACCTGGTCACCGACGACGTGCGAGCCCTGTACGAGTGGTACACCGAGCTCGGGTTCGGCCTGTCGGAGACCATCGAAGACGACGACGGCACGCTGTACGCGACGTGGATGTTCCGCAAGCAGACGGTGCATGACATCGCCTCGACGCAGGGGTCGTCGCCGCGCCTGCATCACCTTGCCTTCGCCTGTCCCGAGGCGCACCACATCTTGAGTCTGGCCGACACGCTGGGAGCGACCAACGAGTTTCACCACATCGAACGGGGCCCGGGTCGACACGGCGTGTCGAACGCCTTCTACCTCTACCTCCGCGACCCTGATGGCCACCGTGTCGAGATCTACACCACCGACTACTTCACGGGCGACCCCGGGCATCAGCCGTTGCGCTGGAGCGTCAACGACCAACGCCGACGTGACTTCTGGGCCAACCCGATTGTCCCCCGGTGGTACGAGGAAGCCAGCAGTGTGCTCGACCTCGATGGCAACATTCAGCCAATCCGGGAGCGCAAGAGCGACGAACAGCGCATCACCGTCGGCGCGGACGGCCACGGCGTCACCCGATGATCTCGGCCGAGCTTGCGCTCGACCTGGCCAAGCGGCACGAGTGGGCTCGCTGCGAGGTCAAGCCCATCGACCCCGTCACAGTCGACTACCCCGGCCTCAGCATCGACGATGCGTATGCGATACAGCGGGCGTGGGTCGACCTGCAGATAGCCGGTGGAGCCAGGCTCGTCGGGCGCAAGATCGGTCTCACATCGAGGGCAATGCAGCAGCAGATGAAGATCGACGAACCAGATTTCGGCGCGCTGCTCGACTACATGATCATGCCCAGCGGAGTGGAATTGAGTCATGCCGGGTTCGTCGATCCCAAGCTCGAGGTCGAGGTGGCGTTCGTCATCGGGAGGCGGTTGAGCGGCGATGCGGTCACCGTCGAAGAGGTCCTCGACGCGACCGACTACATCCAGCCGGCGCTCGAATTGATCGATGCCCGCAGCTATCGCATTCATCCAGATACCAAGCGAGCACGCACCATCGTCGACACCATCGCCGACAACGCAGCTGATGCCGGAGTCATTCTCGGCGGCGAGAAGGTCAAGCCGGCCGATGTCGACATGCGCTGGATCGGCGCCATCTTCTCGTGCAACGGCGTGGTCGAGGAGACCGGCTTGGCCGCCGGCGTGTTGGGGCATCCGGCCAACGGAATTGCCTGGGTTGCCCGGCGCATAGCGCCGTACGGCCTGGCCATCGAACCCGGCCAGATCATCCTGGCCGGGTCGTTCACGCGCGCGTCGGCAACTCGCCCGGGTGATCAGTTCGTCGCCGACTACGGCCCGCTCGGCACGGTGACCTGCAGCTTTGGCTGAACGAGCGCCCTGGTCTCATTGGTTGGATTCCAAGATCGCGGCTTTCACTTCCGGGCCGCGTGCACACGCCTCCGACGATGATCGCAGCCAACCGACCGAGGTGCTAGAAAGACGGCAGAATCGCTGACGAAAGGAACTCATTGTGCAATACGCACTGGTGAACGGTGTTCGCAATCATCCAAGTTCCGCCTATGCCCTGCAGGACGTGTATTCCGACTACATCAGCGACGCGGTGCTCGCCGAGGAGCTCGGTTTCACCAGCACCTGGTACGGCGAGCACCACTTTCGTGAATGTCAGTGGACCGGTTCGCCGATGATGGTCGCCACCGCGGTCGCCGCCAGAACCGAGCGCATCCGCGTGGGTTCATCAGTCGTGCTGCTTCCGTTCCACGACCCCATCCGAGTCGCCGAGGATGCCGCTATCGCCGACATCTTGTCGAACGGACGGTTCGACCTCGGCGTGGGCCCTGGTTCGCAGTACGAGGAGTTCGTCACGTTCGGAAAGAATCCGGCGGAGATGAACCAGCGATCGTGGGAAATGGTCGACTGGATTCAACGGGCCTTCACCGAGCAAGCGGTGTTCAGCCACTCGGGCCGCTTTTACGACATCCCCGACATGACGTTCACGACCAAGCCGGTACAGCAGCCGCTGCCGATGTGGTGGGGTGGCATGGGACCGAAGAACCTCGCCCGAGCCGCCGAGCGGGGGATGAACCTGATCGCTCCCTTCAACGCCGGGTACGACGCAGCGCTGCAGGCCTGCGGACGCAACCCGGCCGACTACCAGGTGTCGGTGATGCTGCCGGTCTGCGTGGCTGATACGACCGACAAGGCTTGGGCGATCGCCGGTGCCGGCATCGAGTACTTCGTCAACTTCTACCAGATGCGCAAGAACCTGCAAGGCGCGCCGGTGCCCCCCGAGGCGCGAATCACGCAGGAGATGCTGCGCACCGGCAACGCCGGCTTCTGGTTTGCCGCGGTCGGCACTCCCGATGACGTAATCGGCAAGCTCCGTCCGTTCGTCGACGGTCACCTCGGCCGCATCACGCAGTTGGCGCTGCAGATGCGCCAGCCCGGCATGAGCAATGCCGATACGCATCGATCGATGCGAATGTTCGCCGGCGAAGTCATCCCTGCCCTGTCGTAGTGCTTCGCGTGATCAGACCCGTCACGCCGATTGGATCTGTCAGTGGCGCAAAGTGGTTCGTCGCCAGTTGATAGGTAGTCCAACGCGGATCGAGCTTGAGGCGGTCGTACACAGCGCGAAATGAAGCATTCTCGAATTCGGTGCACAGCACGTACGACAGGGCGACGTGGTCGGGCAGCTCAGGCAGCGCCGCGACAGGCTCGACCATTGCCTTCCAGGGCTGCGGCCGCAGACGCGGACGACAGTAGGCCAGAATCGCTTCGTCTCTGACACCGAAGTACTCGGGTTGGCGGATCGGAAATGGACGCTGCGCTGCCTCGTTCTCGCGCGCCATTTCCCCGGTTCTACCAACCGACAAATCGGCCAGACACTGACCGTCGTCGGGCACGAACGCATCGAGGTAGCACGCTGAGCGAATCCGGTTGGGCACCCGAGCGATCACACCTGTGATCACCATGCCCCCATAGCTCCAGCCGACAAGATCGACGTCTGTGAGACCCTCGAACTCGATGTGGCCGACGATATCGTCGATGTGTGTACTGAGCCCGACGTCGTCGTTCAGCAGATGTGCGCTCTCGGCGAGGCCGGTCAACGTCGGCGCCATCACGACGTGTCCGAGTCGAGCAAGTTCGGCGACGACGTCCCTCCACACCCAGCCGCCACACCACGCGCCGTGAACCAGAACGATTCGCTGTTGCGTCACGAGTTCTCGGCGGGCCGAACGCGGACGACGGGGATGCGCCGATCGGTCTTGGCCTGATACTCGCCGTAGTTCGGAAACAGTGCCACCATCTGGGCCCACAACGCGTCCCTGTCACCACCCTCGGGAACCGTCTCGGCCACCCCACGAATGACGTCGGCCCGGTCTTGAATCGTCACCGATGGATCAGCGAGAAGGTTGAGGTACCACAACGGATGCTGCGGACGGCCGCCATACGAGGCGACCAGGATGTAGTCGTCGCCGTCACGGCCGAAGATCAATGCATTGCGGCGGAGGTCGCCCGACTTGCGACCCGTCGTCGTCAGAACGAGTGTCGGATACCCGCGCCACATGTACCCGTCCTCGCCGCCGGTTTCGACGTACTTGCGGGTGTGCTCGGCGACCCACTCGATGGCGCTGTCCAACGGTTGACCGCTCATCTCTCTCCTCTGGTAACACTGGTTCACAGCACGGTGATGCGCTGAGCGAAGGCTAGGGAAGCATCGAAGATCGCAGCGACATCAGGCGCGCCTGTCCAGAAGTGGTCGCTGCCCTCGACAATGACCAGGTCGGCGCTGCCACCCGCCTGACGGAGCGCATCGACGAACTCGACGCTCTGGGCAAACGGCACCTGGGTGTCGACGGTGCCGTGGTGGATCTGGATAGGAGGGGCCCCGGCATGCACGTACGAGATCGGGCTGGCCGCGCGAGCGCGGGCCGGATCGGTCTGCAGCGGCACGCCGACCAATGACGACTCCCACGAGTCTGGATCGTCGGGTCGCTTGTCGCTGCCTGCGGCGTACTGCGAGCCCAGCGAGAGGAGATTCATCGGCCCGTACCAATCGACGACGCCACTGACAGCACTAGACTCACCGAGGGAATCGCCGATCCCACCGTCGAGCTCGGCACGGTCACCACAGAGGCCGGCGAGCATGGCCAGGTGGCCACCGGCGGACTCTCCCCAGGTGACCAGCCTGGCCGGATCGACGCCAAGTCGCTCGGCGTTGCCACGCAGCCACCGAACCGCTGCCTTCACATCGTGCAGTTGCGCCGGGAAGCGCGCCTCGCCGCTGAGCCGGTAGTCGACGGTGGCCACCACAAAGCCGGCCTGGGCGAGCCGGTCGAGTGGGGTGGGTGACCACGATGCGAAGGCCCGGCCAAATCGCCGTCGGGTGCCGACGGCCCAGCCTCCACCGTGGAGGTACACGATCGCCGCCGCTGGCGCAGAACTCGCAGCCCGCAGGTACACGTCGAGCAGCAACGGCCGGAATCCTTCGACGGTGGCGAACTCGACACCATGATGCACGACGACGCCCGAGGCCAGCGTCGTCGCGGGCACGCCGAGGTCGACGACGGGCACCTCAGCCGCCACCAGTGGCCGAGGTCATCCCACCATCGGGGTGCAGTATCGAACCGGTGAATGAGGCGGCCTCGTCGCTGCACAGGAACAGGGCAGTGTTGGCGATGTCGAGCGGCGAGGGCAGCACGCCGAGCGGCAACTGCGCCGCGCGCTGGTCATACCACGCCTGCTGTGCCATGGGATCGTCGCCGACCGCCCCTGACACGATGCCGGCGAGCATCTCGGTCGTCACATAGGCGGGGCCGATCGCATTGACTCGGATCTTGTGCGGGGCCAGTTCGCCGGCCAACGAGCGGGTGAGCATCCAAACCGCAGCCTTCGACACGCTGTACACACCCGCAGACGGCCGCTTCGCGGCGATCGAAGCGAGCGTCACGATGCTGCCGCCGTGGTCGGCGGCGATCATCAGTTGGGCGGCGCGTTGCGCTGTGAGGAAGACGCCGCGCACGTTGACATCGTTGACGAAGTCGAAGTGCTCCGGATCAAGGTCCAGCAAGCCACGGAACCCCGCGTCAGAATGCGCAGCGACGCCGGCCGAAGCGACACACACATCGACACCGCCCATCTCTGCAGCAGCCTGGTCAATGGCACCACGAATCGAATCGACGTCGAGCACGTCGCCGGGGACGAAATAGGCTTCGGCGCCAGCTCCGTTCAACTCGTCGACCACCGCGAGTGCGCGCTCGACCATGCGTGGCAGATCGATCACGGCCACGACGGCGCCCTCACCCGCAAACCGGTGAGCAATCGCTGCTCCCAGGCCACTGGCCCCGCCGGTGATGATCGCCCGCTTCGCCTCCAATCGTCCCATATCAGGCCCTCCTCAAGTTGACGATGTCAACCAGGTCATCGTGAATTCGTGCATTGGCGGCGACGATGTTGGTGATGCCGACGCCCAGGTTGACCGGCCCGCCATCGAAATCGGTCGCCATTCCCCCGGCCTCTTCGAGCAGCAGCACCGCGGCAGCGACATCCCACGCGTAGGTGGCGTCCTTCTCGACGAACCCGTCGAGCTTGCCGGCGGCGACATACGCAAGAGCGAACGACGGGCAACCAATACTGCGTGTGCCTCGGCAGTGAAGATGCATCTGCTCGATCCGCAACGCGTGCTCGTGAATGGTCGCCGGATCATCGTTCTGCAGACCCGTAGCTATCAGCGCCTTGCCGACATCGATAGTGTCGCTTGGCCGGCAGGTCGTGCCGCCACCACGCTCGACGGCGAACATCTCGTCGCGCAACGGGTCGAGAATCACACCGGCGAGCAGTGGACCACCTGTCTCGCGGACCGCGATTGACACTCCCCAGGGCGACATTCCCCTGGCGTAGTTCGAGGTGCCGTCGAGGGGATCGACGATCCAGGTGTACGGCCCGTCAGGATTGCCCGCCGAACCCTCCTCGCCGAGGATGGCATGGTCGGGATAGCGACCGAGCAGCAACTCCACGATCGTCGCCTGCGATGCCTCATCTGCCCACGTGACTATGTTCGAGCGGGCCGACTTCTGGATGATCTCGGGCGGGCGTAACAAGCCATCCATCAACCTCTCTCCACCGGCCCGGGCAGCGTCGAGGGCGGATTCCAGCAGGTTCGAATCGCTCACCCCGGCGAAGCTAGTTGGCGCGCCCCGCGCCGCGCCTATGCCAAGATCCGAGTATGCCGAACCAAGGTGCAAAGGTGCTGCTTGTCATCAATGCCGACGTTGTCGACCAGGAGTTGCTCGATCAGTACCGCGCTGCGGCCAAGCCATCGATGGCGAAGTACGGCGCGCGTATGCTCGCCGGCGCCAACGATGCCGAGATCCTCGAGGGCGAGCCGTTCGGCAGGCGAGTGGTGGTCGTCGAGTTTCCGAGTCGCGACGCATTTCACGCTTGGTACGCCGACCCCGAGTACGCCGAACCGCTGGCGATGCGACTGAAGGCGACCCACGGGATTGCGCTGCTTGTTGACGGACGTGAGTGATTCCAACCGGGTGATATAGCATCGCCGCTCGCAGCCCCGTATGTGGGACGGGTTCTGCGCACACCGACTACTTGGGGGTCATGACCATGGCAGAGATCGTTCCCGTCGACCAGTTCCTCGACTGGTACCCGGGCTGGAAGCCGGAACACATCGACGATCCCTGGCTGCGGATGAAATCAGGTCCATTCACAAAGGAGGACGAGTCGCGCTTCTGGTTCGTCGACTTCCACTGGCCGCGCGGCTTCTCTCCGCTCGGCTTCCAATTTGTCACTGGTGCGGCGTGGTCGACACAGCTCGCCGCACACCAGTTGCCGCTGCCGCCGGCCGGCGGGCTCGTACAACGCATGGGTGGCCCATTTCTGTACGAGGGCGAGGTGCCGGTCGCGTCGCAATGGGAGATCGGCTACCGCGCGGCTCGCATCGAGAAGAACATGCCCAAGTTCCTGGGCAACTTCGACGCCATCTGGGAAGAACGCAAGTGGGAGCTCGAGCTCGGGCTCGGCTACTTCGAGAGCTACGACTTCGCCGGCAAGTCACTCGCCGAGATCGGCCAGTACATCACCGACGCGCGCACATTCAACACCCGTGCGTGGGAGATCCACTTCGAGATCATGTACCCACTGCTCGCGATCTATCTTCAGCTCTATGGACTGTGCGCCGGGAACGGGATCGACCCGGGCAACATCGCCAAGATGTTGCAGGGTCGTGACTCGAAGATCATGGAAACCGACCGGGCGATGTGGGACCTCTCCGACGAGGCGAAGCGACTCGGCATCGCCGATCTGTTCGACCATGAACCCAATCAGATTCGCGATTCGTTGTCGAAGGCCGGCGGCAACGCCTCGATCTGGCTGACCAAGTTCGACGACTTCTTGAAGGTGCATGGCTGGCGCACCGAGGGCATCGCCGACATCAACATCCCGTCGTGGATCGAAGACCAGTCGTCGCCGCTCGGCCAGTTGCGCAACTTCGTGCAGATGGAGGAGCGCCACGACTTCGACAAGTCACTGGTCGACTCCCACCGCGAGCGCGACGAGGCAATCGACGAGGCACGCTCGATGTTGAACGGCGGCGAACTCGGCGCGTTCAACGAGTTGCTCGGCATCTGCACTGTGGCCAACTTTGCCTGGTGGAACGAAGACCACAACTACTACATCGATCTGCGGTCGTCGATCCCGATGCGGCGAGGTGCGCTGGCCGCCGCTGAGGCTGTCGGTGCCGACACGTACGACGACACCACGTTCCTGTTCTTCCCCGAGCTGCAAGAGGTGTGCCGCGGCGACGTGGCGTGGAAGGACAAGCAGTCGATAGCCACGGCTCGTCACGAATATTATGACCACTACCAGGGGCTGCGCGGATCGATTCCGAAGGTTGTCGGCACGCTGCCGGAGAAGGTGGAAGACCCGGTGCTCATCGAGATCTTCGGCATGCACAAGCATTACTTCGAAGGCCTCAAGGCAGATCCGCACACGACGACACTCAACGGGTTCCCGGCGTCGGCCGGCGTGTACGAGGGCCGGGCCCGGGTGATGGTCTCGGCGACCGAGTTGTTCGATCTGGAGGAAGGCGAGATCTTGGTCACCGAAGCCACGTCGCCGAACTGGACACCCGCGTTCGCCATCATCGGCGCATGCGTGTGCGACGGTGGCGGCTCGCTGACCCACGCCGCCACGGTCAGCCGCGAGTACGGCATTCCGTGCGTGGTGGGCACATCGGTCGCAACGCTGCGCATCAAGACCGGTGACTTGATCGAGGTCGACGGCACACGCGGCGTTGTAACGATCGTGGAGCGCGCCGCCACCACATGAGCGTGAAAGGCAAACGAATCGTGGTCACCGGAGGGGCGCGTGGTATCGGTGCACGCCTTGTCGGCGAGCTTCGCGAACGTGGTGCCGAGGTCACGTCCACCGACATCCTGCCGGGCTCCGACATCGTCTGCGACGTCAGCGACGAGCAAGACGTCATCGCCTTGTTCGATCAGGTCGGCGACATCGACGGGCTTGTCAACAACGCCGCACTGTTGGTTGGACGACGACCGTTCCAGGAGATCTCGGTCGACGAATGGGACAGGATGATGGCAGTCAACGTCCGCGGCACCTTCTTGTGCGCACGCGAGGCTTCGAAGCACATGCCGGGCGGTGGATCAATCGTCAACGTCTCGTCGACGACGGCACTCAATGGTTCGCAAGGCTTCCTTCACTACGTGGCCTCGAAGGGCGCCGTGATCTCGATGACCAAGACATTGGCCTTCGAGCTGGGCCCGAAGCAGATCCGCGTCAACTGCGTCGGTCCCGGGTTCACGCCGACCGAAGGATCCGCCGTGCTCGGCGAGTACGACCCCGCAGCGACTCCGCTCGGCCGGGTGATGGAGCCCGACGACCTGCTCGGCACCTACTGCTACCTGCTCGGTGATGATTCGAAGTTCGTCAGTGCCCAACTGATTCTGGTCAACGGTGGACGATTCCCTCATTGACCTCGACGCCACGGCGCAAGCCGATCTGGTGCGTCGCAACGAGGTGCATCCCCGCGAGTTGGTCGAGGAGGCGATTGAGCGTATCGAGCGACTCGACCCACAGCTCAACGTCATGGTGCATCGTCAGTACGAACGGGCACGCGACGATGCGGAGCGTGCCTTGCCCGAAGGGCCGTTCCGCGGCGTGCCATTCCTGTTCAAGGACTATCGGTGCCGCGAAGCCGGCGAGCGATACACCATGGGCATGCGCGCCCTTCGCGACGTGGACTACCGAGCAGCGAGCGATGCTCCACTGGCGCTCGCATTCCGTGCTGCCGGGCTGATCCCCCTCGGTCGAACGAACACATCCGAGCTGGCCTCGGTGGGGACCTGCGAGCCGGAGGCCTTCGGACCGACGCACAACCCATGGGGCCTTGGCTTCACGCCGGGCGGATCGTCGGGCGGGTCCGCTGCCGCGGTGGCGGCACGTCTGGTTGCTGCTGCGCACGCCAACGACATCTCCGGATCGATTCGAATCCCGTCGGCGCACTGCGGGCTGGTTGGCCTCAAGCCATCGCGTGGCCGAACGATTGCCAGCGTCGCGGGTGATGCCCGCACACGCATGAACACCGAGGGTGTCGTCACCCGATCAGTGCGCGACACTGCTGCTCTTGTCGACGCGATTTCCGTGCCCGGTTCACCTTTGCTGCTGCCAGCAGTCGGCCAGCCCTGTGCGTCGCTGCGTGTGGCCCTCTGCACGCAGTCGTTCAGCGGAAGCTCCGTCGACCCCGACAACGCCAGCGCCGCCGAGCATTGCGCCTCGCTTCTAGAAGGTCTCGGCTGCAGTGTCGAGATGTCGTCGCCATCGGAGCTGTCGGACCCCGCCCTATGGAAGGCGGCCGCCGCGCTGCTCTCGGTGAACGTAGCGGTCGAGGTCGACACGTGGTCGGCCAAGCTCGGTCGACAACTCGAAGAGAACGATCTCGAGGCGACCACCTGGCGCATGGTCTCGGCCGGCCGAACCATCGGCGCCGTCGAGTTGCTCGCCGCCCAGAGCCTCATGCTCGAGTACACCGCCCAGGCCGAGACATGGTGGGAGCGGTTCGACCTGTTGGTCACACCCACCACGGCCAACGCACCGACGCCGCTCGGCGACTACGCAAATGGCTACGAGTCGGGCCGCGGCAGCGCATTCACCCGCCCGTTCAACGTCACCGGACAGCCAGCGATCAGCGTTCCGCTCGGTTGGCCTGGCGACGGCTTGCCTCGAGGCGTCCAATTGATCGCACCAGTCGGCCGGGACGACCTGCTGATCACAGTTGCGGCTGCACTCGAATCGGTCGAACCATGGTCACATCGCCGGGCTACGGTGAGCGCATGATCGTTGCCGTCGTCAATTTCGCCCTGCCGGCTCCGCTCTCGAGTGACGAGGCGAAGGCCATGTTCGAAGCCAGCGCACCCAACTATCAGAACGTCGATGGCCTGCGTCGTAAGCACTTCCTCCTGGCCGACGACGGTCGTAGTGCCGGTGGCGTGTATCTGTGGGACAGCCGCGAGCAGGCAGAGGCGTTGTACGACGACGCCTGGCGCGCCCGCCTGGCCGCCCGCTACGGGTCCGAGCCACAGGTCACCTACTACGACAGCCAGGTCACCGTCGACTCGTCGTCGATCAACGTCGGCTAACTCGTCCCCCCCTCAACGCAGCGTTTGTGAGCGGGCGCCCCGCATCGGTGCCTGCGTCATCAAACGCTCGAGGAGGGCCGCAGCGTTTGTGAGCGGGCGCCCCGCATCGGGGCCTGCGTCATCAAACGCTCGAGGAGGGCTGCTGCCGTCACACCGGACTTACCAGGGGTGGACTGAGCCGTCCCACTGGAGGAACGAACCGGTTTTGTCGATCGTCAGTCCGTCGACGACCACGGCGATCGACGAAGCAGCGTCGGCCGGGTCCAGCGTTGCTCGGGGACCTCCCATGTCGCTGCGCACCCAGCCAGGATGGAGTGCGATCACGCTGACACCGTCCGGTTGCAGCACTTGCGATTGCTTCACCGACAGCATGTTGAGGGCCGCCTTCGACGACGCATACGAAGCATCTCGACCGATGCGTTGGGCGACGTCGAACGAGCCGACCTGCGACGAGACATTGATCACCTTGCCCGTCGCTGCGCGAACATTGTCGGCCAGGGCCTGCACCATCAGCAGCGGTCCCAGCAGGTTGACGTCGATCACCGATCGGAACTGCGCCTCGGTGAGGTCGAGGGCTCCTCTGGCGCCGTCGTCGGCACCGACCGCGGTCGCATCGATGCCTGCATTGTTGAACAGCACGTCCACAGGCCGATCACCGACAGCAGCGCCGAACGCGGCGATCGACGCTCCCGACCCGGTGTCGAGCTGGTGAACCTCGGCACCGGCAGCCGCGAGGTCATTGGCAGCACCGGGATGGCGACAGCCGCCGATTACCGTCGCTCCCTTCGCGAGGTAATGCTTGGCCAATGCCAAGCCCAATCCACGGTTGGCACCGGTGATGACCACGGTGGTCATGAAGTCTCCTCCTCGATGAGTCGCCTGGACGGGTTGCGATTGACGACCAGTCGCAGCAGGTCGGGCCGCGAGTAGTGACCCGCGACGTCGCACATCGCCTTCGCTGATCGAACCATGTCGAGCGATCCATCGGCGACCAAGATCTCTTCGCCCTCGGCAGGGCCGGCGATGATCTCACCCATTGGATCGATGATGTAGCTCCCGCCGTTCATCGGCTGTGTCGTTGACACAACCTCGCGCAACTCTGGATCTGCAATCTCATCGGGATGGATCAAACCACCGACAAGCACGACATACGCGGCGCCTTGTGAGGCGAAGGCCCGTGCCAGCAGGAGTTGTCTGGTCGACGACATCGCCGCCGGCTCCGTTTCGTGCCCAGGAAAGGCCGCCACATGCACTTGAGTCCCTTGGGCCATCAACGCATACCCGGGCAGCACCATGTTGTGTTCCCAACAATTGAGACCACTGATCGACGCGTAGGGACGCTGATAGGGACGCAGCCCGGTCGCATCGCCCTCACCCCACGCAGTCCGTTCGGCATCGGTCGGCTTGAGCTTGCGATGCTTGCCGAGGATCTCACCGTCGGCGGAGATGAAGAGCAACGTGCAGTAGACGGTTCCGGCAGAAGTCTCGTCGAGCTCGGCAACGCCGATCACAACATCGCATCCCGCGGCTCGCGCCGCAGCACAGAGCTGGTCCGTCTCGGGCCCCGGGATCCTCACCGCTGCACCCAAATAGCGGGCCGTCAGCGCCCGACGGTGGTGGTACGGGATTCGCGCATGCACCCAGCGCGGGTAACCGGGCAACCATGTCTCACCGAAGGCGGCCATCGTCGCGCCCATCTCGCCGGCTTTGGCGATCAGGCTGCATGCCTTGTCGGTCGACGCTTGCCTGTCGAGCAGAACGGGAGCCGCTTGTATCGCTGCGAGCCGAAATGTCATTGAGGGACCTCCGCTTCATTCAGTCGGTGGTAGTAGGCGTGCCATTCGATCAGCAGCCCATATCGCATCGTCCAGAACTCGCCGGCCCGCCCGCGCACCAACTGGCCATCGTCGGCGCGATAACTGGACTCCCACTCCACACAGATCGTATCGCCTTCGGCCGCGCGGAGCGTCTTGTGGAGTTGGTAGTCGCGGCGACCCGACGAACCGAAACCGAGTCGCTCGGTATGGAACCGGTGAGCAGCGTCAAGGCCTTCCGCAACCTTGCGACCGTTCCAATAGATGACGATGTCGGGGTGCAGCAGCCGCATGATTTGAGACAGATCCTGGCTGCGGTAGGCAGCCTCCGCCGCGGCGACGAGCTGATCGGCCGTGGTCGGCGGGGTCAGACCGACCAGCCGGCGAGCACGTTCGAAACCGTGCTGGCGGGCCAGCGGATCGATCGCCACCGCGATCATGCCCACAGCGCGTGCTCCTTCGATGCAGTACGGCGTGTCGTCGAGGAACACGATCTCCCCGGGCGGAAGGCCGAAATCGGCAGCAGCCTTCAGATAGGGCCCAGCCGCCGGCTTGCGTTCGCCGAACTCGGTACAGTCGACGAGTATGTCGAACTTGTCGAACGCCGGCTGGCTGCCAACCCACTCGCGGGTCGCCGACCGATAGAGATCGTTGCTGAGGATTCCGACTTTGATCCCAGCCGCTCGGGCATCGTCGACCAGCGCCAGTGCGTCGTCGGCGAACACCCCCGCGCCCAGCTCGATGCTCATGGCTCGCCACATCGTGATGCGATCGGAGTAGCCCCCCGAATGCGCCAACTGGTTCCAGTACTCGTCGATGTCGATCTCGCCGGTCAGGCATCGTTGCCACGCTGGATCGCCGGCAGGATCAATCGCGCCGCGTCCAGCGAACCGCCGCCCGGTGCGACGTTCCAGTTCGTCGATCACAACCCAGTTCGACTCCATCAGGACATCACCGACATCGAACAGCAGCGCGCTTGGCATTGGCTTAACGTACCTCTCCGGCCCGTAGCCGTCGTAACGAGAGGACCATGCCGAGCGAGAGCACGCCGGCCACGGCGAAGGCCAGACTGAAGGGGTTGACGGTGCCGTCGTACGCTCTGTCAAATCGTTGACCGACAACCGCCGCGCCCGCCGTTGTCACGGACGCATAGACAGCAGCGGCGGTGCCGGCGACATGGCCGACCGGCACCATTGCCGCAGCGTTGAGATTCGACAACAGCACGTTGTATCCGACCAGCACTAGCGCCAGCAGGATCATGAACGGCCAAAATGACGGCTGGCCATCCGACGTTCGGCTCAATACATACATTGCGACTGCGGCCGTTGTGTATGCCATGACGGCCCATCGAATCAGCCGATCGACACCGATCCTGCCGACGTTGCGACCGACCGTCATCGAACTGATCCCCATCAAGATCGCAGTCCCTCCGAACACGTACGGAAACCAGGAACGCCGATGGAAGACATCACCGATGATTCGCTCCGAGGTTGCCAGGTACGACGAGAACGCCCCGAAGATCGCCACGCTCGACAGCGTGTACAGCAGCGCGGAGCGGCTGCGCACAATCGCCATCGTCGCGATCCCAACTTGCCGAACCTGCAATGGTTGTCGTCGCTCGACCGAGAGCGTTTCGGGCAATCGCAATGACCAAAGTGCGATCACTGCTCCGAACACCGCGCAGATCACGAACGTACCTCGCCACGGCATGACGTTGATCAAGCCTGCGCCGAGCGCTGGCGCGACCACGGGAACGGAGATGAACACGGCCATCGCAAACGCCATCTCACGGGCCATAGCGTCACCGACGAACCGGTCGCGAATGGTGGCCACCGCAATCACTCGCAATCCGGCTGCGCCGAGCCCCCACACGAATCGTGCCCACAGCATCAAGTGCAGGCTCGGCACCACCGCCGCAGCGACCGCCCCACCGACAAACAAGGCACATGTGGCCAGCAACACCCATCGACGCCCGAATCGATCGGCCAACAACCCGAATGGGATTGGTCCGACGGCCATGCCTAGGAAGAACGCCGTGACCAGCCCAGCCGTCGCCGCAGAAGTCGACGCCAGGCCCAGGTCCGTGCGAATGCGACCGAAGGCAGGAAGTATCAGATCAATCGAGATCGCCGCCGACGCCATCGACAAGCCGGCGAACGCGCGTAACTCGAGGCGCGACGGTTGTCGGCGAACATCAACGGTCGTCGCTGCTGTCACTTGCAGAACTCTGCCACCGCCAAAGCAGGTGATTCGTCGAGACGGTGACCGAGATCTGGATCGAACATAGGCATCACTTGCTCAGCGCGAACTGGTCGAGGTCGACACCGCAGATGACGCTTCCGTCGAACTCAGATCTGGCGCGGCTCTCCCAAACATCCTCCGCAATCTCGCTGTCACCGGGAACCTGGTGGCTCAGAACGAGCGTCTTCACACCGGCTCGCGCCGCAATTCGGCCAGCGTCTTCAGCGGACGTATGCGACTCGGTGAGGTGATTGATGAGGTTGTCGCGATTGGGAAAGTTGGCGACGCGACCGGCGACAAAGCCGAGGTCGATCACTTCGTGCACCAGATAGTCGGCACCTTGTGCTATTCGCACAACGTTGTCGCACGGCCCGGTGTCGCCGCTGAACACCACAGAGCCCGAGGGTGTGTCGAAGCGATACGCGAACGCGGGAAAGACTGGAGCATGCTGCACCAGGATTGCGGTGACCCGAACGCCGTTGTCGTCGAGCGGATAGATCTCGATGGGCTCCATCGGTGGCGCAGCCGTGAGCAACGAAGCCCCGCTGGCCTCGACGCCCAGGTCGATGTCGGGCCGGTAGTCGTCGTGAGCAACACCGATCTCGTGGACGAAGACCTTGGCAGTCACATCGCTGCGCGCTTCATCGGCGATGCGCACGTTGATGTTGTAGGCGAAGGCCTCGAACAACTTCTGGGTCAGAACGCGTATGCCGGGCGTTGGCGCGTCGGGAAACAGCGGTGCGACTACTCGATCGGCCGGATAGGCCGCAATGGGCAGCCCGGCCTCACCAGGCCCGAACACATCGACCCGGCGAGTCGGCCACAGCCCTAAAAGCAGATTGATGTAGTCGATGACGTGGTCGCTGTGCAGGTGTGTGAAGAAGATCGAGCGGACTGAGCTGCCACCCTTCGGCCGGCGTTCGGGATGCATCGAGATACCTGATCGCCAAGCCTGGCGGTGCACGCCCTCGCCACAGTCGACGATGTACGCCGCGTCGCCGACAACGATCGCGTTCGAATAGCCGGCCCGAGTCGCCTTGGGGTTGGACGCCCCTGCGGTGCCCAGCAGGATCAGGCACTCGTCGGCATCGGAGCGCAAAGGTAGACGCGTCGGCCGGGAGGCCGGAGATTGCGCGTCGCTATTGCCGACGCGGCGAAGAACATCTGACGCTTGACACATGCTCCTCGCCGGCGGCGAGCCTCCTACAGCTCTCGACCATCGAGGTAGACGACGCCCTTGATGCCGTCGACCGTGACTGTCTGACCGGTGGTGATGCGCGTCGTACCGTCGACGGCGCCGACGACTGCGGGAATGTTGAACTCGCGGGCGACGATGGCGCAGTGACTCATCACGCCACCGACGTCGGAGACGACGGCACCGGCGATGGAGAACATGGGCACCCACGGCGGCAGCGTCATCTCACAGACCATGATCTCGCCATCCTCCAGGTCGCCTGCCTCGTCGAGTGAGTGCACGACACGGGCGACGCCGCGGTAGATACCGGGCGATCCCGCAACGCCGTCGATCACGTCAGGATCCTGGTCGCCTTCGGGAGGCGGCTTGATGCCGAGCAGGCGGGTGACGAGGGCGTCCATGAACGGGTCGACGAAACCACCGGGTTGTGGCGGAGGCGGGGGCGTGCCGACGGCACCGGGAGGCGAGGCCTTTGCGGCGGCCTCGACCGAAGCCTTGCGCTGCACAACTGTGGCTCGCCGATCGCCACCGTTGACGAGGGCATCGCGGACCTCGTCGCGGAAGAGGAAGAACACGTCGCTGCGGTTGTCGATCACGCCGTTGCGGACCAACGCATCGCCGACGGCGAGCACGAACGTGCGGAGCAGCACGACGCCCATCTGGTCGATGTAGAAAGCGTGATCCTCCGTGAGCGGGTAGGCGTATTGGGCGGCATCGAAGAGCTCATCGAACTTGGCCAGCTGCTCCGGGTCGTCTGCCAGCTTGGCCCGGATCCTCGCGGTGAGAGCCTCGCGGTGCTTCACCGCTCGTTCGAACTGGATCATCGGATCGTCGCTATCGGGCATGTTGATGTAACGAGCGATGTTGCCCAGCGGGATCGCCGGATTCTCCCGCCACGGCACGTCGGCGATGTCGTACACGGCGTCGCTGCGCCACCCGAAGTCGTAGAGGTAGTCGTTGAGTTGATCGAGGAACGCACGTCCCCCGTCGGTCTCGGCCAGCTTGGCCGCCAGATCACGCGGATGTGTCTCGTCGAACAACTTCGTGAGGGCCGGGCTGTTCTTGGCGACCCGACCGAGCCGCCACAGACCGTGGGCGGCATCGACAGGACGCGTGTGGTAACCCTGCAGGATCTGGTACGACTCCGTTGGATCGTCGGGCTGCATCACTTCGGTGTACATGTCGGACAGCGCTGCGCCGGATAGGAGGGCGAAGTTGATGTGTCCGTGGATGTACCACATGTGGGTCATCCAGTCGGTCATGTCGTCGAACTTGGTGAGCAGTTCGGCGTCACTCATTCCCGAGTAATCGGCGTCGCGCTCGGACTCGTTGCGACCCTTGATCAGCGGCAACCACTCGTTGGTCCAGCGCTTGCCGACGAGAGGAACCTTCTTGTCGAGCGTGTCGAGGTAGCGCGTCATACGGTCCTCGACCACAGCCTCGTCGGGATGCGGGTGGAACGCCATGTAGAAGTAGTGGTTGATGGCCTGGTTGGAGGCAACTACAGGACAGTCGTACTCGTCCTGTGCCTTGGTGAAACCGATCGCCAACGTCGACATCACCAGGTCCTGCGACAAAGGATGGAGTGGCCGCGGCGCATGCATCTTGTCGAAGGCCCAGAAGCCCTCGATCTCGTCCGGTCCCGGAAACCTCACCTGCTCGGCAGTGTCAGTCATTCCATACCCCCTCTGGTAGCGGTGCGGCCCCCATCTGCCGCGACCTGGTGAATTCTAGTGTCGCCTATCCCCACAGTTTCTTGCTGGCGATGGCCGCACCCTCGGCCAGCGCTTTGAACTTCGGCCACACCACGGTCGGGTGCACCTCGGGTGCATAACTGGCACGCGACGAGAAGCCGCAGTCGGCGCCAGCGATCACATTTTCCTTGCCAACGATCGAGGCGTAGTTGCAGATGAACTCGGCGATCAACTCGGGATGCTCGACGTAGTTGTTGGCGTGTCCGAGCAGGCCGGGGATCAGGATCTTGCCGTCCGGCACACCGACCTCCTCGACGTGACGCCACTCGTGCATGTGCCGGGGGTTCATCACCTCGAACGAGTAGGCCTGGGCGTGGATCTGGAACGTGTACTCCAGCGCAACCTTCAATGGGATGTCGGTCAACCGTGGACCGTGATTCAAGCCGTAGCAGGTGTGGTGGCGGATGCGGTCCTCGGGGATCCCGCGCAAGGCGTGGTTGAGCGCCTCGACATGGATGGTCGCCGCGCGCCGACGGCTCTCGATTGTCTCGGCGGGATCGCACAGCATGTCGATCAACCACGGGTCGTCGACCTGCAAGATGAAACCAGCCTCGACGATGCCCAGGTACTCCTCGCGCATCGCCTCGGCGACGGCGTTGAGGTATTCCTCGTGCTCCTTGTAGTACTCGTTGCGACCAAAGCCGCTGGGACCGGACGCCGGCATGAAGATGTCGGAGACGTCAAGGCCCTCGCACGCCGCCTTGAGATTGTCGATGTCGATCTGCAGCAACTTCTGACCGGTGTACGAGATTGGGCCCTTGCAAATGATTCGGCGCAGTGGACTGACCGCCGACGCGTACTTCTTGAAGTACTCCGTGTAGTACTCGGGAAACATGTCGAACTCGGCTTGCCATGACGGCGCCATCTTCGAAGGACCCAAATCGACCTCGAAGCCTCCAAGTCGGTCCTTGACATACCCGAGGAAGCTGACCTTGCTCATCTCACCGTCAGCGACGACGTCGATACCCGAATCGACCTGCTGCTTGACGCGATCCTTGACCGCATCGGCAATCTCGCGATCGAGCGCATCGGCATCGTATGGGCGATCGAATTCGCGCTCCTTCATGATGTCGAGCAGCGAGTGTGGGCGAGCAAGGCTGCCGACATGCGTCGTGAGAATGCGGTCGGTGCTCTGCTTCATAGGTCCCCCAACGAGATCGTGATGAGCATGAATTGTTTCACAGCCCACATGCGAGCCGCCTATCCGCGTTCGCCGGTGGCGAACTCGATGACGTCACGTGGTGCCGGCGCCGTGCTCACGAAGCAAATAGGCCGAGTGCAACAGCTCGGGTCGTTCGATGAGTTCTGCCGCCGAGCCGCTGTAGCGGACTCTGCCCCCTTCGAGCACGTAGGCCGCCTTGGCCAGCGACAGCGCGACGTGAGCGAACTGTTCGATCAGCAGCACCCCGACGCCCGATGCGGCGACTTCGGCCAGTGTGGGTACGAGCCGCTTGACGACGATCGGAGCGAGCCCGAGCGAGAGCTCGTCGACCAGCAGCACCTTTGGTCGCGACACCAATGCCTGGGCGAGCACGACCATCTGCTGCTCGCCGCCCGACAGTGACCGTCCCTGAATGGTCCAGCGCTTCTCCAACTCGGGGAACAACGACAAGGTGTATTCCAACCCATCGGTTGCGGCCTGCCGACCGAGCGAGTACGTCGCGACCTTGAGATTCTCCTCGACCGTCAACTGCGGAAGCAGACGCCGACCCTCAGGTACGACAGATATGCCAGCGGCGCGGATGCGCTCGGGACGCTGGTTGGCCAAATTCTTGCCGTCGAGGTTGATCCAACCCTTCGTGACCCGGGCCAGGCCGGCACACGCCAGGGCAAGGCTCGACTTGCCCGCACCGTTGGGCCCGAGGATGGTTGTGACCTCGCCAGGGGGCACCTCGATCGTCACGTCGTGCACGACGTTGCGTGGGCCGCGGGCTACCGAGACGTTCTCGATCGACAGGGTGGTCATGAGGCGACTTCCTCGGTGCCGAGATACGCCTTCATCACGTTGCGATCGTGCAGCACTTCTTGCGTTGGTCCCGACGCCAGGAGACGACCGAAGTCGAGGACGGCTGTCCAGTCGCAGCAGGCTTGAACCAGGCTCATGTCGTGGTCTACCAGAATCACGGTGGCGCCCACGCGTTCAGGGATGCTGCGGATGATCCGACCCAGTGTCGCTGTCTCGGCGTCGGGCAATCCGGCTGCCGGTTCGTCGAGCAGGATCAGCTTCGGCTTGCCCACAACGGCGCGGGCCACCTCGATGAACCGCCGCTCCTTGGCACCGAGCGTGCGGACTGTGTCCTGAGCCACGTCGCTGAGCCCGACGAAATCCAATGCATCATCGACAGCAGCGACGCGCCCGGCCTTGCCGCCCCTGTCGGCGTGCTCGTAGACCGTGGCCACGTTCTCGAAAACGGTGAGCTTCTCGATTGCCTGCTCGGTCTGAAACGTTCGCCGCAATCCCCAACGCGCCCTCTTGTAGTCGGGCAGCGCGAGTAGATCCTGACCCATCGCCTCGATCCGACCTGTGCGCGGTGTCACGAAACCGGACAGCACGTTGAAGAACGTCGTTTTGCCAGCGCCGTTGGGGCCGATCAGGCCGCATGTGCCTTCCGGAAACTGAATGGTCATGTCATCGAGCGATACGACACCGCCGAAGTGAACTGACAACCCTTGGACGTCGATCACGCCTCGATGCCCTTCTTCTCTGCTGCACGCGTGCTCTGGATCAGGTTGGCGAGCAAACCGAAGCCGAACAGCGACAGGGAGAACCGAGTCCAGAACTGATGGCCGATGACGTTCTGGGTGAGGAACTTCAGCAGGCACGTGGCAAAGAATGCGCCGAGGAGGCCACCCCACAAGCTGTATATCCCGCCCATGATGACCACAGCGATCAGGAAGATGGCCGACTGGCGGTTGAAGGCGTCGATGCTCATTCCCTTGGGAACCGTGCCCGCGTACAGGCCGCCGGCGACACCGGCCATGAACGCGGCGAGTGCAAACGCCCACAACTTGTAGCGAGTGACGTCGATTCCTGCAGCCAACGCCGCAGCCTCGCTCTGGCGGATCGATGCCCACGCACGCCCAGGCTTGCGTGACAACACGTACGAGGCCAGCATGAACATGACGAAGGCGCCGATCACGATGAAGCGGTAGTACGCCACATCGGTGATGGCCCACGATGGCCGACGTGTTGCCCTGATGTCGCTGAGTGTCTCGACGACGCCCTGGAAGCCGCCGCCACCATTCGGGAACTTCGTCGCGCCGAGCACAATCTCCATGCCGGCGGCAAGCATCAGCGTGACCAGCGCGAGGTACAACCCACTGACCCGCAACGCGGGCAATCCAATGAGCACACCGATCACCGCAGCAACGACACCACCGATGACCAACAGAACCGGGAATGGCCACGTCGTGCCGAAGGAGAGGCGCATGGTCACCCAGCAGCCGATACCGTACGCCGCAACCTGACCGAGCGAGACCAGGCCGACCCGGCCGTACAGCAGGCCTGCGCTGGCGGCGACGATCGAGTACACCGCCATCTGCGTGAAGTTTGCAATCCAGAACGCATCGAAGAAACCTGGAATCGCCAACAGCGCGAGAGCCAACACGACCCCCACGGCCGACGGCTCGAACCAGGGATTGGAAAACACCCGTGCGACGACCGGCGGCTTGTCGGGCACCACCTCCGTCGTGGCTGTCACCGCATCTCCCTGCCGGAGAGCGTCACGGTGCGCTTGCGGCTGATCCACACGATCGCCGCGACCGAAATGACGAACGGCGTCGTCTTGCGGAAGTCGGCCATGAACTGAACATTGCCGGTGAACGGAGTCAACACCGACTCGATCACACCGATCACGAGACTGGCGAAGAACGTGACCGGTAGTGATCGAAACTGACCGACGATTGCACCGCCGAGTGCGCCGATGACGAACCAGGTCAACGTGCCCTGATCGATGCTCTTGAACAACGGCGGCAACAGCAGGAACACGCAACCGCAGATCACTCCCGACCCGAGCCACGCCAACGCTTCGACCCGGCGCACAGGTACACCGAGCAACGCCGAGACGTCGCGATCGTTGGCGATTGCCCTCATTGCCGTGCCGGTCGCGGTCTTCTTCAGGAAAACACTGACGACTACCACCACCAAGATGGCGAACAACAACGCAACGATCTGCGTCGAGGTGACGACTGCGCCGAACACCCTGTAGATCTTGCTCGGCAGGACGAGGCCTCGTGGCTTCGACGTGTCCCACCGCTCTTTCATGATCCCGAGCAGGAACAACGCAACTCCGACCATGCCCAATGACTTGACCAGTGGATCACGGCGGGCGAGCTTTGGCGCGATCCACATCCCGTACACGAGGGTCAACGCGGCGCACACCACCACCAGCATCGGGTACGCAAGTATTCGCCACCCGTGAGCCGTGGGAATCGGCTTGCTGAGGCTGCCGCCCATGAGCGACCACGCAACATGAGCACCCATGCATCCGATCGCGCCGAACGCCAGATTGACAACACCGGTGGTCCGGTACAGGACAACTAGTCCTGTACCGGTCACCGCATACATGGCCCCGAAGGCCAGGCCCTGAATGACATAGGGCCACAAATCACCAAGACCTGGCATATCGAGGTTGAATCCTTACGTGTCTTGTAGTTCGGTTGGAACCGATTATCAGCCGACGTTGAGCCCTTGGGCAACCTCAGCCGTACGAACGGCGGTCAGAATCGGCTCGACTTCGGCGATTGCGAAGCAATCCTTGTCGAGCACCATCGTGTCGGTGCCATCAGGAACAACGTTGTAGTCCCAGTTGTTGGGCACGTTGCCATCGGGCAATCCACCGAAGTACCAGGGCTTGCACACGATGTGTGTGTTGAAGTTGTTGATTCCCTTGATCGCCTCGTTGACGGCCACCGGGTCGTCGAGGTCTGCCGGATCCATGTCGAGCAGCGTCTGAACGATGATGCGACCGATCATGAAGCCCATCTGCTGGAAGCTGCCCAACGGTGCTTCGGAGTTGTACTCGGCCGAAACCGTGCGGTACAGCTCCATCTCCGGACGCGGGTCGTCGAGCAGGCTGAGTTCGGCATTGACGTTGAGCTTGCCGGTCCAGGCCGCACCAAGCGCCGCAGCAACAGAGTTGTCGTTGAGAGGTGTCGACGAGCCCCAGATGACCTCGTCGATCAGGCCAAGCTCTTCTGCAGCCTTCAGGATCTTCAGACCCTCCGGAGGTGTGTAGTTCAACACGATCGCTCCGCCCTTGCCGGCCTTGGCGACGGCGTCAAGCACTGCTGCGTTGGCATCGGCGATGGGCGGTGGGATCTGGATGTCGATCCATGCGAGACCGTTTTGCTCGGCGTAGAGCCCAGCCAACGAGTTGTTGTAGTCCGACGTCGCCGTCTCGTTGGTCATAGTGACCATCGTGCCGGTCGCACCCTTTTCGACCACGATCTGGGCAGCACCCAGTGCGCTATAGCCGGGGCCCATGTTGGCGGCGGCAATGTTCGGCGAGCTGAAGCACTCGGCCGGAACACCAGCGACGATCACGTAGTAACCCTGTTCTGTGTAGTAGTCGGCGTTGACGGGGCAGTCGATGATGCTGAAGCCACCGACCATCGCAACAACCTTGTCGGTCTCGATCAGCTTGCGGGCCGCTGCTGCGGCGTCGGCTGCTACGAGGTTGTCGTTCTCCATGAGCATCTGCACCGGACGGCCGTTGATGCCACCGTTGTCGTTGACGCAATCGAAGTACGCCTTCATCATGGCTGGGCCAGTGGTGAAGTCGATGCCGGGCACCGACGTGGTGACGTTGCCGAGCTTGATGGGCTCGCCAGTTGCTGGTTCCCCCGTGCCGAGTCCGCAATCGGGACCGGCGGACGCATCCTTGTCGCCGACCAGGCCATCACCGGCAGGTGCATCAGTCGCTGCCGGAGCATCAGTGGCTGCTGGTGCATCAGTGGCTGCTGGTGCATCAGTCGCTGCCGGAGCATCGGTCGCGGCTGGTGCATCAGTTGCTGCTGGTGCCTCCGTTGCCGCGGATGTGCTGTCGGTATTGTCGTCGTCGCCGCAAGCTACGAGGAGCAATGCTCCTACGACCGCGGCTGCCATGAATCGGCGAGCCATGTATTCCCCCTTGTGTGGATGTGAAGCCACGAGGAGGCTCACGTCGCCCCGTTGCGACGGCGGACACCTCCTGTGACGATGGGCACCATACTGCATAACATTTCGGCGAACAACTATCGGAGGCGTCATGCGTTTCAGTCATCGGAACACTGTCCTGGAGTGGACGCGTGACGGTTCGCCCCGCGCAACAACGGTGTTGATGCTGCACGGTTTGTCGGGAATTTCCACGGGCTACGACGAGGTCGTCGATGAACTGGGCGACGACGCCGACGTGTTCCGTATCGATCTTCGCGGGCACGGCCGCTCTGATCATGCTCCCAACACTTACACGGTGCCGTTCTACACGACAGACGTGATCGAATTTGTCGAACAGGTGATTTCCGGGCCTGTCGTTCTCATCGGGCACTCGCTCGGTGGGGTCATCACACACCACATCACAGCGACACGACCCGACCTCGTGCGGGCGGCGCTGTGCGAGGACCCTCCGTTGTACTTCTGCGATCAGGCGCTGTTCGAGCAGAGCGTGTTCGCGGACATCTTTCCGAGACTCGAAGCAAGCATGCGGTCGGCCCAAGCGCACAACGAACCGCGCGAGCACTTCGTGTCGCTGGTGGCGGATGCCGTGATGCCGTGGGGACGAGCCGGCGATCACATGAGCGCACACGCAGTTCAATCCCGCGTCGACTCGTTGATGCTCGGTGATCCCGATGTCTGGCTGCCCGCCATCTACGGAGGCGCGCTCAGCGGCTACGACCCCGACGCACACATCACCAAGCCGATGATCATCCTGCAGGCCGACCCCGAGATGGGGCCGGCACTTTTCCCCGATCATGCCGAGCGACAGAGCGCGGCCAATCCCGAAGTCGAGATCAGGGTCATCGACGGCGCGCCACATGGAATTCATTCGTTCCTGAGCTCGCGCGATCGATACGTCGAGGCGGTGCGAGACATCATTCGGCGAGCGAACTGAGGAAGGCGAGTAGGGCGGTCGAGACCTGATCCGGCGCGTCCCATTCGATGAGGTGGCCGGCGCCGGCAACAATCTGAGCACCACCCCATGCGTTCGCGTTGCTGACGGGGTTGACCTCGTCGAGGTCGCCCCACAGCGTGAGACGCGGTGCGGTGATGCGATGGAGTCGTTTGGCTATACCTCGATCGCCGAGCGGCCACAAGATATTCGCCGCTGCCACGTCGCTGAGATAGCCGGCGACCGGTGCTTCCTCGGTATCGAGGTGGGCAAATCGATTGACGAACGCATCGGGCACGCCCTTGGCAAACAGGTGGGCCATGCGTTGGGCGGAGGGTGTGCCGTAGATGTTGAAGCCTGGATTCGCGGCATCGGCTATTCCGAAGGGAGCCAACAACGCCACGCCAGTGACCGCCTCGGGGCGCAGTGCGGCGAGCTCGGCCGCGAACAGTCCGCCGATCGATGCACCGACAACGGGGCATGGAGTCGCTCCGGTCTCGTCGATCGAATCCCAGAATGTGGTGATCCAGTCGAGGTACTCGTCGCGAGGTTCGAAACCGGCGACACCATCGAAGCCAGGCACCGACGGAACGATGATCTCCCAACCGGCGGCCTCGACGGCGCGCATCGCCGGCGATAGCTCCGGATGACCGGCGGTGCCGAACAGATAGACGAGACGTTTAGCGGGCATTTTGTGGCCACCAAGGATCGTCGTACTCCGAGAACAGAGTTCGCAGACCCGGTGCAACTTTGTCTCCGAACAGCTTGGTGTTGTACCGCGTCAGCTCATCGCTCATGTTGCCGAACTGCAGCATGGCGCAGAGGTGACCGATGCGAAGTTCTCGGGCCGCTTCCTCGAGTTGCTCGCGCACGGTGTCGGGACCGCCGATCACGACGTAGCCATTGTCGACCATCTCGTCCCACGTGAGGTCGTGCTTGGCCTGCTTGTTGCGGGCCACCTGACGCACCTGCGACTGATAGCGGGCGCGGATCGAGGCTTCGGTGACGTAGCCGGGCGCATCCGTGAAGCCGGGGTACACGTGCAGCGATCGGTTGAAGAAGTACTCGGCCGGTTCGCGGTACAACTTGTAGGCCTCGGCATCAGTGTCGGCGACGCCGATGAACTGGGTGACCGCGAGACGGTGCGGGTTGTCGTCGCGTCCGTGGGCTTCCACTCGCTGCCAATACCCGGCGACAGTCTCGCGAACCATCTTGTAGCCGTAGTAGGTCAGCGCGCCATAGACGAAGTCGTTCTTCGCGCAGAAGTCCCAGGTCTCGATGGAGCCTCCGCCAGGAATCCACACCGGCGGATGTGGCTTCTGCCACGGACGCGGCACGGGGTTGACATATCGCTGCTGGTTGAACCGGCCGTTGTAGGCAAAGGGCTCGGTGGCCTGCCATGCCTTCATAATCAGGTCGATGCCCTCGTAATAGCGAGGTCGCAGGTTGCCGGGGTTGATGCTGTACGAGTGCGTGGTATCCATCGCCGTGCCGACGGGGAACCCGGCGATCAACCTGCCACGCGAGAACAGGTCGAGCATGGCGAACTCTTCAGCGACGCGGATCGGCGGGTTGTAGAGCGCCACCGAGTTGCCGAGCACGGTGATGGCAGCCTGCGAGGTGCGGTTGGCCAGGATTGCGGCGATCAGATTCGGGGACGGCATCAGCCCGTATCCGTTGTTGTGGTGCTCGTTGACACAGATCCCATCGAAACCGCAATCCTCGGCGTATACCAGTTGATCGATGTAGGTGTCGTAGGTCTCGGCCATGACGTCGCGGTCGAACAAGGCCGGGTCGATGTCGACCCACACGCTGCGATGCTTGGTATTGAAGTCGTCCGGCAGGTCCGGATACGGCATCAAGTGAAACCACATCATCTTCATGTGACGATTGTCTCAGGGGGCACGAGCGAAGTCCACGACCCGATGCGACACGGATCATGTCGTAACCGGTCACAATCAGCGTGCTACTGCTACGGTCCAACCATATGGATCTGCGCAGGCTGACCTACTTCGTGACGGTGGCCGAGGAACAGCATTTCGGTCGTGCTGCTGCGCGACTGCACATGACCGCTCCCCCGTTGTCGCAACGCATCCGCGAGCTCGAAGCCGAACTCGGCGTGCAGTTGTTCGAGCGGTCGACCCGACAGGTGCACCTCACTCCTGCAGGGTCGCGACTGCTGCACGAGGCACGGTCTGCGCTTCGTGCCGTCGATCGTTTCACCGGCCTCGCCGAGACGCTGCGCCACTCTGCCGAGTCGACCGATCAACCGTTGACGCTGGGCTATTGCCACGGCAGCGAGCACGCAGCCGCAGCCGCAGCGCGCCAGTTTCACGACGCTCACCCGCACATCGCCGTTCGCCCGTCGGCGTTCACCTCACTGCGGATCTTCAAGGATCTCCGCGAAGGTCGGCTGTCGATCGGACTGGTTCATCCACCAGTCCCGTATCCCGATCTGCTCGCCTCGCAACTACTGGCGCGGGTGCCGTTCGATCATGTGGCTGTACCTCACAATCATCCGCTGGCCGAGTACCCGGTTGTCTACGCCACAGATCTGGAGGGGGAACCGGTGCTGTTGGTCGAGCGGGACGAGGCACCGACGTATCACGACTCGACCGTGGCGTACTGCACCGCGCTCGATGTGCGCCCCGCTTGGGTCGTGCATGCCGCGAGCCAGGTCGAGCGCATGCTCGACATGGTCGCCGTCGGTTCTGGTATCGGCTGGCTCAACGCCTGGCAGGCTGCAAACGTCAGCCGCGACGGCGTGGTCATCCGCCCGCTGCAGCCGGTCGAGCGGTTCGACGAGTTCCATCTCGCGTGGCGCATCGATGATCATTCGAAGTCAGTGAAGCAATTCGTGGAGATTGCAATGGAGGCGTGCCCGTCATGAACCAGCCAAACGTCAGCGGACGCCTCGCCGGCAAGGTGTGTGGCATCACCGGAGCAACGGGGATCGCCGAGGCCGCCGCACTTCGATTCGCCGCAGAAGGGGCTCGGCTGTTCGTGGTTGCACTGCGCGAGGAGGATTGTGTCGCGCTGGCCGAGCGTGTCGGATCCGATACCGCCATCACCTGGGTCGCCGCCGATCTGACCGACGAAAGCGACACTGAACGAGCCTTCGCTCGATGTGCCGAAACCTACGATCGCCTCGATGCCTTGCTTGCGTGCGCAGGTGGCAGCGGTCGGCCATTCGGCGACGGGCCATTGCATTCCACCTCGCTGCGGTCGTGGAACACCACCGTCGCCTTGAATCTCAACACTGCGTTTCTCAGTTCACGAGAAGCAGTCAAGATCATGCTCGACCAGCCGAGCGGCGGATCGATCGTCTACATGTCGTCAGTCGCCGCCACCAACCCGGTGGCCGGCGCATTCAACACCCTGGCCTACGCCGCGGCTAAGGGTGGGATCAACTCGCTGACCATCAACGGTGCATGCCAATACGGCGCTGCCGGAATCCGATTCAACGCCATCCTGCCGGCGCTGACCTTGACGCCGATGGCCACCCGCGCCGCATCTGATCCCGAGACGCTCGACATCGTCAAAGCCCGCATGCCCGTCTCCGGTGGTGGACCATTGTCGGCCGACGACCATGCCCAGGCGGCCGTGTTCTTGTGCAGCGACGAGTCGAAGCACATCACCGGACAACTGCTCCGCGTCGACGGCGGTTGGGGCGTCAACTGAGCCCATCCGCTCTGTCAGC
>JANPBZ010000245.1:0-13941 GCA_031430695.1 Ilumatobacteraceae bacterium
GTGAGGAGCCTGGCGATCAGATGGGGTGGGCCGGGAAGGATTCGAACCTCCGTAGGACTATGCCAGTTGATTTACAGTCAACCCCCTTTGGCCACTCGGGTACCGACCCATCTGAGGGAAATGAGGTTAGCGGCGCAACTAGTCTCACGACATGCCCAGTTTTGATGTTGTCTCCGAGGTCGATCGACAGGAGATGCGCAACGCCATCGACCAAGCGCAGCGAGAGATCGCTACGCGCTACGACTTCAAGAACACCGACTCGTCGATCGAACAAACCGACCTCGTGCTGACCCTGCGCACGGCCAGCGAGGATCGATTGACTGCCTTGCGGACCGTCATCGAGGAGAAGCTGGTCAAGCGCGGCGTGTCACTGAGGGGACTCGACTACGGCAAGATCGAAGAAGCCACGCAGAACAGTGTGCGACAGGTGCTGACCATCAAGGTCGGTATCTCATCCGACAAGGCCCGCGAGATCAACAAGATGATCAAGGAGAAGGGGCCGAAGGGCGTCAGCAGCCAGACTCAGGGCGACACGGTTCGAGTCACTGGCAAGAAGCGCGACGACCTGCAGACCATCATCGCCGCGCTGAAGGGCGCCGATCTCGGCATCCCACTGCAGTTCCAGAACTTCCGCGACTAGCCGAAGCGACTCATCCTGCCGGGACGAGGCACGCGGCAGCCAGATCGATGTTGGCGGTTACGTATGACGATTGCCAGTTGACGGCCAACACCGGCGCATCGTCGGCAGGCGACGCCAACACTGCGCCGCGTGCGCGGGCGGCGGCCACCAAGCATGCCGTGTCGACCTGCGTATCGCCGGCTGCGCTGATGGCGGCCTGCACGAGCGCTCGCTCGACGCCGGCGCCGCCGAAGACGACGGGAACCTTCACAGGAAGCGGTGCCGTGACGGCTGCACCTGGATCGCAGGCTCTGATGGCGACCTGGTTGCCCTCGATCGGCACAACGGTTGTGGTCGACTCCAGTGGAGCGACGGCCGCCCATGCCTCGAACGCTGCCAGTACAAGCGCTGCACCGTCAGCATCTACTGCGGCGACCTTGGCATCGACGCACTTGCTCGCCGAGCCCGTCGACGTGGTCAACGAGTCAGCGGTCCAGCGCGTCGCCGCGGACCACGCCTGGCCATCGTCAATTCGGCTAGCGAGCACGTAGTACCAGAACATCATCCCCTGCGCGCCGACTGGCGCCGTTGTGATGACCGGAGCACGGCCAGCGTCGAGCACCGCATCGCTGCTCGGTGTTGCCTGCTCGAGCGTTGCCAGCGACGTTGGATCGTCGAGCATCGACGCGATGGTCGGCCGCATCGTGACTCCGGCCCGACCGGCGAGCATGGCTGCATACTGTGACGGTGAGACGGTGTTGCCATGGCCCTGCACGAAGGCAAGCAGTTCAGGTGCCAACTGGTCGGGTGCGTCGTTCGCGGCCAACAGGTTGGCCACGGCCAACGCATCGCCGTCGATGGTCGCCCGGATGCCCAGCGACGCAGCAGGCGTGGCCGTCGCAACACGTGAGCTCCAGTCGAACTGCTGGTCGAGCAACGCCGTCGCCAGGGCACGATGAAGCGCGAAACGGTACAGATGCTCGTGCGTCTTGAGATCGTCGCTGACAAAGATGGTCTTGGTGGCAGGATCGTAGAAGGCCGGTGCATCGTTCAGCGCCTGGCGACCGACAGCTTCGAGATCGAGTTCACCGTTCAGCAGTCCGAGCGCCCTCCACGCGGGAGCGGAGTCGGCCCGGGTGTCGACAGCGGACCCGGCCAGACGCCTGGCATAGTCGCTGATCGGAACCTCGGTGACCTGGACCGAGAGCTTGAACTGCAGTCCGCGCGCCGCAGCGACGTCGTCGGCAAGTGGTTTCAACTCGACCGACCAGGTGGGTTGATGCAGGAGGTACATCTTGGCTGCGAATGCGCCACCACCCAACAGACCGAACAACAGTACCAACGTCATGAAGGTGCGGAACAGGTGACGCTTGGGCTTCTTGTTCGCCCTTCGACGCGGTTGCTTCCCAGGACCCGCAGTGACGGCCACAGTCGTGGTTGCGGGGCGCGGCGGGGGAACGACATAGAGGGTCTCCGCGAGCACCGGGGCGTACACGCTCTGGGCGTGAGCCACGATCGGGCCTGATGGAGTGATCGGTGGTAGTTCGATCGGTGAGTCGTCGTCGTCGAACAGATCAGGAACCGAGGCGAGCCGGTTTACCACAGGCTCGGTGACGGGTGCCGCCGGTGCGACCGCATCGTCAGTGCCGAAATCGTCGACCTCGAGTTCCTCGAGCGGATCCTCCTCGAGCAGGTCCTCCTCGACCTCGGTTTCGGCGACATCGGCGGCCTGGTCGTCGTCGGCAATGACCTCGTCTTCGACGACCGTCGCGGCCTCGACCGCCTCAACGACTGGCGGCGGCGCAGCGACGGCAACGGGTGGTTGGAAGCTTGCCGGAAGTGGTGGCGGAGGAGGCACCCGACGCGGCGGCGGCAACGGGACGTTTGTTGCCGCACTCGGCGCGGACGACGCCGGCCGGTCGGGTACGACGTGTTCCCAGGTCAGCTTGCGGATCGCTGGGCTGTCGAGGTTGGGCAGCGGCGCGTCATCGTCGACAACGGCCAATCGAGCCCCGAGGTTGAGACGGAAATCCTGCGGCGAGAACACCGGTTCGGCGGAGGCAGCGTCAGGCTCTCCCTCCCCGCGCGTGGCTACCGCACCGGGCTGGCCCGCCAATTCCTCGTCCGTCACCTACCCTGTATCGGCAGCACTTTCCTATGGCTTAAGCGCCAAAATCCAGCGGGATCGAGCCTCAGTCCTCGCTGGCGGTTTCTGCGGCGCGCCGCTGCAACTCGCCGACGATCGACGCGTCGGCCAAGGTGGTGGTGTCGCCGAGGTTGCGACCCTCGGCGACATCGCGCAACAACCGCCGCATGATTTTGCCGCTGCGGGTCTTGGGCAGATCAGCGGTGAAGTAGATCATCTTCGGCTTGGCGATGGCACCGATCTGGGTGGCCACATGGTCGCGCAACTCGGCGATGTCGACCACGCTGCCGCCCCGCAACGTGACATAGGCGATGATCGCCTGACCAGTGGCGTCGTCGAGCGCGCCGACCACAGCAGCTTCCGCAACCGCTGGATGCGAGACCAACGCCGACTCGACCTCGGTGGTCGAGATGCGGTGGCCGCTGACGTTCATGACATCGTCGACTCGACCGAGCAGCCACAGGTAACCATCGTCGTCGAGTTTGCAGCCGTCGCCGGCAAAGTACCGACCTTCGTATCGGCTCCAGTACGTGTCGAAGTAGCGCTGCGGGTCGCCCCAGATGCCGCGCAGCATGCCCGGCCACGGATGCGTCAGCGTGAGATAGCCTCCGCCCTGCTCGATCCGTGCACCGGCCTCGTCGACCACCTCGGCGCCGATGCCCGGCAGTGGGAACGTGGCCGACCCGGGCTTCGTCGTGGTCGCGCCGGGCAACGGGCTGATCATGATGCCGCCGGTCTCGGTCTGCCACCACGTGTCGACGATCGGGCAGGTGCCGCCGCCAATGTGCTCCTGGTACCACATCCAGGCTTCTGGGTTGATCGGCTCGCCGACCGAGCCCAGCAGGCGCAGCGACGAAAGGTCGTGCTTGGCCGGTTCGGCGGCACCCCATTTCATGAACGTGCGGATGGCGGTCGGCGCTGTGTAGAACTTGGTGACCTTGTACTTCTCGATGATCGACCACAGACGATCGTTGCCCGGGAAGTTGGGCACCCCCTCGTACATCACGCTGGTCGCGCCATTGGCCAGCGGGCCGTAGACGATGTAGCTGTGTCCGGTGACCCAACCGACGTCGGCCGTACACCAGAACACGTCGGTATCGGGGTGCAGGTCGAACACGTACTTGTGGGTGAAGGCGACCTGGGTGAGGTAACCGCCACTCGTGTGCATGATGCCCTTCGGCTTGCCGGTGGTGCCACTGGTGTACAGCAGGAACAGCAGTTGCTCGGAATCCATCGGCTCGGCCGGGCACACCGGGTCGGCGGCGGTCACCAGATCGTGGTACCAGTGATCGCGACCTTCGATCATGTCGACCTCGTTGCCGCCGCGACGAACGACGACGACATGCTCGATCGTCGGTGTGGTGGCAATGGCGTCGTCGGCCGCCGGCTTCAGCGGAAAGACCTCGCCACGTCGGTAGCCGCCATCGGCGGTGATCAGCACCTTGGCCTCGGCGTCGTTGATGCGGTCGGAAAGCGACTGCGCGCTGAACCCGCCGAACACCACACTGTGCGCGGCACCGATGCGCGCGCACGCCAACATGGCCACCGCCGCCTCGGGAATCATCGGCAGATAGATGTTGACTCGATCGCCTCGCCGCACGCCGAGATCCTTCAGTGCATTGGCAAGTCGCTGCACCTCGTCGAGCAGGCTGGCATAGGTCAGCACGCGTGCATCGCCGGGCTCGCCCTCCCAGTAGAACGCCACCTTGTCGCCACGCCCGGCCTCGACGTGGCGGTCGAGACAGTTGTAGCTGACGTTGAGCTGCCCGCCGACGAACCACTTGGCGAAGGGCAGCTTCCACTCACAGATCGTTTGCCAGTCGGTGCTCCACGTCAGCAGGTCGGCGGCCTGGCGCGCCCAGAAGCCGTGATAGTCCTCGTCGGCGTCGTCGTACAACGACGTGTCGGTGACCAACGCCTGACGCTTGAAATCGGCCGACGGTGGGAACTTGCGGTTCTCCAACATCAAGTCGTCGATGGTGTTGTGGTTGTCGCTCATGTCGTAACCCCCAACGGGCACGTTAGCGAAACCAAGCGAGCCGGGACCTGCGCAGCAGTGACGTTGCCAGCCCGCCGTCCCTACCGGGCGGGCAACGTCACGCTGACATCTGTTACGCCGTCATCGCCCGGCGGCGCCGGGCGATGACGAGGGAGACCATGCCGCCACAGAACAGCAGCGCAGCGAGCGTCAACGGCCCGACGGGCGAACCACCCGTTCGAGGCAGCGTCGGCGTGGGGGCAGCTGAACCGGAGGCGGGAACAGGCACCGGCGCTTGGCTGGCAGCGGCCGTGATGTCGATCGACGCAGAGTCACTGTTGTCGGTCGGATCAGGATCAGTCGAAGTTGCAGTGACACTTCCCGTGTTGGTGACCGTTCCGGGCGCTGCAGACGCAACCACTCGGACCTGCACGATGACACGAACGGTCGCGTTGACGGCCAAACTTGCAGCGGTGCACTGCACCGAGCTGGTGGTGTTGGTGCAGCTGAGACCGGCCGTCGGGAAGGCGCCGAGCACTTCGAACTGTGATGGGATGCTGTCGCTGACCGTCAGGTTCGTCGCCAGATCGGGACCGTGGTTGGTGATATCGAGGACCCAGTTGAACTCGCCACCGACGACGGTCGTGCCAACCGACACCGACTTGTCGATCGACAGGTCTGCCACACGCACGATCGGTGTCGTTTCGTCATCGGTTGCGGTCACCACCGTGCCCGGGCCGCTGGGCGCGACGGCCAGCACCGCCGACTGTGAAGATTCGACGACAGCCGGCGCCTCGACGACAGCCGTGACCGAGGCCGTGTTGTCGACACTGGTCCCGGTGAAGTTGGGGTCGAGCCTGACGGTGATCTTGATCACCGGTGCAACGAGTGCACCAGGTTGCAGCTCGATACCGTAGGTGCAGACCACCGGATCAGCTTGCGGACAGCTCCACGGGCTCGCCGCGGTGACCGACTGGAAGATCAACGCGGCGGGAAGATCATCGGTCATCACCAAGTTGGTAAGGAACGTCGACGGGCCGGTGTTGGTGATCTGGATGTTGTACGAGAAGGTCTGACCCGGCCGGATCGGGCCGGTGACATCGTCTTGCTTGTCGATCGCCAACATGGCCGCGCGTGTGACCACAGTGGTGTCGCAGGCGACATTGTTGGTGGTGTCGCTGCAGACAGGCATGCAACCGGCGCCGACACAGGCCGGGTCCTCAGGGGTGTCGACGAACGCCAGGTTGGTGTACACGCCGCTCGCGGCACCGGGGAGGGCCATGACCGGCACGGTCAGCACGACCGCCGGATCCCCGACCTCGAGAGTGGCCGGATCGATCACACAGGTCAGGGTCTGGCCGACCGCCGTGCAACCGCCAGGCAGGGGCGAGCCGAAGACAAAGCCGACGGGGAGTTGGTCGGTCACCGTCACATCTTCACCGAGCGATGCGTTGCGGGGGCCGAGGTTGTCGACGGTGATGGTGTAGTTGAAAGCCGGACCGCCCGCCACCGGCACCGCGCCGTTGTCGCTCTTGGTGATGAACAGGTCGATCGGATCGTCGTCGTTGACCACAAAGCAGGTCACGTTCTGGCCGAGAGCCAGGGTGACACCGCCGCTGTACACCACGACTGCTTGCGGGTCATCATTGTCGCTGCAGCGGATGTCGATCAGGCGGTAGTCATCGACGGGAACCTCGGTGATGATGCGTTTCCCTGCCTTTACCGGCACTGGTGCACGCTGGGCGACGATGACGCCGTCGATCATCAGGACGAAATCGCCTGCCACGGCCAGGCCACCGTCGGTGTTGATCACAGCCTTGATCAGCGTCAGGGTCGCTGCCATGGCGACGTTGAACACCGTGCACTCGACATCTTGCCCGGCGTCGACAGTGATGGCGCCGTCAACATCGGTGAGTACAGCCTCGGTAGCGAGGTCGACGCAGACGATGTCGGACTGCAGGTATCCGGGGCGGTCCAACTCGCTGATGGTGTGTCCGCCTGCAGCGACCTCGTGGGCCAGACCTTGAACGGCGCCGACCTGATCGATGAACAACTGGAAGTCAGCAGGGGTGAGCGTGCCGCCCCATGTATTGTCCACGTCCTTGACGACCGTGATGGTCGAGACATCCACGGCGTCATTGGTGATCGTGCACACGATGTCCTCTGCCAACGCCGGGGTGATCTCGATCGTCGCTGTGCCGACGGCCTCGTACTGGTTCGGTGAACCCTCGAGGTCTGACGTGCAGGCCACCGAGGCGGGGGCATAGCCGGGGGTCGGATCCTCGGAGATCACGAGCGGCTCGTTGGCAACGACAGGGAGAGCGGTGCCTTGCGCAACCGGCTCGTCGTTGATCGTGAGGATGAAATCCCCGGGAGGGGTCTCGCCGCTGGCGACGACCTTGTGCAGTGTGACAGTCGGGGCGATGTCGTCGTTGACGACTTCGCAGGAAGCACGCTGGCCGGCTTCAAGGGTAACCTTCCCGTTCTCTGACAACCGCTCGTTGGTGTCACCGTCTGTGCAGATGATGATCCTGAGCTCGTAGCCGGGCTGATCCACTTCGCTGACGATGTGCTCTACATCTGCTGCAACGGTGAGCTCAACTTCTTGAGCCTGCGGCTCGCCGTCGAGCAGCAGTTGGAAGTCTTCGGGCAACAGATTGCCGCCATTGTCGATGCCGGGATTCTTGTACAGCGTGAGCGTCGCGTCGCAGTTCTCGTCGTCGTCGCCCTCGTCGTCGCCGTCGTCGTCGCCGTCGTCGTCGTCGTGATCCTGGACCGTCGTCGATGTCTCATCGTCGCCGTCATCGTCATCTTCGTGGTCGCCGTCGTCTTCCTGGTCGGCATCGTCGACTGACGTCGAGGTCTCATCGCCATCGTCATCGCCATCATCGTCGACTGACGTCGAGGTCTCATCGCCATCGTCATCGCCATCATCGTCGACTGACGTCGAGGTCTCATCGCCATCGCCGTCGTCGCCGCCCTGGTTGCTCTTCTCGCTGGCACTGTCGTCGTTCTCGTCCGCGGTTGTTGAGGTCTCGTTGTCATCGCCATCATCGTCGACTGATGTCGAAGTCTCATCGTCACCGTCGTCACCGTCGTCATCGTCATCGACTGACGTCGAGGTCTCATCGTCGTGATCGCCGTCGTCATCGTCGTGATCGCCGTCGTCATCGTCGACTGACGTCGAGGTCTCATCGCCATCGCCGTCGTCATCATCGTCGTCATCGACTGTCGTCGAGGTCTCATCGTCGTCGCGGTCGTCATCGTCGTGATCGCCGTCATCGTCGTCGTTCTTGCACTCGTCGCCGTCATCGTCGTCATCGTCGTGATCGCCGTCGTCCCCACTGGTGCTTGTGGTTCCTGTGGCGCTCGCGGTGGTGAGCAACCCCGGCGTCGATACCACGATCCCAGCCATCAGTAACAGGAATGTGGCTATCAAAGCCAGAATTCGCGTCCGATCACTCCGTCGATTTGCCACCGAACCGTCGCCCATGACGTGCCTCATTATCGTCCTTCCAATTGCGGTTCCGATCCAATCGGAATGCCCGCCTAGTGCTGGAGGAACAATAGATGAATATCACCGTCCGTGGCGATGGTTCATTCGGCCCACTCACAGTGGGCGCTCGTTCGACCACTTCGTGTGGTTGCCGTCAATCCGGTCACCCACCGTGCTCGGTTGTGCCCTCTACCAGCCACGACACCACCGAGAACGCCCCAAGTCCACCAGGATCCAGCAGCGCATCGGCCTCGCGGGCCCGGCTGCGCATCGTCAGTGCCGCGACATCGGGACGAGCAGCGGCCGCAGCCCAGCGCCGGCGGCCTTCCTCGACGAGATCGTCGATGTTCCAGCGGTGCAGGAAGTCGACTTGTGACTCGGTCACGTGCGGCGATGGCAACTGATCCAGGCAGACCTGAGCCGTGATGTCCTGCCCGCCGGGGTCGCGAAGGTAGTGCTCGCCGCGGTCGTGTGAACGATATGTGCGGAGCCACTCGCGCCACGGTCGATCGACCAGCTCGGCGGTCCGCGGCGCGCAATAGTCGAACACGATGACACTTCCTTGACTCAGCAATCGCCTGGCGTCGTCGACCCACGCTGCGGCGGCATCCTGAATCGGCAACCGTGTGCCATGCCCAACCCGCCCGGGCAACCAGTCCCAGGCAACATCCGGCGCCCGAGTGGTCTCGACGAGGTCGGATCCGCGCCCGAGGGACACCATCACCTCCCGCCAACCGCCGTCGAACACAGCGAGGCGGAAGGGCATGTTGTCGAGCAACTCGTTGGCGATGACCACACCTGGCAGCGCCGGGCCCGAGGGCAGAGCCGGCAGCGACTGCACGGATTCGGGATGCTGGCGCCGTTGCTGCTCCGAGACCTCGACCATCACATAGCGATCGCGCCATCGGGGCGCGGCTGCCAGCACGGCGCGCGCCAGCGTGCCGGGGCCAGCACCACACTCAACGATCGTGAAGTCGTCGGGCTCGCCGAGGCGGCGCCATTCGGCGTCGATCCACCGCGCCAGCACCGCACCGAACAATGGACCAACCTCCGCGGAGGTGATGAAGTCGCCGCGCCGGCCGGCCTGGCCGCCTGACGTATAGAAGCCGCGATCGCCATAGAGCGCGATGCGCATGTACTCGTCGAAGCGGATGGCCCCACCGGCAGCGACGATGGCCGCCTGGAGTTCGTCAGAGGCCGAAGGCACCGGCAAGCTCGGTGATACCGCCGTAGCCGGTGAAGCCGGGCAACACACCGAACACCAGAGTGGCGACGCCGGTGATCGCCAACGCAGCCTTGATCGAACCTGGGACTCGCACTGGCGTGACATCGTCATCGGGCGCCGGCTTCATCCACATCTCACGCATGATGGTGACGTAGTACGCCGTGGCAATGACCGCGTTGACCGCGCCGATCACCGCAATGCTGTAACCCCACCCGCTTCGAGCGGTGAGCACGGCATTGAACGCTCCGAACTTCGCATACCAGCCACCGAGCGGTGGGATGCCGGCGAGTGAGGCGAGGAACGCAGTCATCAACACCGTCAGCCCTGGCGCGTAGCCGAACAGCCCGCCAAAGCTGGCGATCTCGCCGCTGCGGGTCTTGCGGCTGACGGCGATGACCACCGCGAACGCGCCGAGGTTGGTTGCTGCGTAAATGATCAGATATACGACGATGGCTCGCAAAGATGTCTCGGCCGAGCGAGTGGAGCCGGCAACGACGAGGGGCATCAGAATGAAGCCGCCCTGACTGATGCTGGAGTACGCGAGCAGGCGCACGATGTTGGTCTGACGAAGCGCCAGTACGTTGCCGACCGTCATGGTCAGCGCTGCCATCACCCAGAAGAAGGGGCGGTACACGCCGTCGGCGTTGGGGAACGCGAGATACACCAAGAGCACCAACGCCACGAACCCGGCCGCCTTCGATCCGACGCTGAGGAACGCTGTGACCGGTGTCGGCGCACCCTCATAGGTGTCGGGCGCCCAGGTGTGGAACGGCACGGCGCTGACCTTGAACGCGAAGCCGACGATGACGAACACCACGCCCATCACCTCGATACCGCCGAGCTTGCCCTTGCCCGTGATCATTCCGCCGATCGTCGTCAGCTTGGTGCTGCCCGTCGCGCCGTACAGCAGGCTCATGCCGTACAGCATCACGGCACTGGCGAACACGCCGAGCAGGAAATACTTCACTCCGGCTTCGTTGCTCTTGCGGTCGCGCTTACGCCACGCCGCCATCATGTACGCGGGGATCGACAGGAACTCGAGGGCGACGAACACGCTGATGAGGTCTCGTGACGATGTCATCATCACCATGCCCAGGAGACTGCTGAGCAACATGACGTAGTACTCGCCCTGGTGGTAGCCGCCCTCTTCGATCTCGTTTGTCGACAGCAGCACGACGATGTAGCCGCTCAGGAGGAACAACGCCTTCAACACCAAACTGAAGTTGTCGATCACGTACCGGTCGTCGAACATCGACCGAACATCGCCACCAATCACCCCGAGGGTGACGACGGGCAGCAACGCACCGAGCAGAACAAAGCCCGACAGCGTAGCCAAAATCCACCGCTTGTTCTCGGCGACGAACAGGTCGACCAGCAGGACCAGGCAGATACCTGCACCCAGCACGATCTCGGGCGCGAGCGCGTGGTAGTCGACCGTTGGCGACACGAAGTCGCTTGCCGCGAGCAACGACGAGAGCATGCGTTACTTCCTGAACACCGCGGTGAGTTGGTCGACGGCCGGATCCATGACCTTGAACATCAACTGCGGGTAGACACCCAGCACCACGATGGCGACCAGCAACGGTGTCCAGGCGATCCACTCGAAGATGTTGACGTCGTGGATGTCGTCGTGATGTTCGTCGTTGGCTGCGGCGCCGGCAGCATGGGCGTGGCCACCATGGCCGCTGAACTCCTCGGTCGGCTCGCCGAACGCGGTGCGCTGATACATCCACAGCAGGTAACTGGCGGCCAGCACCGTACCGACCGCGGCGATGACCATGAGGGTGCGGAACAGAGGTTCGCTGAGACCCTGGGCGGGGCTGTAGGCGCTGAGGATGGCCGGGAACTCACCCCAGAAGCCGGCCAGGCCCGGCAGGCCGAGCGACGCCATAGCGCAGAAGCCCAGAATCCAACCGAGCCGTGGCATTTGCTTCAACATGCCGCTGAGCCTGCTGATCTGCAGTGTGTGGTACCGCTCCTTCACGGACCCGGCGAGGAAGAACAACATGCCGGTGATCAGTCCGTGCGCGACCATTCCGAACAACGCCGCGTTGATGCCCAGTGTCGTCAGCGTGGAGATGCCGAGCATGACGAACCCCATGTGAGCCACCGACGAGAAGGCGATCAGTCGTTTCATGTCGGTCTGCGCCAGGCAACCGAGCGCGCCGTAGATGATGCCGATCACCGCCAGTATGCCGATGACCGGAGCCCATTTGACCGCCGCCTGCGGCAGGAACGGCAGGGCGATACGTACGAACCCGTAGGTGCCGAGCTTCAGCAGGATCGCGGCGAGGATGACCGAACCTTGCGTGGGTGCCTCGGTATGGGCATCGGGCAGCCAGGTGTGGAAGGGGAACATCGGTACCTTCACGGCAAAGCCGATGAACATGCCGGCGAAGATCCAAATCGCCGTGTTCTTTGCGACGCCGCCGCCGTTCTCGAGGAACCACTGGAACTTGAAGCTGGCCAGGTCGGGCGTCGGGCTGTTGTTCTTGGTGACGACGAACAAGGCGATGAACGCCACCAGCATCAGCGCGGAACCGAACATGGTATAGAGGAAGAACTTCAGCGATGCGTACTGCCGGTTCTCGCCACCCCACACGCCGATCATGAAGTACATCGGCAGCAGCACGAGTTCGAAGAAGACGAAGAACAGGATCAGGTCCTGAGCAATGAACGTGCCGGCCATACCGACCTGCAGGACCAGCATGAGTATGAAGAAGGCCTTCGGATTCCCCGGTGATGGCACGTGGTCCCACGAGTAGACCATCACCAGCAACGTGATGACCATCGACAACAGGTACAGCGGCAAGCTGATGCCATCGAGGCCGACCGTGTACGTGGCCTTGATCGGACGGATCCAGTCGTTGGTGGTGAAGAACTGCTGCTTGTCGGGCTGCCCGTAGTCGAACTGCACCAGCGTGTACACGCCGACGAGCAGTGTCGCCAATGCGGTGACCACGGCCGTGCCTTTGACCATCGCCTCGTCGCGCTTCGGGATGAACAGCATCACCAGCACGCCGACCAGTGGCAAGAACGTGCCGAGGCTCAGCAGCCATTGTTGGTTTTCGAGTACATCCATGAGTTCCTCTAGCTGTTGACGAGTACGAGTACGAGTGCACCGACCGCTGCACTACCGAAGAGCAACGCTCCATACAGGCTGACCTTGCCTGACTGCACGGGCTGCAGCACACCACCGGTGCCACGAGCAACCGCGCCGCTGCCGTTGACGGCACCATCGACCAATCGCTGGTCGACGTTCTTGTAGACCCATTCGCCGGTCTTGCGACCGCCGATACCGACGGCGTTGACGATGCCATCGAGCACACGCTGGTTGGTCCAATACGCGGCCGCAGCAATCGGGTGGGCGATGCCGCGGACTATGACCTTCTCATAGAGGTCGTCGAGGTAGTACTTGTTGACCAGGAAGCGATGGCCCGCACCGAGCACCGGGTTGCGTTTGGTGAGCCCCTTCAACGGCGACGCCGCCTTCCCGAACACCTGCTTGCACAACGCCAGACTGACTGCAAACCCGGCCGCCACCAGCAGGATCGACGGTAACGCCTTCACCCACTCGAATGCAGCGGGTTCGGGGATACCGCCCTCGCCGATCGGCAAGCCGATCGATGACTCGAGCCAGTGCTCCATCTTGTGAATCTTGAACGGTGCCGCGTTGAGGTAGCCGGCGACAACCGCGAGGAAACCGAGAATCAGCAGCGGCACGACAATGAGGCCGGGCGAGTCAGACGGTGCGAACGGCAACGGTTTACCGTGCACCGGCTCGGCGGCGTGTGCATCGTGTGCATCGTGCGCGTCGTGGGTGTCATGCGCCACGTGAGTGTCGTGAGCGGCGTGGGCGTGGTCATCGTGCACGAAATGGGCGGCGGCACCGCGCGCCTCACCGAAGAAGGTGAGGTAGGTCGCGCGCGTCATGTAGGCGGTGGTCATGAACGCACCGATGAGGCCGACGATCATGAACACGCCGTAGTGGAAATAACCGGCCGAATCGATGATCTCGTCCTTGGAGAAGAACCCACTGAAGAACGGCACGCCACACAACGCGGCCGTGGCCGCCATCCAGGTGATGAAGGTGATGGGCATCTTGCGCGCCAGACCGCCCATGTCCTTCTTCATGTCGAAGCTGTGATGGCTGCCGGTATGTGCGACCGACCCGGCGCACAGGAACAGGCAGCACTTGAAGAAGGCATGGGTGAAGATGTGGAACACGGCAGGCACCCAGGCGCCGACGCCGAGGCCCATCATCATGTAGCCGAGTTGGCTGACCGTTGAATACGCGAGGACCTTCTTGATGTCGTTCTGTACGAACGCCAGCCCGGCGGCGATCAAGATGGTGATGCCACCGATCACCGCGATCAAGTTGAAGTCCTGGCCGGCAACGTTGATCATCAAACCAGAGTGGAAGACGGGGTAAAGACGCGCCACCAAGAACACGCCTGCGACGACCATGGTCGACGAG
>JANPBZ010000246.1:0-5397 GCA_031430695.1 Ilumatobacteraceae bacterium
CCGCCGCGTTCTTCGATCTCCTTCGGTCGCTCGAGGAAGTCGAGGTTCTCCTTGATCCGGCGCACGACGTGGTCCTGGCCCCAGATGTCGCTGAATCGGGTGCGGATCTCACCTGGCTTGAAGGTCTCGACTCCGCCGATGAAGAAGATGCCGAAGAAGAACACGATGTACACCAGACCGCCCAGGGTGCTGAGCGCGATGGTCAAGCCAACCGGTAGGCCGAGTGCGGGATTGATGAAGACGTTGCGAAAGATCCTCGCCGGCGCCTCGGCCAGCGACTGGAACAACGACAGACCCCACATCCACGAAAACACTGTGCCGAGTACCGCAAGGAACGCGAGGCGCTTCCCCAACCGAGACACCCGGAACCTGGTGTAGGGCTTCATGCGGCACATCATCCGCTCCCAGCCACCGAAGACCTTCTTCTGCCAGAAGCGGTGATAGCCCGACGAGTGCTCGGAGATGAGGTTGTGGATCTGGCGGATCAACTCCAGGCCGGCGAGGATCAGTACCCACCACTTGGCACGCAACTGGTCACGCCACGCCTCGCCCCACGACATCAGCGGGATGTCGGTCTTCTGCTGCGAAGTGGTCAACCCGAGGAAGATCGCGAGCACTACGAATACCTTCAACCGATCGAAGAAGAACACCTTGCGACGTACTGGCGGTTCGCGGTCGTCGATGACCGGCTGGTGCACCGACACCTCGGTCGGCGAAAGGGAAGAGCCGTTCATACTCATTATCCGATCCTCCACGAGTTGACGATCTTGTCGATCTCGCCGGCCGCTTTGTCGTAGCACTCCGGGCTGCAGATAACTTCGAGGGCATAGAGGCGCGACTCCGATGGATCGAAGTACGTCGAGAGGTTCACGGTCAACAACCAGTCACTGTTCGTTTCGCTGCGAACTCGGTACACCACACGCGAGCCGCTGACCTTTGCGTTCGTCGGGTTGGGATCGAAGTCGATGACCTCCGACAGACCGGCTTTGTCATCCGATGGCAGCATCGGATCGAAGGCAACCAAACCCGCCTTGCGGGCCATCGACGGTGAGAGTTGCTGATTGAACACACCGGTGGTCTCGTACACGGTCATGGTCGCGAATGGCGACTCTCCGTCGAGGTCTTCCTGCGCAATCGCGCCCTTCTGCGGCGAGACAACCGACTTCGAGATCACCTTGGCGTCACTGGTGGATCGCATCAACGGGTCTTGAATGGTGTCGGAGAGCAGAACGTCGTGCCACGAGGACGGCACGCGTAGGTAGACCTTCTCGTCGCGGTCGGCGAGGTAGCGATGGCCGGACGACCCGCAGGCCGACAAAACCAAGAGTGCTGCCCCAACCGAACCCCAGCGCCGTCCGTTGGAAACGATCTGCAAAGTCTCCCTCATTCCCTCAGAGATGTACAACCATTCGGAGCCCTAAATGAGCCGGATTGCCCATCAGGCCACGGCATCTTCTCTCGGGAAACGTCGGTGCCGGTCTTAGGCCCCGCCGGTCAGTGCTGCAAGTCCACGCCGTACGTCGACGAGGTGGTGCATCGGGTCGTGCAGGAAGTACCGGCCGAACGATTCGACGGTGAAGGGCGCGCCGTCGCTGCGAAGGCCTGGACGGCGCCATTGGTCTGACGCAACTGTCTCGTAGGCGTCGGCCAACGCGGTGGCGGCTGCGAACAACTCGTGGGTGACTTCGACAGGATCCTGCTGGTCATATCGGTCGGTGATGGCGGTCTCGTCCTGATCCCAGTTCTCGAATCGCGGATCGTCCTCATGCAACATTCGCCGCAGCCGATACAGGCCCAGGCGAAACACATCACGCACGTGACATCCGTACTCCAGCGCCGACCAGCAGTCGTCGGTCGGTCGCACGCGGACCAACGGGTGAGCCAGCAATGCTTGCCAGGGCTCGGCGGCTTCGCGTGACAAGCGGCCGATCTCCTCGGGAGGGAACGATTGGGTGTCGAACCCGCACTCGTCGCACTTGCGCTCCAACACCCATGTCCAGTTCTTCGCGTCAGGTTCAATCGTCACGACCCTCAACGTATTCGACCCATCCCGCTCCAGGTCGCGGAATTAGATCGTTGCAGCGTCACAGCTCGTGTTCGGCGAGCTCGCGGAACTCATCGGGCACGGATGCATGCTTCGACAGCACGACCCCGGCGTAGCCGACTGCCGACCGGCCGAAGCGCTTGCGCACAGCGTCGACACTGTGATCGACCGCCCACCGTGCGGCGCCGATTCGCGAACCAGGGCGATCGGCCTCGTCGGGCAGGATCGGCAGCTCGAGTTGGAGCACCGGCTGATCGACGAGGTTCGACACCGAGATAGCCAGCACCGAGATCTGGTACTCGTCGACGTGATCCGACAGCGCCTTGAAGACGAGCCGCTCGGCCATCTCCGTCAGCGTGAGCGTCGTCGACACCGGATGGGGCCCGGTGTGCGATCGCGTGACTGCGCGCATGCTGGCAAACCGCACCCTGACGGTGACGGTACGGCCGGCTCGATGCTTGGCGCGCAGGCGCCCGGCAACACGGTCGGCGAGATGACCGAGTACTGATCGGATCACTTCGGGCGATACGTCGCGCCGGCCGAGGGCAGACTGAGCGCCGACCGATCCGGCGCGACCCTGCGGTTGAACACGACGTTGGTCGTCGTTGGCCGCCAGCGCGCCGACCTTCGCTCCGAGGGCATGTCCGAGCAGCGATTGCAGGGCACCATCCGGCGATGCGGCGAGTTGCCCGATGCTTCGAATACCACGCTCGGCAAGTCGCTGCTGCGTGACCGGCCCGATGCCCCACACGAGTCCGACCGGAAGCGGATCGAGGAAGGCGCGCTCGTCGTCTGGATGCACCACCACCAGCCCATCGGGCTTGGCGACCTGCGAGGCGATCTTGGCCAGATGCTTCGTACGTGCGGCCCCCACCGAGATCGGCAGTCCGATCTCCGTACGCACTCGCCTGCGAATCTTGTCGCCGATGACGTCGGCCGGCCCGAACAGATGCGTCGAACCGGAGACGTCGAGGAACGCTTCGTCGATGGAGATCCGCTGCACGAGCGGCGTGAAATCGCCGAGTATCGCCATCACCTGATCGCCGAATCGTTGATACTCCGAGAAGTGTCCGTGCACGAACAGGAGATCGGGGCACAGGCGCTGCGCACGCCAACCAGACATGCCGCCTTTCACTCCGAACCGCCTCGCCTCGTACGAGGCGGCGAGTACGACACCTCCCCCCACGGCAATGGGGCGCCCGAGCAGCGAGGGGTCGAGCAACTGCTCGACCGATGCGTAGAACGCATCGAGGTCAGCGTGCAGGATCGTGGCACCAGCGGGCACGATCTCCATCGTAGCCGAACGTCTGTTCGCTTTGACGAGCTCGATGTCTCACCGCTTACGGATCGATGGCGACGACCTTGTCGCGCGAGTGGTGGCCCGACACGATCTCGACTCGTCGTATCGGCACGCCGAAATGTTCGGCAATCAGCTTGCGCACAGCATCGTTGGCCTGGTCGTCGACCGGCACGGCGGTCGTTCGCACGACGAGGCGTCCAGCGCGCTCACCGCCAACCTCATCTCGCCGCGCCCGCGGAATGACCCGAATCGCCACACGCCGCGACTCCTCCGACCTCGACACTCGACGGAGCGGTTGGGGTGTCACGGTGTCACGCAGAGCGCCGAGAGACGGGCCCGGGTGTCGGCGCGGGCGAGGCGTCGCATGGTCGACTCATGGACCTGTCGGGCAACCGGGCCACGGCGATGGTGGTCCATCGCGTTGGGGCCCATCACCTCGACGTCGCTCGCTGTTGGCTGAAATGCGACGACGTGCACGCCACGGCGGCGCAAGCGCATCGCTTCGGCATCGAGCAGTGCGCCGGACCATCGCCGCACGACCGACCCGGCCGCGCTGTACAAGCGCCGTCCAGTGATCGACATCGGCGAGCTGACGATCACGAGGTCGAGGTCTTCGCCGAAGAGCACATCGGCGTTGGTAGGCGAATGGACTCCACCGTCGACGAATGCCTCGCCGCCGATCGTCACCGGGCTGAAGAAGCCGGGGATCGCGCACGACGCCGCGACCGCGTCGGGAAGCGGAGGCCGCTGCGCATGCTTTCCGAACGCGAATCGCTTCCCGTCGCCCTGACGCACCGCGCACAGCCACAGCGGCGCGTCGGGCCAGTCGTCGGGGAACAAGCCGGCAATGGTGTCGGAGATCATCGCCGTGCTGATCTGCCCATCGGGGATCAAGCTCGACAGCAACGCCCAGGGTGGCGCGGAGAACGGCCTCGTCGCGGCCCGAGTGAGCACCGCCGCGATCTCTCCCGGCCCTCGACCGCGTGCGGCCGGTCGCAACGGTGGCATTCGCCGTGGAGGGCGGACGTTGCGCATCAGGCGCGTGCCCTCCGACGACAGCGGGAGGTCTTCCGCACGGGCGAGACTGTCCGCCGCCGACAGTCCGGCGCGCAGCGACGTCGCGGCGATGGATCCGGCCGACGTGCCGACCATGATCGTGGCCCGCCGCGGATCCCAGCCGAGCGCGGCGTGGAGCGCACTGAGCACCCCTGCATGGAAGGCTCCGCCAGTGACCCCGCCCGCGCCGAGCACCAACCCAATTCGGGGCGGTCGCTCCGGCACGCCGGTCAGTCTCGCACGCGATCGGTGTCGCGCAGGGCCGTGATCGCGCGCCTGCTCAGATGGCGAGGGCAGCCTCGATCTCGTCGTCGATCATGCCGCCCGTCGGCTTGAATCCGAGGCCGCAGTAAAACGGCTCCGGACTGCCCGGACCAAGGCCCCAGCTCGTCATCAGCCGCTCGTGACCCTGATCGCGCAGCTGCTCGATCAGCATCGACATCGCCCGCTGCCCGATGCACCGCCGCTGGTGCCAGCGGTCGATGAGGAATCGCCACAAGTAGGGATCGGGGAACGAGTCCGTCGCGATCGCAATCATCACGAATCCGACAGGGACGCCGTCCGCAGCGATACCCCGGAACCACGGCACGACCCGTGCGCCGTCGACCTCCTCGGGGAGCAGGGCGTGACGGAAGCTCGTCGGATTCGGTGAGACGAACTCCTCCTGGAATCGGTGTGTCACCAGCTCGGCGTACTGGCGTGCAGTCTCGTGGACGAGCTCGACCAGCTCCACCAGCTCTGGCGGCGTTTGTATCCGCGACACCCAGGCGGCGCGGTCGTCGCGCAGAAGCGCGAACTGCACACCATCCACCCACTCGCCGCGCATCGGCTCTGACAGCCGCGCGGTTCCCTCGAAACGGAACCCGAGCAGCTCGATCACTCGCATCGACGCTGGGTTGGCGTCGTCGGCCGCCGCCATGATCCGCCGGATCTCGGTCCGTTCGAACACGGCGTCGATCATCGCGCCCACTGCCTCTGTGGCGAGTCCGCGATGCTG
>JANPBZ010000247.1:0-21833 GCA_031430695.1 Ilumatobacteraceae bacterium
CCCGGGATTGATCCGCCGCCATGAAACGCAGGCCGGACGGCGGCTGATCCTGTTCGCCCGCATCAGTGATCGGCCCGGTGGGCTGGCACGGCTGTTGACGTTGTTCGCCGAGCACGGCGCCAATCTGGTCGGGGTCGAACATGTGCGGGAAGGTGTCGATCTGCACGTGCGCGAGACCGGTATTCAAGCTGTGCTCGAAGTGCGCGGCCGCGGCCACGCCGACTCGGTCGTGCGCGCCGCCACCGATGCCGGCTACTCGGTCGAGGTGATCGACAAGTGAGTCGCTTTGCGTGCGATTGCGGGCTCATCCGAGCGCCGCGGCCATCACGTCGCGCAGCTGCGACACGATGTGGCCCTTGGTCGGCGTGAACGACCCGTCGAACACTGCCGAACCGATCGTGAATGCATCGGCACCGGCAATCCGCAGATCCTCGATCTGGGTCGCTGTCGAGATGCTGCCGGCCACCACCAAGTAGCCCGATGTGCCACGGCGCGCCGCACGCACGAGGTCGAGCGGGTTGGCCTCGCTGGCGCGATATGCCAGCAGATCCACTCCTGCGCACCCACGCTGGTCGAACTCCCTGCACTGCCGTTCGACAAGTTCGGCATCACCGCCCAATCGTGTCGGATGGCCCGCTGGCAATCCGGGAAACGGCAGGTAGTCGACGTCCGAGCCCTCGATGATCCGCATCGTGTCGTCGATCAGGGTGCCACCCATCAGACGGTCGACGCCGATCGTGACCGCTGCTCGCGCGCTGCTCAGACAGGCTTGGGTCGACGTGCTTACCACTTCGAGATAAGTCGTCACGCCACACGACTGCATCCGCCTGTTCAGCTCGACCAGCGTGGCGGTTTCGACCCCGACGTCTTTGAATCCGGCGTGAAGCAATCCGACTCGCTCGACTGCATCCCAGGTGTCCAGGCAGTCGGCGATGGTCTCGTCGGAACGCGTCAGCATGAAGATGAAATCCACGACCTCCGGACCCCCCATCTGTGGCTGCGAAGTTGGCGAACATCTTGACACCTACAATTGAAGCTGCCATGAGTCAACCACCGCCGCTGATCGCAGTCTGCGCACGGGTGCTGACCTTCAGCGACGAGGGTAAGCGCGACGCGTTCTCCAGCAGCCAGCCGTACAGCAGGGCTGTCGCCCGCGCTGGAGGAGTGCCGGTGCTGGTGCCGCCTATCCACGAGCTGTCGGCCAACGCCCTCACGGTGTTGCAGCACTTCGACGGTGTCCTGTTGCCCGGAGGCGGCGACATCGACCCCCGCTGCTACGGACAGGAGCCGACCGAAGAGTCGCTGTACGGCATCGTAGCCGCCAACGACGAGCTCGACATGGCCATCGCCAGCGCGGCATTGGAACTCGACCTCCCGATGCTCGCCCTCTGTCGCGGCATGCAAGTGCTCAACATCGTGCTCGGCGGCACCTTGGTGCAAGACATCGGCAACGACGAACACTGGATGCGCGAGCACTCGGTGAAACTCGTCGAGGGTTCGATCGTCGCCAATCTCGTCGGCGACACGCATCTCGACCACTGCCACTCGGTGCACCACCAGGGCATCGCCGAGTTGGGTGCTGGCCTCGTGCCCATCGGGTACAGCGAGGACGGCCAGCTCGAGGCTGTGGAGCTGCCCACCAAGGCATGGGTTGTCGGGCTGCAATGGCACCCCGAAGACACTGCAACCCGCCAGCCGCAACAGCAGGCCATCTACGACGAGCTCGTGCGACGCGCCGGTTTGCACTGACCGGTTTTACACTGACGTGGTGAATCCCCTCGTCGTCATCGTCGGCCGTCAGTCTGACGAGGCCCAAGGCGTGCGCGGCAAGCCGTTTGCCGCAGGTCAGACCTACTTTCGAGCGGTCGAACGAGCAGGTGGAATCCCGCTGATGTTGCCGCCGATCCCCGGCCTGGTAGACGACATTCCTTCGCTGCTTCGGCGGATCGACGCGGTGGTGTTTCACGGCGGCGGCGACATCGATCCTCGCCGGTACGGACACGAGGCCACCGAGGAATCGTTGTATGGCATCGTGCCCGAGCACGACGCCATGGAGCTGGCGATGGTTGCCGCTGCCATCGAGGCCGACAAGCCCGTGTTGGCAATCTGTCGCGGGCTGCAGGTGCTCAACGTCGCTCTCGGGGGCACGCTCGTGCAGGACATCGGCAGCGAGGACCATTGGCTGCAGTACACCACCAACGAGCTCGACACCGGGTCGCGTATCACCAAAGCCATGGGAACCGAAACACCCGAGCGATGCCATTGCGTGCATCATCAAGCACTTGATCAGCTCGGCGACGGTCTGCGCGTTGTTGGACGACATGCCGGTGGCATCGTGCACGCCGTCGAGCTCGACGGTGCACGCTGGATCGTCGGCACGCAGTGGCATCCCGAAGACTCCGCCGCGGACGACCCCCAACAGCAGGGCCTGTTCGACGAACTGATCCGCCAAGCCAGCTAACTCCCTCCCCCGTCGCGCCGCCCGTCGCCGCTTCCATCCCCGTCGGGCGCGATTCAGGTACTCCCACTACTCAGAACGCACCCGAGCAGGCGCTGTGGGCGCGAAACCGGCAACCCGAGAACACACGGCAACCCGAGTACATCGATCGCGCCCACGAAGGAGGTGGTGGTCGGATTGCCGCGGCAGTGGATATGGTGCGCCAATCGACTTCCCCTGATGGCTCGTTCAACTCGGGAGGTCCGAATGTCAACACCCTGGCGACGCTCGATGGATGCCTGGTTCAGCACCCATCTCGGCATCATCTCTACATCAAAACTGGCCGAGCTGGGCTGCAACCGACGAAACGTCGCACACCTGGTCGATCGAGGCGAACTCGTCACCATGCTGCCGGGAGTATTCCGCAGCGCGCAATGGCCGTGCAATCGCGAGCAGATCCTTGCCGCGGTCTGCGCGCGAAACCCTGCCGCAATGATCGGTTTCACGACTGCCGGCCAGCTGTGGAGTGTGCGACGAATGACCGATCGCTGGATTCACGTACTCGTTACGCATGGTTGTTCTCCGGAGATGGAGGGCATCGTGGTTCATCGTTGTCGCCGAATCGACCCCGTCGACGTCGTGCAACGCCCGGACGGCATCCGCCTCACTAGCCCACCCCGTACGATCTTCGACTGCGCCGACATGATTGGACGTGAGGCAACCACCTCTGCGCTCGAGCAACTGCTCAACGAGCAGCGACTGACATTCGGCACCATCACCGACACCATGCAACGGCTCTACCACCCGAACCGACCGGGTTCCAGAACAATGCTCGCCGTCATCAGATCGCGTCCGGCATGGCGTGCAGCACTGCAATCCAACCTCGAGGTCAGGGTGCTCGAAGAGATCGCTCGACAAGGTCTTTCCCTGCCGGTCACACAGTTTCCGATGCGCCTTCCCGACCGCGACATTGCCATTGACTTCGCCTGGCCGAGCGTGAAATTGGCAGTCGAGGTCGATCACCCGGCATGGCACGATGGTGCGGTCGAATCGCACGCCGACAAGGGACGCGATCGCAAGCTGACGACCATCGGTTGGACCTCGGCGCGGATCACTGACATCGATGTCTATGGCGGTCTCAGTGAGGCCGTGAGTGGCATCGGCCAGATCCTCACCCGTCTCACCCTCGCCGCCACCTAGCCGCGTTCCCCCGTCGTTGGGCGCGATATCAGCCCTGAGCTGCAAGAACACACAGCCCTGAGCTGGCACGTTTCGCGCCCGTGGGTGCGAGATTGCGCCTCTCATGGCGCAAATCGCGCCCAACGAATTGCGGCGGGGCGGCGGGGCGGGGGCGGGGGCGGGGCTATTTGGCGGTGACGGCGGCTTTGGCGGCATCGATCAGCCAGGCGGGATAGATCCCGATGGCCAGGGTGAACCCGACCGACAGGGCCAGCGCGACACCGGTCCACAGCGGCACCCGCACGGGCTCGCGGCCGGCATCACCGGATTCGGGCTCGGTCACCCACATCGAGACCATGATCCGCAGATAGAGGAACGCGGCGATCACCGACGCGACCATGGCAACGATTGCTATCGCGTAGCTGTGCTCCTCGACCGCCGCCTGGATCACCGCGAACTTGGCGACGAAGCCCGACGTCAGCGGCACGCCGGCCTGAGCCAGCAGCAACACGGTCATGGCCAGAGCGATCACCGGGTGCGATTTGCCCAGCCCTCGGAACGACGACAATTCGGTGTCGCCGTCGCCAGTGCGTGCGACCATGGTGACGACCGAGAACGTACCGATTACCAACACGGAGTACAGCAACATGTACAACAACGCCGACGGCACGCCATTGCCGCCGTCGGGTTGCCCGGCGCGGTGTGCAGCGGCTTCGACGCCGATGAGAATGAACCCGGCATGGCTGACCGACGAGAACGCCAGCATTCGCTTCACGTTGGTCTGCACGACAGCCATCACCGAGCCGACCACGACCGTCAGTACGGCGAGCACCCACACGATCGGGCGATAGTCGTCGCGCCAGTGCGGCAGGGCGTAGATCAGCACTCGCAACATCGCCGCAAACGCGGCCACCTTCCCGACCGATGCCATGAACGAGGTCACGGGTGTTGGCGCGCCCTGGTACACATCGGGTGTCCAGAAGTGGAACGGCACGGCGGCCACCTTGAATCCAAGGCCGACCAGCAGCAAGGCGACACCAGCAAGGATGAACGCGTCGTGGCGTACCGCCGGAACGGTGGTGTTGAACGAGGCGACGATCCTGGTGAAGTTGGTGCTGCCGGCGGTGCCGTACACCATGGCGATTCCGTACAGGAAGAACGCCGACGAGAACCCGCCGAGAATGAAGTACTTGATGCCACTCTCTTGGCTCTCGAGACGCTTGCGATGGCTGGCGGCCATCACGTACATAGCGATCGACAGGATCTCCAATCCGAGGAACAGCACGACGAGATCGTTGGCGGAGCCCATCACCACGCCGCCGACTGCTGCGAGCAGGTAGAGCGCGTACACCTCCGGCCCGTCCAGATCCTCACGGCGCAAGTAGTCGTCGGTGACGAACGCGACCAACACCACGGCGGCGCCGATGGTGATGGTGACGAACATCGTGAACACGTCGAACCGCAACGCCCCACCCACCAACGTTGACGCGCCGTCGTCGGTGATGTCGTCCCACAGGAAGAAGCACAGGATCATCGTCGCCAGACCCGCGGCAGCGGTGAACAACGCATAGAGGTGGCGCGGCCACCGCGGCGCCAAGGCACCGACCACCAGCAACACCATCGCCGCGCCCAGCAGCACCAGCATCGGGCTGAGTGCGAACCAGTCGACCGGAGGTCCGACCAGTGTCGGGTCGGCGGCGATCACGGCGCCACCTCCGCCGGCTGCGGCTCGACGTACGACGTCTTCTCGCTGACATGCTCGATCAACTTCTTGACGCTGGGCTCGATGCGATCGAGCATCGGCTTGGGATACACACCGGTGAACACGATCACCCCGATCAGCGGCAGCAGCACGGCAGCCTCACGAGCTTTCAACTCACCGAAGCCCTTGTTGGCATCGTCGGGCTCGCCGTGGAACACGCGCTGGTACGCCCACAACAGGTACAGCGCAGCGAGAATCACGCCGGTGGCGGCCACGACGGTGTACCACCGAGCAGTGAGGAACGAACCGATCAGCACCAGGTACTCGCCCACGAATCCATTTAGCCCAGGCACACCGATCGACGACAACATGACCACCATGAACACTCCGGCGAAGATGGGTGCGACCTTCTGCAGGCCCTTCAGTTCGGCAATCTCGCGGGTGTGACGTCGCTCGTAGATCATCCCGACCAGCAGGAACAACGCACCTGTCGATACACCGTGGTTGATGTTCTGCATGACGCCACCGGTGATCGACTGGGTGGTCATCGCAAACGTACCGAGCACGATGAAGCCAAGGTGGGCGACCGACGAATAGGCCACCAACCGTTTGAGATCCTTCTGCATCGTCGCCGCGATCGCCCCGTAGATGATGCCGATGACTGCGAGAGTCAGCCACAGGCTGCGGCTCCACACCGCAGCCTCGGGAAACAGGAAGACGCCGAAGCGCAGCAGCCCATAGGTCCCGAGCTTCAGCATCACGCCGGCGAGGATGCCCGAGCCGCCGGTGGGTGCCTGAGTATGGGCGTCGGGCAGCCACGTGTGCAGTGGGAAGATCGGCACCTTCACGGCGAACGCAACGGCGAAGGCAAAGAACAACCATCGCCCGGTGCTCGCTGCAAAGTCGGCCTTGGCCAACTCGATGAGGTCGAAAGTCAGCGGCCCGCTGCCCTTGGCCAGGAATGCCGTGGCGATGATGCCGACGAGCATGAACGCCGAGCCGACCATGGTGAAGAGAAAGAACTTCGTCGCCGCGTACACGCGGCCCTCATAACCCCAGCCGGCGATGAGGAAGTACATCGGGACCAGCACGATCTCGAAGAACACGAAGAAGAGGAACAGGTCGAGGCTGATGAAACTGCCCATCAACCCGGCCTCGAGCAGCAGCATCCACGACAGGTAGCGCTTGTGGTCGTGACGCGGGTCAGTACCGGCGATCACGAGCGGGAACAGCACCCCGGTGAGCACTACGAGAAACAGCGAGATGCCGTCCACACCGAGATGCCACGAGATTCCCCACGGCTTGATCCACGCGTGCTTGCTGACGAACTGAAAATCGGCGTTGGCCTTGTCGAAGGCGGTGAGCACCCAGATGCTGAGGCCGCCGGTGAGCACGCTGGCCAGCAGCCCGGTGAGCTTCACCCATTCAGGGCGGCGGTTCGAGAACACAGCGACAAGTAGCGACCCGGCGGTCGGCACCAGCACGAGCATGGTGAGGATGGGGAACGAGATCACAGGTTGCCCCGCACGACAACGAACCAAGCGAGCAACAGCACCACGCCGACACCGATGGCGGCCGCGTAGTTGCGAACGTTTCCGCTCTGCACCGTGCGGATGCGCTGTGCCGTGCCACGAACAAGCCGGCCCACCCCGTTGACCGCACCATCCACGATGGTCGCGTCGTACCACGCGACGGCATCGAACGCCTTGCGACCGGGGCCACCCATGAACCTGCTGACGGTCGTGTCGTAGTACCAACCCTCGGCGAGCACGGCGGGCTCGATCGGCCTGGCCTTGTGTTTGGCGTACACCATGATCGACAGAGCGATGCCGATGAGGGCGACGACGGTGGCGACAACCGCCAACGGCAATTTGGCCGTCTCGCTCTCGTGCAATCCGATGACGGGTTCGAGCCACACCGCAAGCCGCTCGGTCGTGTGCGAGAAGGGCAGGTTGAGCCCGCCACCGACGATCGACAGTCCGGCCAGCACGACGAGCGGGAGCAGCATGATCGCCGGGCTCTCGTGTGGCTCGAGGTCACCGTGCGCGCCGTGTTCTTCGTGGGCATCGCGCCAACGGGCCTTGCCGTAGAAGACCATGATCACCTGGCGGGTCATGTAGTACGCAGTCAGCAGCGCGGTGACCAGGCCGAGCACCCACAGCACCGGACTCTTGTCGTACGCGGCGAGGAGGATGTCGTCCTTGCTCCAGAAACCGGCGAACGGAGGCACCCCGGCAATAGCCAGCCACCCGATGATGAACGTTGCAGCCGTCACCGGCATCACCTTGCGAAGGGCACCCATGCGGCGCATGTCTTGCTCGTGATGCATTCCATGAATGACTGCGCCGGAGCCGAGGAAGAGCAGTGCCTTGAAGAAGGCGTGCGTGACCATGTGGAAGATGGCCGCCGTGTACGCACCCGATCCGACGGCCAGGAACATGTATCCGAGTTGGCTGACGGTCGAGTACGCCAGGACCTTCTTGATGTCGTTCTGCGCCACCGCGATCGTGGCTGCGAACAGTGCCGTGGCCACGCCGACGATGGCGATGATCGTCGGCCCATACGACGATGCAGCGTCGAGGATCGGACTCATCCGGCACATCAAGAACACACCGGCGGTGACCATGGTCGCCGCATGGATCAGCGCAGACACTGGTGTCGGGCCTTCCATCGCGTCGGGCAACCACAGGTACAACGGCAACTGGGCGCTCTTGCCGCAGGCGCCGATGAAGCAGAACATCGCGATCGCCGTCGCAGTCGTTTGGGCCATGGTCCCGGCCGCGGCGTTGACCTCGATGTAGCTCAGTGTGCCGGTGGCCTGAAAGGCGAAGAACATCGCCATCATGAAGCCCCAGTCGCCAACTCGGTTGGTGACGAATGCCTTCTTGCCGGCGGTGGCCGCGCTGTCGCGCTCGTGCCAGAACGAGATGAGCAGGTAGCTGCAGGTGCCGACGCCCTCCCATCCGAGGAACGTGACGAGCATGTTCTCCCCGAGCACCAGCAGCAACATGCTGACGGCAAACAGGTTGAGGTAGAGAAAGAACTTGGAGAACCGAGCGTCGCCGTGCATGTAGCCAACGGCGTAGAGATGGATCAGTGTGCCGATGCCGGTCACGAAGAGACACATCGTGATGCTCAACGGGTCGGCCAGGAAGGCCAGGTCGACCTGCAACGAGCCGACCGGCATCCACGTGAACACCTTGTCGATGTGCTCGCGTTCCTCGGCGGAGTTCGACAGCAGATCGAAGAACACTCCGACAGTGACGGCGAACGCAGCGCCACACATCAGCGTCGCCAGATAGCCGGCCTTCGGGTCGCCGAGGCGACGGCCGAACAACAGGATCAACACAAACCCGGCGAGCGGTAGCGCGGGGATCAACCACACGACATCGAGCATTTCTCAGCCCTTCAGTTCCGCGAGGTCGTCGGCTGTTGCGTTCGGCTTGCGGCGCAGGATTGCCACGATGATGCCGAGACCGACCACGACTTCGGCTGCGGCGACAACCATCACGAAGAACACCGTGGTCTGTCCCCCGATGTCGTCGAGCTTCCTGCTGAGCGCGACGAAACTCAAGTTGACCGCGTTGAGCATCAACTCGACGCACATCAGCATGATCAAGGGATTGCGGCGCACCAGCACACCAACCGTGCCGATACCGAACAAGACGGCGGCCAGCACCAGATACCAGGTCGTGGTGGGCACGGCTGTGGCGGTCACGACGATGTCTCCGTTGGGGACTTCGGCGCACGACGAGCAAGCAACACGGTGCCGACGACGGCGATCACCAGCAGTACCGATGTGAGTTCGAAGGCCAGCACATGATCACTGAAGAGGTCGCGCGCGAGTGCTCGGATGTTGCTGTCGTGCTCGACCGTGCCGACAGCAGCGACTGCCTCGCTCTGCCTCGGTTTGACCAGCCCGATGTTGTCGCGCGACGTAATGGCCGCAACGGTGATCAATCCGATCACACCGCCACCCACCAGAGCCGCAACTTTGCGTTGCAGCCTGAACGGCTCGACTCGCAGATCCTCTGCCGTGTCGACGCCGAGCAGCATGATGACGAACAAGAACAGCACCACGATCGCGCCGGCGTACACGATGACCTGTACGGCCGCCAGGAACTGCGCTTCTTGCGCCACATACATGACAGCTACCCCGAACAGCGTGAGGATCAAGCTGAGCGCGGCATGAACGGGATTCGACCGGGTGACCACCCCGAGCGCCCCGGCAAGGATCATCAGAGCGGCGCAGACGAAGACGAACAACTGCATCAGGGCGCGCTCTCCTCGGCGTCGCGAACTCCGTACCCGAGTTCGCTGCTCCAGCCAACGTGGCCGACGAAGTCGGCGTCGCCGCCGGGCGATGTCGCGCGCATCCAACCACTGGTGTGCTGGTCTTCGCCCGGACGCCAGTCTTCCCATGGCAGGTGCTTGGGCTTACCCTCGTCGTCGACCACGAGTTCGTCCTTGGTGTACACCGCGTCGCGTCGGTTGGTGAAGCTGAACTCGAACAGCTTCGATTCGGTGATGGCCTCGGTGGGGCAGGCCTCGACGCACAGGTCGCAGTGGATGCAGCGCAGGTAGTTGATCTCGTACACGAACCCAAACCGCTCGCCCGGCGAGGTGGGATCCTGTGGATCGTTGTCTGCGCCGCGCACATGGATGCACTTCGCCGGGCAGACACCCGCGCACAACTCGCAGCCGATGCATTTCTCCATGCCGTCTTCGTACCGGTTGAGCACATGACGCCCATGCATACGCTCGGGCTTGTCGATCTTCTCGTCGCGGCCTTCGGTGTCGTTGCCTTTCTTGGCAACTCGACCGCCGGAGTACGACGTCGTCACACGCTGTCCACCGAACAGTCGATGTTGACGTGCGGTAATCAGGAATCCTTCGAGGTATCCCATCAGAACATCGCCCCCTCTCGCTCACGGTTGCGGGCACTGACCTTGGTGGCCAAATTCAGGAGCGCGCCGGCAGCGGCCAACACTGCCAGAGCGATGACACCAACCATCATCTTGTGCAATCTCGTCCAGCCATGATCCCCGCCGACGCGCAGCACCGCCAGCAGCATGAACCAGCCGAGCGCCACCGGGATCAGCACCTTCCAGCCGAGGTCCATCAGCTGGTCGTAACGCAGGCGGGGCAACGTCGCCCGGAACCACACGTAGACGTACAGGAACACGAGCAGCTTGAGGAAGAACCAGACTGTGCCCGAGAACGGCCCCAGGAACGACAAGATGTTGGGGTCACCGGCAATCCTCAATGGCTGAGGACCACCGAAGAACAGCGTCACGATCACGGCGCTCATCGTGACCGTGTTCATGAACTCGGCCAAGAAGAAGAGCGCGAAACGGATGCTGGAGTACTCGGTGTTGAACCCACCGACCAGTTCCTGCTCGGCCTCGACCAGATCGAACGGCGGCCGGTTCAATTCGGCGGTCGCGGCGATCAGAAAGATCACAAAGGGAACAAAGGCGGTGCTGGCCACGTGCCACTTGGAAAAGCTCGTTTGGGTGAAGACGATGCCGCTGGTGCTCAGCGTGCCGGCGATCAGAATCACCGATGCCAGGCTGAGGCCGAGCGCCGCTTCATAGCTGACCATCTGTGCCGATGCCCGAACGGAACCCAGCAACGGGTACTTCGAGCCGCTGGCCCACCCGGCCAGCATGATGCCGTAGACGGCGATCGAGCTGAGCGCCAGCAGCAGCAGCACGCCGATCGACGGGTCGGCGAGCTGCAACCGGGTGACGTGGTCGAACAGAACGACGTGGCCGGTTTTGCCGGCGCTGAAGTCGCCGCCCAATGGGATCACACTCCACACCAGGAACGCCGGGACGAAGGCCAGGTAGGGGGCCAGCTTGAATACGAAGCGGTCGCTCTTGTCGGGGATCAGATCCTCTTTGAAGAACAGCTTGATGCCATCGGCCAGCGTCTGCAGGATGCCCCACGGACCGGCCTTGTTGGGGCCGATGCGGTTCTGCATACCGGCGATGACCTTGCGTTCGAACCAGACCATCAACATCGTGGCGACGAGACCGAGCACGAAGATGACGATCACCTTCAACAACACGATGGCGACGTCGCCCAGTGTGAGATCGAAGAGCAGATCGTCGAGCGCCAGCATCAGAACGACACCTCGAACATCACAACGACTCGACTCTGACGTCGGTGACGACCTCTGCTGAGTCGATCAGTTCGCCGATGCTCGGACCCGGTTGATTGAACGGCACCCACGCCGAACCGCGAACCACGCTGTCGTCAGCGACGACCTTGAACACCATCGAGGCTCGCTTGCTGGTCACCTTGACATCGGCGCCGTCGGTGGAGCCGACCCGCTCGATGTCAAGCGGGTGCAGGTGCAGTTCGGAGTCCGTCGTCAGGTGGGCGAGCGACGGCGACTTGGCAGTACCAACGGCGTTGTCGTACAGCTTGCGGCTGACGACCAGGCGATAGTCGTAGCTGTTGCGCTCTTCGATGGTGGCAATCCGAGACGTGGCCGGCGGCAGCGTTCCATGGCACACGATGCCATCACGAGCAGAGTGCAATGCGGCAACCGTTGCCGCGCCGAAACCGGCGACATTGGCCGAAATCGCGTCGGTGAGATCGTCGACCGACGACACCCCGAGGTCGCCTCCGAGTAGCTCGGCAAGCTCAGTGGCGATCATCCAGTCGGGACGACTCGTGCCGCGTGGCGTGACCATTGCTGAGAGCGTCGAGATTCGACCTTCGATGTTGGTGGTGGTGCCACGCTTCTCGCCGTACGCCGCCGCCGCCAGCACTACATCCGCTGACGCGTTCGACTTGGTGAGGAACGTGTCGATGGCGATGATGCGCGGTGCACCGGCCATCATCCGCCGGGCCAGATCGGTATCGGGAAAGTCGGCGAGCGGGTCGCATCCGAGCAGCACCAGACACTCGACGTTTCCCGAGGCTGCCGCCTTGGCGATCCCCAACACGCTCATGCCTCCTTCACCCGGAACGAGGCCCATCTCGATGGCGCCAACGATGTTGCCGCGGCGCAACGCCGGCAGAACCTTGGCATCGGGCACGAGCTGCAATGCGGCGACGACGCCATTGCCGACCTCGAGTGGGTGCTCGGCCAGGTTGGCTCGGCCAGCGACGACCACCACGTCGCCCGTGGCGAGTTGCCTGACGATGTCGGGATCGGCGCTACACGCGGCAACCGCGTCGGTGATTCCACCGGCGTGGTATTCGATTGTCTTCCAGGCGTGCAGCGAGAGACCACTTCGCTTCTGGACGAACTCGATGATGCGACTACGACGTTTCTGAGCGGCGTCGCGCAGGCGCAGGTACAGCACCGGCAGCTCTTCCTTGAGATCGGGTGCCATCAAGATGATCGTCGACGCGTTGGCGGCCTCGTCGATGGTCGCTCGATCGAAGCCGAGCAGGTTGATCTGGGCACCGTCGCCCATCTGCGGATACACGTGCGGCGTGCCGATGACATCGTGCGCGAGTCGGGCCCACGCGTACGCGTCTTCGTTGCTGCCCCGAGCACCGCCAAGCACCGCGATGGACCCGGCGCCACCGACGGCCTTCGCCTCGGTGATCAGTTCGGCAGCGCGGGCCAGCGCCGCGTTCCACGTGGTCGGCTGCAGTTCGTCGTCGACACGCACGAGTGGCGCACTCAATCGATCATCGCTGTTGACAGCTTCGAAGTTGAACCGGCCGCGATCGCACAGCCAACCCCAGTTGACCGGATCGCTGTCGACACCCTGATACCGCAGCAGCTCGTCCTGGCTCGACTGCACGACCGTGCGACAGCCGACCGCGCACGTGGTGCAGGTGCTCTCCGACTGCTCGAGATCCCACGGTCGAGCCTTGAACCGGTAGGGCTTGGCCGTGAGCGCACCGACCGGGCAGATCTGCACGGTGTTACCACTGAAGTAACTGACGAACGGCTCGTCGGGGAACGTCGTGATCTGGGTGTCGTTGCCGCGACCGCTGAAGTGGATCAGCGCATCACCGGCAACCTCGTCGGCGAAGCGGGTGCAGCGATCACACAGGATGCAGCGCTCGCGGTCGAGCAACACGAGATCGCTGATCGGGATCGGCTTTTCGAAGTGGCGCTTCTCTTCGACGTAGCGGCTCTCGCCGGGACCGTGGCTGAACGACTGGTCCTGCAGCGGGCACTCGCCGCCCTTGTCGCACACTGGGCAGTCGAGCGGATGCTGGGCGAGCAGCAGTTCGATGATGCCCTCCTGGGCTGCCAGCGCTGCCGGGCTCCGCGTGTTGACCACCATGCCCGGGGCGACGGTGATCATGCACGACGGCTGCAATCCAGGCCCGCGCCCGCTATCGACATCGACCAGGCACATTCGGCACATGCCGACCGAGCTCATGCGTTCGTGGTAGCAGAAGCGTGGGATGTAGTCGCCGACGCGTTGCGCGGCAGCGATCACAAGGTCGCCCTTCTGGGCGGCGACCTCGCGACCATTGATGGTGAGTCGAACCTCGTCGATCTTTGGTTGCGGATCAGGCGGTGGTGCTTCGGGCTCGACGACCGAATCAGTACTAGTCATGACTGGCTCCGACCGACACCGGGATCAGGTTGCGTTGCACGATCTTGGCCACGAACTCGTCGCGGAACAGAGTGAGAGCCGAATCCACCGCCGTGTACGCCGATGGGCCGACGAAACAGATCGTCGTCATCTTGAACGGAAACGGCTTGGCCTCGAGACCGAGCCGCTCGCTGGAAGGATGCGGGAAGTCGCCGGGGCAGATCGTCTGGCCGATCTCCAGGAGCTGATCGAGATCCTGCATTGTGCCATGACCATCGACGAGACGCTTCATGATCCGTTCCAGCCACGTGCCTCCCTCGCGACACGGCACGCATTTGCCGCACGACTCGTGGGCATAGAAGCGCACGAGCGTGTAGGCCGCGGCAACAATGTCGGTCGTGTCGTCCATCACGATGACCGCCCCTGAGCCGAGCATCGAGCCGGCGGCGCCGACCAGCTTGGCTTCGAACGGCAAGTCGAGCTGATCCGGCAGGAACCATGGAGCCGATCCGCCACCGGGCACGAAGGCCTTGAGCTGATTGTCGTCTCGTATGCCGCCACAGAACTCGTCGCCGTACAACAGGTCGCGAAACGTCGTGGTGCCGTTGATGATCTCGTACACGCCGGGGCGCTTGACGTGCCCCGACACTGCAACCATGCGCGTGCCGGGCGATGTGGGGGTGCCGATGGCCGTATATGCGTCGACGCCGTGCTGCATGAGCCACGGCAAGTTGGCAAGCGTCTCGACGTTGTTGACGATCGTCGGCTGACCGTACAAGCCGACCGCTGCCGGAAAGAACGGAGGCTTGAGGCGTGGCATGCCGCGGTTACCTTCGAGGCTCTCGATCAGCGCCGTCTCCTCGCCGACGACGTAGGCGCCGGCCCCCCAGTGCAGCACGATGTCGACGCTGAAGTTGGTTCCGAGGATGTTCTTGCCGATGTACCCGGCGGCATAGGCCTCGTTGAGCGCTGCAGCCATGCGCTCCTGCGCGACCGCCATCTCACCTCGGATGTAGAAGAAGCACTGCGACAGGCCCGCGGCATAGCAGGCGATCAAACAGCCTTCGATGAGCTGATGCGGATCGAGTTCCATCAACAGGCGGTCCTTGTAGGTGCCCGGCTCGCTCTCGTCGCCGTTGACGACGAGGTAGCGCGGCCAGACGGCTTGCGGAGTCAGGCCCCACTTGACGCCCGCTGGGAAGCCGGCGCCGCCGCGACCGAGCACCGTGGCGCTCTTCACATCGGCGTGCACATCGAACGGTGACTTGGCCAGCGCGGCCTGCAAACCCTTGTACCCATCGGTGGCCAGATATCGCTGCAGCGTGTAGGCATCGTCGTACTCGAACCTCGACGTGACGATACGAGGGCGGTCGCCGGCCACGAATCCGGCCGCATGCGGGTACGTGGTGCCGTTCACTTCTGCGCCTCGACCGGTGCTGGCATCCATTCGGGTGCGCTGTTGACATCGTCCGGCGGAACTGCGCCGACGCCGCGATCCGATGGAATGTGCTGGCGGACGCGGGCGACCGTGCCATGTGGCGGCACCTCGCCGTCGAGACGACCATGCTGAAGGTCGTCGAGCAGTGTGTCGAGTTCGGCCGGAGTGACGCGATAGCGGTGTCGATAGTTGACCTGCAGGCACGGCGCCTCGGTGCATGCCGCCTGGCACTCGGCATGTTCGAGCGTGAACAATCCGTCGGGCGTGGTGCTGCCGGCTTTGATGCCCAGTCTGTGCTCGGCGTGGTGCATCAACTCGTCGGCGCCCAGCAGCGCACACGACATGGTGCCGCAGATGTTGACCAGGTACTTGCCGACCGGCTCGAACTTGAACATCTCATAGAACGTCGCCGTGCCCAAGATCTCTGCCGACGTAGCGCCGACGAGTTCGCCGATGTGCTTCATGGCCTCGTTGGTGACGTAGCCGTCTTGCTGTTGGGCAAGGTGCAGCAGCGGGATCGTGGCCGAGCGAGCCTTCGGGTATCGCCCGATGATCTCCTTGGCGTACACGACATTCGCCTCGTTCAATCGCGCCATCAGCGATCCACCTCGCCGAGAACGGGGTCGACTGACGAGATCACGGCGACGGCATCGGCGATCAGCCCGCCGCGCAACATATGTGGCATGCACTGGATGTTTACGAAGCTCGGAGCGCGAACGTGCATGCGATACGGCGTGGCTGAGCCATCACTGGCGATGTAGCAACCGATCTCCCCACGAGGGCTTTCGATGGCCACGTACACCTCACCCTCGGGCACCTTGAAGCCTTCGGTGAAGATCTTGAAATGGTGGATCAACGCTTCCATCGACTCGTCGATGCGCGCTCGCGGCGGCGGCGTGACCTTCTTGTCCTGGATCCGGTAGTCGCCGCCGGGCATTCGGTCGAGGATCTGACGGACGATCTTCATGCTTTCGCGCACCTCGTTGAGACGGATCGCGTAGCGGTCGAAGCAGTCACCGTATGAGCCGACGATCACATCGAACTCGAGGTCGGGGTAATGCAAATACGGCATGTCGCGGCGCAGGTCCCACGCGGTTCCGGTGCTGCGCAGGATTGGGCCGGTGGCACCGAGGGCGATGGCTTCTTGAGCAGTGATCACGCCGACGCCCTGCAGCCGCTCGCGCCAGATCGGCTGACCGGTCATCAAGATGTCGTACTCCTCGAGTCGCGGCCGGATGAGATCGAGCAGTCGGAGAACATCGTCACGCCAGCCGACGGGCAGGTCTGCGGCAACGCCGCCCGGGCGGATGAAGTTGTGGTTCATCCGCAGGCCGGTGACCTTCTGGAAGAAGCGCAGCACCTCTTCTCGTTCACGCCATCCGTAGATCATCATCGACACCGCGCCGATGTCCATGCCGTTGGTCGCCAGGAACAGCAGATGACTGCTCATGCGGTTCAGCTCGCTGAGCAGCATGCGCATCCACGTGGCGCGTTCGGGGATGTCGCCATCGATGCCGAGCAACTTCTCGGTGGCCATCGAGAACACCAGCTCGTTGTTGAGCGGGCTGACGTAGTCCATGCGCGTGACATTGGTGCCACCCTGCATGTAGGTGAGGTTCTCGCCGGTCTTCTCCATGCCCGTGTGCAGGTATCCGATGATCGGCTTGCAGCGCAGCACCTCCTCGCCGCGGAGTTCGAGCATCAGCCGCAGCACGCCGTGGGTGCTCGGGTGCTGTGGCCCCATGTTGATGATCATGGTCTGATCCTCGGTGGGATCGACGGGAACGTCGCCGAGCGTGGCGGCCTCGGCTTCGCTCATGCGCAGGACCGAGCCGACTTCGCGCAGCAGCTCGCGCGCTGTCAGTTCGCTGCGCGGCTTCAACCCTTGCTCGGCCTCGTTGCCGGCGCGGATGGTGTCGACGATGCTCATGATCGGGCCGCGAAGTCGGTCGAGAACTGCACCGGAATGGCACCGGTGTCGTAGTCCTTGCGAAGCGGATGACCTTCCCAATCCTCCGGCATCAGGATGCGGGTGAGATCGGGGTGATTGGTAAACGTGATGCCGAACATGTCGAACACCTCACGCTCCATCGCTTCGGTGCCGGGGTGCAGGTCGAACAGCGAGTCGATGGACGGGTCGTCGGCAGGCACTTGGACCCGCAGGCGAATACGTTGACGGGCCGTCAACGAGAGCAGGTTGACCACGACCTCGAATCGTTCAGCGGCGACTCCATCGGGCAGCGCTCGCCGGGGCATCAGCAGATAGTCGGTCGCTGTGAGATCGACGCACATCTCGTAGCCGTTGTCGAGCAGGGCACGGATTGCATCGACGTACTGCTGGCGGCTGGGATGCAGCACCGTCTGGCCACAGCTGTCGCTCATCGGGCAACCGTGCATCGACGGCGGCTCAGGAGTTGGGGCGGCCTCGTCGGGCAGTGCAGCGGGTGTGTCGCTCATGTATCACCGCGTTCCGAGCAGGACAGGGATCGACTCTGCCCCGGAGGGGATCTCTTGGACGTGGACGTTGGCACCTGCGCCGGTGTCTGCACGTCGCTTCATCAGCTGGCCGTCCTCGATCAGCTGGTGCAGTGTTTCGATCGCATGGATCAGGGTCTCGGGTGTCGGCGGGCAACCGGGCGCATAGACATCGACCGGCACGACCTGATCGACACCTTGGACGATGGCGTAGTTGTTGAACATGCCACCGCTGGAGGCGCATACTCCCATCGAGATGACCCACTTCGGTTCCATCATCTGGTCGTAGACCTGGCGCAGCACGGGTGCCATCTTCTGGCTGACGCGACCGGCGACGATCATGATGTCGGCTTGGCGCGGCGAGGCTCTGAACACCTCCATGCCGAAGCGGCTGAGGTCGTAGTGCGCGGCACCGGTGGCCATCATCTCGATCGCGCAACACGCCAAACCGAACGATGCCGGCCAACTGCTGCGGCTGCGCGACCACTTGACGAGATCCTCGATCCTTGCGGTGATCGCATTGTGTTGGATTCCGCCGAGGCCATCGTCTTGGATGTTGCGGATCAGGCTCATGCGGCAGTCGTTTCCTCGAGGCGTCCCTCAGTGCCGACTCGGCGGATCGTGGTGCCGAGCGTGCGGTCGGCCGATACCGCTCCGTCCAGACGGTGGTGCTTCTGAACGGGCCCCCAATCCAGTGCGCCGCGGGCGACGACATAGACGAAGGCGAGGAAGAACACGATGCTGAAGGCCAGCATCTCCCAGAACCCGTACGAGCCGAGGAACTCGCGGTCAACGGCGTACGGGTAGATGAAGATCAGCTCGATGTCGAACATCACGAACAACATGGCCACGACGTAGAAGGTGACGGGGAAGCGCTCGGGTGGCTCGCGGCTCGGCACAATTCCGCACTCGTACGGTGCCTCTTTGGCCGATGATGGGCGCCGCGGCGCCAACAGGCGCGATGCGAAGAAGCTGAGCGCGCCGAACAGCGTTGCGAGTACCAACAGGCACACGATCGGCAGGTACTGACCCATCAAGTCGCCTGCGTCGGTGTTGCTGGGGGTGGACCGGTTTGAGCCGGCAACGCCCGAGCCGATCGATTGGTGAGCACGCGCCGATCGCGCGTGTGCAGCAGGTAGCACAGCACGAGGAACACGGCGAGCGAACCGATGGTGATGAAGCCGGCCGGCTTTCTCTTGGCCCCGAGATCACGAATCATGTACACGTACTGGTGCGAACGAGTGTTGTCGATCTCGGGCTTCGCCGGTGCTCGACCCGGTTCGGCTCGCTGCGCTATCAGCGGGGCAACCTCGACGACCGCGTAGTGAGGCTTGTGAAGGAACGCCAAGAAGTCGAGTTTGCCGTCGAGCAGTTGTGGTGAGCGCTGACCACCCTTGTCGAAAACGTTGACCACCTGGAACTCGCCAGCGGCCATCGCCTTGGACTCCTCGAGCAGCACACCGGCGGCGGCACCCGCCTGTTGGAACGATGGCACCGAGGACTCGAGCTTCTTCCATCCATCCGCCACGAACTGCTCATCGATCGCGGTTGCCGTCGTGGTCGGATCGGCACCGGCGTCGACGACCACCGGCGCGTCCAATGCACCGGAATCGTTGACCGCGTCGGTGGTCTGCAAGACAGTGCGCCCGCTGATCGGGGCCCACGACGCATCAGGCCCGAGCAAGCCCTTGCCGTACGACCACCACGTGGCGCCCATCAGGAACATCCATCCGGCGAGTGCGGCAAAGGCGACGAGGAAGCCGAGCCGGGCGCCGAGGTTGGTGCTGAGGACGAAGTAACAGCTGCCGCAGAACGTCACGACGGCGATGATCGTGATCAGGATGCCGCGCAACTCGGGCTGCCAACCAATGGCCAGAAGTGCACTCATCACAGGCTCCGTACGTATTCGACGATGGCTTTGATCTGCTCGTCGGTGAGCAGACTGCCGAAGCCGGGCATGCGTCCGCTGCCTTGCGCCTGCTTGCCGTAGCGCTGGCCGACCTCTGAACCGTTCTTGATGAAGTTGATCATGTCTTGTTCACTCGGGAAGTGCGCTGCAGTCGCGCCGCTCGTGAGGTTCCAGCCGAAGGCACCCTGGCCCGAGACACCGGGGCTGCCATAGCTCCATCCTTCGGTATGGCAGCGAGCGCAGCTGTAGGCGCCGCTGTTGATGTCGAGGTTGAACAGGGCCTCGCCCATCGCCGCATCGACCGTGGCGTACTTCCCGGCGTCGACCAACTTCTGCGCAGCCAGCGTTGCGGCCTTGTCGATCTTGACCTTCTCGTCGTCGGGAAGGGTGCCCTCGTCGCAGATCCTCAACGTTCGCAGGTCGGTGAGGCCAGACACCGGCAAGAAGGCCGGGTCTGTCAAACAGCTGGCAGGCTCGAGCTGAATGCTGCGTATGTACGCGATGATCGTCTCGATCTGCTGGGTGTTCATCGGCCCGCCACCGATGGTGCCCCACGCCGACATCGGAGAGAACGTGCGGCCGTAGTCGAGGATGAACTTCACCTCGGCGCCGGTGAAGCGATACAGCACCGTGTTCAATGCCGGCGCATACCAGTTGACCGCACGTACCTCACCCGTCTTCGGGTCGGTGACTGCAGTCGGCGCTTGTCCGCCACCGGCCTTCATGCCACCGTGGCAGCCGGCGCAGTTGAAACCTCCGTTGGCGGTGGTCTCAAATAGTTCGGCACCCCACCCGACAAAGATGTCCTCCTTGGCGCTGACCGCACCGGCCTGGCGGCCAGGCTCGAGCACCCAGTACAGCGGCAGACCGATCACCATCGTCAGCAGCAACAGCGCGCCGATGACCTGCACGCGCTCGAGGCGCGAGCCTTCCAGGGTCTCGTCGTCGTAGTACGGGCGGCGATTGGGGGCCAACTCGACCTCGGACCCCAGTTCGGGCTTGGCCGCGTTGCGGTTGGCAAAGTAGTACGCCACCCAGCCCAGCAGGCTGACGACGAGGATGATCCAGCCGATTGCCGTGGTCGCCAAAGCAATCATCCGTGCCCACTCAAGCCGCCGATGCAGTGCGGACCTTCGGCTTCTTGGCCAGTGGTGTTGGTGCCGATCGGGGGTCCGGGGTACACCGTGCCGGTGTCGATGACGACATCGCCGGCATCCGAGACGGCCAGGACGAATCGATCCATACCGCGCGGCGCCGGGCCACCTTTCTTCTCACCGACCCGGTTGTACTGCGAACCGTGACACGGACATTCGAACCACTGGCTGCTGACACATTGCGGCACACGGCAACCGAGGTGCGGACACTTCTGATAGAGGGCAACGAGGCCGTTCTCCATGCCTCCCAACACGGGCCGGTAGGTCGGCACACCCTTGGCCTTTGGAACGGCATCGATCGGGTACTGCGTGACCCACGACCGCGCCGTGGCGTTGTAGAAGAAACCACCGCTGGAGCGGATGCTGGAAACGACATCGTCGATCTTGCCGACATTGATCTTGCCGCCGAATCCACCCGCGGCGATCGGCCACAGGAAGCCGACGAAACCCGCGGCGGCGAACGTCGTGAGTCCGGCACCCATCAGCGACACGTTGGCCCGGTTGAGGAACTGACGGCGACTGACACCGATTGCATCGCGATCCGGCGGCACCCACACCACCGGAGCGGACGGCACCGCAGCGACCAAGCCCGCACTACGAGCCTGGCTCACTGCACGCTCGACCGCGCGACCTGTCTGGCCGACCGGTAGATCGATCTCGGCGTCCTTGTCGCGGCGGCGTGTTTCACGACTCAGCGCGCCAGCACCGCGAACGTCGGCGCGGCGAGCCGCCGTGACGAGTACGACGGCGGCCAGGACAACGATGACGGCAACGGCGATGGAGATGATGGCCGCGGGACTCATGGTGCGTACCTCACAGATCGAAGAACAAGCCGTCGCGCCACGGCAAGGTGAAGTTGAAGCCAGGACCTCGGAAGAACGAGCCGATGATGACCAGCACTGACCAGAACATGATGTGCACGGTCATGAGCGAGATGGCGAACTTGCGATCCTCTGGCTTGTTGGACGGGTTCTTGTCGATGTACGGAGCGAAGATCATGACGATCAAGCCGACGCC
>JANPBZ010000248.1:0-2753 GCA_031430695.1 Ilumatobacteraceae bacterium
GGCCGTAGTCGTAGAAGCCGACGAGTTCTTCGATGTCGACGCCGCGATAGCGCAGCGCGCCACCTTCGCGGTCGGGCTCGGCGATCTGGGTCTCGAAAGCGATGACACCCTCGAGCCCGTGTTGTACTACTGGTTGACCCATTGCCGTACCCCTAGCTCTTCAGGCGTTGTGGTGTCAGCTGTGCTTGACGAGCTTCAGCTTGTCACGCACTTCCTGAGGGCCGAGAATCCGCACGTTCATGCTTTCGAGCAGTTGCTTTGCACGGGCGACGAGTTCGGCATTGGTGGCCTTGTGGCCAGGCCCGAGGTAGAGGTTGTCTTCGAGCCCGACGCGCACGTTGCCACCGGCGAGCGCGGCCATGGCCACGAACGGAATCTGCATGCGGCCGATCGAGAACGCGGAGAACACGCAATCGTTGGGCAGATTGTTGACCAGGGCCATGAACGTATTGGGATCGTCCGGGGCTCCATAGGCAATGCCCATGCACAGCTGGATCATCACCGGGTCGTCGAGCAATCCATCGCGGATCAACTCCTTGACCTGCACCAGGTGTCCGGTGTCGAACACCTCGAGCTCAGGGCGCACGCCCAGCTCTTGCACCTGGCGAGCCATCGTGCGCAGCACACTGGGAGTATTGACCATGATGTAGTCGCCGCCGGAGGCGAAGTTCATCGTGCCGCAATCAAGCGTGCAAATCTCCGGCAGCAAGGTGCGCACGTGGTCGAGTCGTTCGGTCGCCCCGGCCATGTCGGTACCGTCGGGATTGATCGGCAACACCTGCTCGTCGCCGCCCAACACCAGATCGCCACCCATGCCGGCGGTGAGGTTCAGCACGACATCAACGCCGGATGCACGGATCCGTTCCACGGCCTCGGCGTAGAGCTCCGTCGCCCTGGCCCCCTTGCCGGTCTGGGGATCGCGCACGTGAATGTGCACCACCGCAGCACCGGTCTTGGCGGCGTCGATGGCCGCGGTCGCGATCTGCTCGGGCGTGACAGGCACGTGCGGGCTCCTGCCGACGGTGTCGCCGGACCCGGTGACTGCACAGGTGATGAATACTTCCCAGTTCATGGCGGTCTACCTTTGCTCTGGCCGGATGTTTTGGGGCCGATTGTCTGAACGAACGGTCAGCTAACTCTAGCCGAATCCACAGGGCCAGAGGATTGGGGGGAACCATGGAACAACTCGAAGGTCTACGGGCGCTGGTGACCGGCGGTGGATCGGGGATAGGTGCTGCCATTGCCGCCCGGTTGAAGCTCGGTGGGGCCAGTGTTCTGGTCGTCGATGTGGATCCGGCGACGTTGCCCGATGTCGTGGCCGATGTCGCCGACACGGCCGCTGTCGACGAAGTGTTCGCGGAGGTGTCCGCTCGCCTTGGGGGCCTTGATGTGTTGGTCAACAACGTCGGGATCGCCGGACCGACATCTGCGGTCGACGAGATGGATCCGGCCGCCTTCGATCACTGTGTGCAGGTCAATCTCGGCTCGATGTTTCGATGCACTCGCAAGGCGGTGCCGCTGTTACGCCACCGGCCCGGTTCGATTGTCAACATCTCATCGACTGCGGGGATCTTCGGGTATCCGCTGCGTTCGCCCTATGCCGCTGCCAAGTGGGCAGTCGTCGGTCTGACGAAGACCTGGGCGATGGAACTGGGTTCGGATGGCATCCGCGTCAATGCCATCTGCCCGGGCTCGGTCGGTGGATCTCGTATGGACGGCGTGATCGATCGAGAGGCTGCAGCCCTCGGAGCTGCTCCATCGGCGGTGAGATCGGCCTACGAGAGCCAGGTGTCGATGGGGTCCTTTGTCGACGCAGCCGACATCGCTGAAGCCGTTGCTTTCCTGTCGTCAGCGGCCGCCAGGTTCATCTCCGGCCAGGTACTTGGCGTCGACGGCCACACCGAAACACTTCGCACCAACTGTTCGTATTGACGATGAATCGTGGAGGCAGTGGGCGCGTTATAGTCCTCGCAACTTGGCGTCGCGGTTAGGGGACGCACTCGAATACAAGGGGGAAGTGGAATGGCGATTGATCCTGTAGAAGGTTTGATACCCGGTCGAATGAACCGGCGGCAGTTGATCCTCGGTAGTGGCGGTGCGGTGGCAATCGCGGCCGCGCTTGCAGCGTGCGGCGACGACGACGACACCAGCACGGCGCCGGCCGGTTCCGATGCACCTGCGGCTACTGATGCGGCGCCGACGGCTACCGATGCCGCTGCACCGGCCACCGATGCCGCTGCACCGGCTACCGAGCCCGCGCCGGCAGCATCGGGTGGCATCTTGCGTGTCGGTGTTGTCGGCGGCGCAAATGATCTGCTCGACGGCCAACACATCGTCTCGAAAGCCGACATCGTCCGTCAGGCCACGGGCTGGGAGTCGCTGATGAGCTTCAGTCCCGAGTACGTGCCGGAGTATGTCAACGGCATCGCAAAGGACGTCACTGCCAACGCCCCGGACAACTACACCATCACACTCAAAGATGGCGTCAAGTTCTCCACCGGTGATCCGGTCACCGCTGACGACGTGATCTACTCGTTCGAACGAGCGCTCGACCCCGACCTGGCGGTTTTCGGCGGCGGTGGCCTGCGCCCGATCCTCGAAAAGACGGGGTTGAAGAAGATCGACGACCAGACCGTCGAGGTCCAGCTCAAGCAGGCGGCATCGAACTTCAAAGAAACGTTGTGTGCCTACACGATGGCAATCGTGCCGGTCGGGTACGCGCGATTCGATGGCGACGTCACCAACCAGGTTGG
>JANPBZ010000249.1:0-11833 GCA_031430695.1 Ilumatobacteraceae bacterium
GTTGCGTCGCCGGAACCGCCTGCATTGCCGGAACCGCCTGCATTGCTGGAACCGCCTGCATTGCCGGAACCGCCTGCATTGCCGGAACCGCCTGCATTGCCGGAACCGCCTGCATTGCCGGAACCGCCTGCATTGCCGGAACCGCCTGCATTGCCGGAGCTGCCTGAGTTGTTCGAATCGTCCGCCGAACTCGTCGCCCCCGTCGAGTTCGTCGTCTCATTGCCGCCGGAGCTCCCTTCGACGGTCGTCAACGCCGAACCGTCCGGCGAAATCGGAGCCGACGCGGAGCTTGTGTTGCCCGTCGCTGCGTTCGAATCGTCGTTGTCGGGACCACAAGCTGCCAGCATGGCGATTGGGATCAGTGTGATGAGGAGCCGCTTCCGGTTCATCCACACAAGATACGGAGTCAGCTGGCCTTCCGCGCCGCGCCCTTCGTCGCGGGTTTCGCCGCTTTCGTGGCGGGCTTGGCGCTGGCCTTGCTCGCTGCCTTCAGCAGTTCCTTCATCGCATCCTGCAGCAGGTCGGTGAGGAGCCACAGGTCGGGCACCAACTCGCGACAGGCGATGAACCCGAAGTCGAGATTGCCGTTGTAGCTCTGCACGGTCATGTTCAACCCTTGGCCGTCGGTGAGTGCAGAGACCGGGTAGAAGTGCTTCAACTGCGCGCCGGCCATGTACAGCGGCTCGCTCGGTCCCGGGACATTCGAGATCACCAGATTGAACGGTGGGTTCATCCGATCGGCGATCCGCAGCCGACTGGCCATCCGCATCGCCCTGGCGCCGATCGCCGGGGGAGCGAACTGTGTGTAGTCCATCAGGGTTTCGGCAGGGATCGCGGAAAGGTTGCCCTTGGCGATGTTCATGCTCTGCTGAATACGCCTCAGACGCTTGATCGGGTCTTTCTCGTTCGTCGCCAACTCGGCCAGCAGCGCCGACACCCGGTTCTGGTAGGTGTCGGTCTCGTTGCCGCTGCGCACGCTGACCGGCACCATGGCGATCAGGCTTTCTTTCGGCAGGCAGTCGTGGTGCTGCAAGTAGCTGCGCAGCGCACTGGAGCAGACGGCCATCACGACGTCGTTGAATGTGCAACCGAACGCTCGACGAACCGTCTTGGCGTCCTCCAGCGGAATCGTTGTGTAGGCGAAGCGGCGATGTGGAGTGATCGCCATGTTCCACGGAGTGCGCGGTGCGTGCGTCGGCGGAAGCGCCGGCGGTCGGTCCGTGTCGTCTCCGTACTGCGATCGCAGCCGCTGACGCATCAAGGTGCCGATCGGACCCGGCATCGGTTGGGCAACCAGATCGGCGATCGATCGCAGACCGCCCGAACGTGTCGCCTTGGCCAGGTCGCGCACCGTTCTCACGCCGAGGCGAATCATCTTCTCCGGCCGCCGCAAGTACTCGCCGAGCGTGATCCGCAGCATCTCCTCGTCGCTGGGTATCTCCTCGGGTTCCCACGGTGCAGGCCCTGCCGTCGGGCGGAAGTTGGGGTCGAGATCGAGGATGGCAGCGAGCATGAGGGCCCCGGAGGCGCCGTCGATTGCGGCGTGGTGAATCTTCATCAACTGAGCAATCCGCTGGCCGTTGTCGAGACCCTCGATCACGTACAGCTCCCACAACGGCCGACTCCTGTCGAGCGGTCGAGCGACGATCCTGCTGATCGCCTCGCCGAGCTGCTGCGGGGTCCCGGGCGGAGGCACGGCGTGATGTCGCACGTGGAAGTCGATGTCGAAGTTGGGATCCTCCAGCCAATATGGCAGATCGAGGCCGAGGGGCACCTCGATCAGCCGTCGCCGAAACGGGGCGAGCATGTCGATGCGTTCGAGGATGGTCTGCTTGGTCGCCTCCAGGCCCGCGCCGCCGGGCGCGCCAGTGGGGTCGTACACATTGAGGGAAGCGACATGGCCAAAGGCGCTCCCCGTCTCCATGTTCAAGAAGCTCGCATCGATACCGTTCAGTTGGCGCATGGTTCACTGTAAGCCGCGTCCAGAGCGTGCTAGTACTGACCCATGTCAGAGAACTACGAGAAGGGCTTGCGGGAGATCGCCGACGGGTGTCACGCGTACCTGCAAGCCGACGGCAGTTGGGGATGGAGCAATGCGGGACTGATCGTGGGCGACGGCGTGTCGCTGCTGGTCGACACCCTCTTCGATCTGCGACTCACCCAGCGGATGCTCGACTCGATGGCCTCGATCACCCTCGCCGCGCCGATCGCCCAAGTGGTCAACACTCATGCCAACGGTGATCACTGCTTCGGGAACATTCTTGTCGACGACGCCGAGATCATCGCCACCTCTGCAACCGCACACGAGATGGCCGAAGTACCGCCGTCGTTGCTCGCCGGTCTCAACAGTGCGCCCGGCGAAGTAGGCGACATGTTCCGCAGTTTCTTCGGAGCTTTCGATTTCGAAGGTATCGAGCTACGTCTGCCAGACCGCACCTTCGACGGCCGCATCGACCTCGACGTCGGTGGACGAGTCGTGGAGTTGATCGAAGTCGGCCCGGCGCACACCAACGGCGACACACTGGCCTATGTGCCTGACGCCAGGACGATCTACACCGGCGACATCCTGTTCATCGGCGGCACCCCGATCGTGTGGGCCGGCCCGTTGAGCAATTGGATCGCGGCGTGCGATCTGATGCTGGGCATGGATGTCGATGTTGTCGTGCCGGGCCACGGTCCGATCACCGGCAAGGGTGGCATTGCGACCGTTCGCGACTACTTGTCGTTCGTCGACGAAGCCGCCGGCCGGCTGCAGGCATCGGGGGTCGATGCATGGGAGGCCACACGCGAGATCGCAGCCGAGATCAAGGCCCGTCCCGACTTCGGATCGCTGGGCGAGTTCGGCCGGATCGCCGTCAACGTCGACACGGTGTACCGCCACCTCGACCCTGCGTACAGCTCGCCCAATGTCGTCGAGCAATTCAGACGAATGGCCGTCCTGGAGGCTGCGGGCTGACGAATCGTCAGTGACGATACGAGGCCCGGCGCGTCCTGAGGATCTGGGCGCCAAGCAACCACAAACCCGCAGATCGGTGAACGAGCGTGGCGCCCAGATCCCAGCCACGGGCGGATGCTCAGCTCTGCGGACTGTCGTCGGCGATGGGTATGTAGGCCGACTTCCGCTTCCTCACACGCCTGCCGGATCGAAGCGCGATCGATCGGCGTACGGCCAGCACCCAGCCGACGATCACGCAGATGCTGAAGACGAACCATTGGATTGCGTACGACAGGTGTGGGCCCTCGTCGAGAACCGGATCAACGATCGGCTGCAACGAGCGGGCGTCGGGCGTGCCTGCCTCGAGGTACACGGGCTGCACCGTCGCATCGAACTGTTGCGCCAGCACGTCGATGTCGATCCGTCGAATCTCGGTCAGTGCCTCGACAGCTTCGTCGGCTGGTTGCCCCGTCGTGCGCTGTTCGCTCACTCGCAGACGTCCGGTCACCTCGATCGATCCCTGCGGCGCCGGCGGAGCATCGTCGGTGCTCGGAACGAATCCGCGATTGACCAGTAGCAGCGAGCCGTCGTCGAGTTGAAGGGCGTCCACGACATTTCGTCCGGTGACTCCGTTCTGCGAGCGGTTGACAACGAGGAATTGATGATCAGGCACATAGGTCCCGGTGACCCGTACCTGTCGCCATTCGATCGTCGACGGATCGGCAAGGTTGGCCCGCACCTCGTCGAACGCAACGTCCGGTTGGCTGGAGTTGGCATCGACTCGAGCGTTGAACTGCTGCCGCTCGTCGAGGCGCCGAAGCTGCCAGAAGGCGAGGTTGATCATGACGATGACCACGATGGTTACGAGCAGATGGAAGCCGATCCATTTCGGTGCGAGCAGGAAGCGATACGACGATCCCTGCCTGCTGGGCGAGTCGGCGGGATCGGTGGCCATCAGCGTCGCAGGCTACCTTCGCAGTTGATGACACCAGATGGGCTCACCGGTTCGTGGTTGAGCTCGGTGCTGCACTCCGATGTGACGGTTCGTGGCACGAGCCGGATCGGCGACGGGTTGGTCGGTATGAACATCCGGCTGGAGTTGGACAGCGACGGATCCGTGCCTACCTCGCTGATCGCCAAGCTACCGTCACCGGATCCCACGAGCCGGGCGACAGGTATCGCGCTGCGCAACTACGAACGCGAGGTGGGCTTCTACCTCGAGATCGCACCCACCGTCGACATCCGCGTCGCCCACTGCCATCACGCCGAATGGCATGCTGATACCGGCGATTTCGTCCTGCTGATGGAGGACCTAGCGCCGGCAACACAGGGCAACCAGATCACTGGCTGCGACGCGATCCAGGCGCGGACGGCTGTGTTGGAGTTGGCCAAACTGCACGGGCCGCGATGGGGCGACCGCACACTCGACGACATCGAATGGCTGAGTCGCCGGACGGAGACCGATTCGCAGCAGTTGGCGATGTTGTGGGGCATGTTCCTGCCCGGATTCATGAAGACGTACGGCAGCTACTTGTCGACCGATTCGGCCGAGTTGATCGAGCGATTCGGTCAACGGATCGCTCGCTGGGTCGATGACCGGGATCCGCCGACCACGGTGACGCACGGCGACTATCGCCTTGACAACCTGATGTTCGCCGGCCCGGCGGGTGGGGCGGCGATCGCTGCAGTTGACTGGCAGACACCAGGGCATGGACTCGGGATCACCGATGTCAGTTACTTCCTCGGTGCCGGTGTGCTGCCGATCGAGCGGCGCGAGATCGAGCGAGCACTGGTCGACGAGTATGGACACGCACTTGCCGGCTACGGGATTGCGGTCGATGCCGATCAGCTGTGGCTGCAATATCGGCGCGACGCGTATGCCGGGGTCGTGATGAGCGTGATTGCCTCGCAGATCGTCGGCAGCAACGATCGCAGCGAGGCGATGTTCGCCGCCATGGCCACGCGCCACGCGCAGCACGCAATCGATCTCGACAGCGAGTCGCTGTTGTGACAGACCTTCCCGACTTCCACATTCCTCACGCCGAGAAAATCGAATGGATGATCGAGGAGCACGGTTGGGCGATCGAGCCGGTTGCCGCGCAGCCGGAGCTCGATCCGCCGGTCGCCGGTTACATCTACACGATCGGGTTTCCGCAAGCGTTCGACTTTCCGGAGGTCGTGTTGTTCGGGCTGACGCCGGCGGCTGCACGTGGTCTGTTCGATTTACTCGCCGACATGTTGAGCGGCGGTACCGAAATCCCGCTCGGTGTCGAGCTGATGGGTCTCTTCGACAACGAGTTGCGATGTGTCTTTGCGCCGATCGACCTCGACAAATGGGGCCCGATGTTCGCCACGGGCGTGGCCTGGCATCGCGGGGCACCATTCGGAATCATGCAACTGTTGTGGCCCGACCGCAACGGATTCCTGCCCACCGAACCGGGCTTCGATCGACGCCTGGCGTTGGCCCAACCGGTGATCGGTACCCTGACCGGGTGAGCGCTGCGTCACCCGTGTTGTTGTTCGACGGCGACTGCGCATTTTGTACGACGTGTGTCACCTGGATGCAGCGCCACATCCGCCGCCTCGACGCGGCGGTGCCGTATCAGTTCGCCGAGCTCGACACGCTCGGCGTCGATGCGGCCGAGTGCGAGCGAGCACTGCAGTGGGTCGGCGCCGACGGCACAGTGCTCAGCGCCCAGTTGGCAGTCGCCCAGGTGTTGGTCGGCGCCGGCAAGGGATGGGCCGTGATCGGTCGCGCCATCCGGTTGCCCGGCATACGCCAGATCAGCGGGGTTGTGTATCGCTGGATCTCGCGGAACCGCTATCGACTGCCGGGCGGTACGCCGGCTTGTGCTCTGGATGCTCATCGAAGCCGCGACGCTCGTTGAGCTCGGCGGCAAGCTGATCGAGAGCAGACTCCTCGCTCGAGAGCAGCCCGTGCCGACGTCCTGCGTCGATCGGTGCCGCTGCCAGCAGCATCGCCCAAGAGGCGTCAGGCATCTCGAGGACGACGCGCAGCGCATGTGTCAATGCAGCAATCGGGTCGGTGTCGTAGTCGCCCAGCAGGCGCTCGACGTGGACTTTCTTCAGGCGGGCGATGGCCGTTCCTCGATGCACCATGGCGCGCCGTGTTCGGCGAGCAAGGGCAAGAACGGATCGGCGGAGAACGCCTCGGGGCCTTTGACCCCTTCACCTTTCCACTCACCGGTCGCCATCATCTCCAACGCGACAGCCGGATGCACCGCGGTCTGCCAGACGACTGCCTGATGATCGAACTCGGCCATCGTCCACTCGTTGTCGACTATTTGATAGATGTACGTGCATCGCGCGGCTCCATCGACACCAAAACCGGTGACCAGTGTGCCGGCGCAGGTGCGGCCGCTCATGCGATGACCAAGGTCGGCCGGGTTGGGTAAGACCGCCGCGACCAGATCACGCGGCGATACGTCCATTCCACGAACGGTTACCGGCTTCGTCGAGTCGAGGCCGAGCTTGTGCAGTGTGGCCAGCACCTCGAGGAACTCGTCGCCGAGCCCGTACTTGAACGTCACCCGATCCGCATCGATCCAGCGTGGAATCAGCAACACTTCCTCATGTTCGACATTGACGCACTTCAACTGCCCGATGCCTTCGGGAAAGGTGAACTGTTCGGGCTCGGAGAACGGGGCCGTCGTGAACCAGCCGCGTTCGCGTTCGTAGACGACGGGCGGGTTGAGGCATTCCTCGATGGTCGTCCAGATGCTGAACGTGGGCGCAAAGGCAAAGCCCTCGATCACCAGATCGCTGCCGTCACGCACACCGATCTCATGGATCGTCGAGAACAGATGGTCGGCGGCATACCTGGCCGCGACATCGGAGAATCCGGGCTCGACGCCCATTCCGACCAGGGCGAGCAAGCCGCGTTCGGCCCACGATTCGCTCGCCGCGAACTGGGCGGCGCCGAGGCTGACTCCCATCTGGTTGTACGGATCGGTCTGGTGTGGCGTCGACAAATGCATTGCCATGTCGAGGTAGTGGCATCCGGCCTCGAACGCGGCCTCGAAGATCGGCGGATTGAAGCGCGGATCGCAGGCATTCACGATCACGTCGGCACCGGCGGTTGCGGCGAGTTCGACAACATCGAGTCGCGCCGAGGCATCGACCCGTGTACTGCTGACCCGGTCCGAGTGCGCGGTAGCTGCGGCGCGCGCTGAACGGGCTGAGTCAACGTCGGCCACGACGATGTGCTCGAAGACATCGCGCCGGGCGCAGATCGTCGTCAGCGCAGATCCCACGCCACCCGCGCCGACGATCAGGACTCGCATGTCCCGAGGGTACTGCGACTCTTCTCCCGCGGCGACGTTCGGGCCGGCGGAGGTGTGGCTAGAGGGCGAACGCCCGGCGCTCGGCGCCGATGTGTACCAGGGCGGCGATGCGCTTGGCTAGGTAGGGGCTGAACGAACCGCGGTAGCGCAACTGCAGTTCGGGCAGCATCCAGTCGTGGCCGGTGATCTTGCCGCGACACGATGCCGTGCCACAGGCGCACTCGAACTCGTCGTAGTCGCTGCCATCGGTGGTGGCGTAGTCGTAGACGAGTTCTTCGCCGACGCTGATGGCGCGGTTTGCGATGAGCACCACACTGCCGCTGACCGAGCAGTTGGGTTCGCACGAGTGGTTGATGAACTCGGCAGGCTCAGGTTCGAGACTGCCTGCCATGTACAGATACTCGTCGATCTGCAGGCTGCGAACCTGTTGACCGACCGGCAACAGATCAAATACGTCGCGTGTCACGCAGCGCCCGCCGAACGCGGCCACGACTTCTCCGGCGGCGATCGGCTCGATGGCGACGTTGCCGTACCCCTTGCCTGGGGTCGCGGTGGGGCGCGCCTTTGGGGTGAGGTAGCAAGTACTCATCCACCAAGCATGGCGGCTGACGATGCCGACGTCTACTCGCTGATCAGTCAGCCGTTCTGATCCGCGGCTCAGTCAGTTTGAGGCGCCAATCAATCGCCGCGTCTGCCCCGCATCGAAATGAGATGTGGAGAATGCCCCGACGTCGCTACAGTATCGGCGGTTCGCATCACGAGTGAGCGTCGGCTTCGGTCGGCGATCCGGCAACCGGGGAGGAAGCCCCACGGTGCCATCCCGCCTCGGTGGGGATGTGGCCCTGCGCTGCAGGGCAACTCAGCTTCCCTCGTGCGGCGTCCACTACCGTGACGAGCGCAAGGAGGAGGAGATGGCGGGCCAACCACTGCCGGCGAGCGGCGCATGGTGCGCGGGCGACCCCGTGGGTCATCGGCAGTTCCTCGATTTCTCACGCCCGTTCGCGCTCGACGGCGGCGTCACCCTCGATGAGGTCACAGTCGCCTACGAGACATGGGGCACGCTCGACGACAGTCACGGCAACGCCATCCTCCTGTGCCATGCGTGGACCGGCGACAGCCATGCCGTCGGCCCGATGGGCCACGGCCATCCCAGCGCGGGATGGTGGGAAGGTGCGGTCGGTCCCGGTCTGGCGATCGACACCGACCGGTGGTTCGTGGTGTGTGCCAACGTGCTCGGAGGCTGCCAGGGCTCGACCGGGCCGTCGTCACCGCATCCCATCGACGGCAAGCCGTACGGCAGCCGGTTCCCGGTCGTGACGGTTCGAGACATGGTGCGTGCGCAGGTGCGGTTGACCGATCACTTGTCGATCCCGGCATGGCATTCGGTGATCGGCGGGTCGATGGGTGGCATGCAGGTGCTGGAATGGGCCATCACCTTTCCGCATCGGGTGCGTTCGATCGTGCCGATCGCGACGTGTGCGCAGGCGACTGCACAGCAGATCGCCTGGGGAGCGATCGGCCGCCGCGCAATCCGCATGGATCCGAACTGGCGCGGCGGCGACTACTACGACGCCGACGACCACGACGGTCCCTGGGAGGGCCTGTCCGTCGCCCGAATGGTTGCCCAAGTCACCTTCCGCAGCGACAACGTGTTCACCGACCGGTTCGGTCGCGAACTGGCCGACGGTGCAACGCTGCGCGACAGCTTGGATCTGTGGCAGCGATTCGAGGTCGAGCGCTATCTCGACCATCACGGCGAGAAACTCGTTCGGCGATTCGACGCCAACAGCTACCTGATCATCGGCAAGGCGATGGATCTTCACGACGTCGGTCGCGGTCGCGGCGGCCTGGAAGCGGCCATGGCGCGAATCCGGGTGCCGACGCTGACGATCGGCATCTCCAGTGACATCTTGTATCCGTCCTACCAGCAGCGCCAGATCCGCGAGTTGCTGGTGTCGGGCGATACACCATGTGAATACGTCGAGATCGATTCACCGCATGGGCACGACGCATTCTTGATCAACCTCGACCAGCTCTCCGCTCCACTCGGAGAATTCGTCGAATCCGTGGCCAAGAGCTAGCGGCGAGCCAGTGCCTCGTTGAGGGTGCCGACGGCGCGGCTCTTGGCCGGCACCTTGATCGTCATCCGTTGAGTGCTGCCCAACGCATCGGGGCTGTGCAGCACGTAGACCTCGCGGCGAGGTGGTGGGTTGGGCGCCTTGCCTTCGATCGCCCAATGGGTCACGTCGTGGTGCAGGCGACGCTTCACATCGACCTGCAGCTGGCCGCTGGCGAGCACGGTGACCCACACCTCGCGCTGGCGACCATCTGTGCCACCCTGCGGCGTGAGCCACTGGCCGGTGGTCAAGAAGCGGGAGCCATCTTTGGAGACATGGTGTGGTTCGAGCCGGTAGCCGAGATACAACAATCCCGCACAGAAGGCGATCGCGAGCAACATCCAGACCACATCCACGGCACCAGCTTGGCGCATCGCGCTGGTTTCTGGCCAGACCTGGCGGGGTGTCACGGTCGTCGGCATGCGAGAATGGCGCCGTGAACGTGAAGTCTCTACGTCGCGCCCTGGAAGGCATCGTCGGCGGCGACTTCTCCGACCCGACCAACGAGCGCATCATCTACCTGTCTGCACTTGGTCTGGCGCTCGTCGGCATGGCATTGCTGGTCGTCACGATCATGTGGTGGCGGCGAGGTCGCCAGGAGCATCCTGCACTGGCGCCGCTCGAGGTGATGAGCGGGCGGGCATGGGCCAAAGCCCCAGAAGGTGACCGCCGCCGGCGCCTTGACAAGGTGCGTGTCGCCGGTTCCGACGCAGCAATGAACAGCCTGTTGGTCGCCGAGCCGGTCGATCTCGAGGCGTTGGTGCGCAGCGTGCCGGAGGATTTCGATGATCTTCGCGAGCCCGGCTCCGTGATCGAACTACCTGGTGATGCTGCCGAGCCCGCCGAGCCCGATGCGGGTGCCGAGCCCGATGCGACGTCGATGTCGGCCGAGCGGCCACCCGAAGCGGTTGAGGCGCCGACCTCGGACCCACCCGAGCCGCCCAAGTAGTCATCCGTCACATGTCCGCCTTCATGGGCTAGGCGCGGACTAGCCTGCCATTACGTGGCAGACGGACTGGATATCGAGGCAATGCTCGCCCGATTTCGAGAGCGTGCCGCAGCCGTGAAGAGCCGACCGCTCCCGCCAGTTGCCGGTGAGGAACGTCAGCGCTTCATCCAACAAGCGCAGTCGGATTTCATGGATTTTGCGATCATCGGCGATGCCACGGCAACGATCGACGACGGCATTTTGGTACTTCGGGTCGACTTGCGACCCTCCGACAAGAAGTCGTGAAGCCTGCAGAAGGCCGGGCACGCCTGGCCATTTCCATCGGCGCGATCGCGGTGTTCGCGTGGGGCTTCGGCCCCTTGCTCGTTCGCGGCATCGACGCGTCGGCGCCGACAATCGTGTTCTGGCGATTGTGGATGGCGACGCCCGTGATGGTGTGCGCTGCCTACTTCACCGGCGGTCGAGTCAGCCTGCCGTTGCTGAAGATCGTGTTCGTACCCGGCATGTTGTTCGGTGTCTCGATGATCGTCGGGTTCACCTCGTATCAACAGACGTCGATCGCCAATGCCACCCTCATCGGCGCGCTCCAACCGGTACTCATGTTGTTCATCGGGCCGATGTTGTTCGGCGACCGGCGCGGTGTTCGCCAGGTTCTGTTGGCGGTGATCGCCCTCGCTGGTATCAGCACCGTGGTACTCGGGGCCAAGCAATCGTCGGGAGCGTCGCTGCACGGCGACGTGTTGGCCCTGATCAATCTCGGGTTGTGGACGGCGTACTTCGTTCGCATCAAGCAGGTCAGAAACCAGGGCGTGCATGCCGGTGCGCTGATTGCTGGTGTGTTCTGCATTGCCGCGGTCGTCGTGTCGCCGTGGGTGCTGCTGACCTCCGACGATCTCGGTGCGATCCACGGCTCCGACTGGCTGCTGGTCGTGGTGATGGTCCTGGTCGCCGGCCTCATCGGCCACGGGTTGATGACCTGGGCGCAGCGTCACCTCGACATCACGTTCGCCTCGTTGCTGATGCTCGGCAGCCCCGTGATCTCAGCTGTAGGGGCCTGGGTCTTCTTCGGACAGCGGCTCAGCAGCGTCCAAATCGCCGGCGCTCTGGTGGTGCTTGCAGCACTCGGAGCCATCGTGTTGGAGGTGCGTGCCAACGCCGTACCCGTCGAGATGCCGTTGTCGGTTTCTGCGGGCGACTGATAACGTAGGCGACCGCTAACGCGGACGTGGCTCAGCTGGTAGAGCATCACCTTGCCAAGGTGAGGGTCGCGGGTTCGAATCCCGTCGTCCGCTCCATATAAGCCCTGGTCAGAGGTGCTGCGGTCGCCGTCCGTGGGCTGCGGGTTGCCCATCATGCCCATCGGATTGCCCATCAATTTCGGGCGCGATCTGCCGATGATCCTTTCGTGGAGGGATCGATCCGCCAGCGCAGCGCCGGTTCGTTCGAGCTGCGCGTCTTCATCGGAATCGATCCCGACACCCACCGGCGGCGTTACCGGTCGATGACGGTACGCGCCAACCGCGCCGAG
>JANPBZ010000250.1:0-7221 GCA_031430695.1 Ilumatobacteraceae bacterium
CCCGACTCTACGTCACGATCGACGATCTGCTGATCGACCACCCCGACTGGGCACCAGAACGCCCCACGGTCGGGATCGCACCACAGCTCACCGATGCTGAACTCGTGACCTTGGCCGTCATCCAAGCCCTGCTCGGCTACATCTCCGAAGCCCGTTTCATCCGCTACGCCCGCACCCATCTACGAGCACTGTTCCCCTACCTGCCGCAACGCCCCGCGTACAACAAACGACTCCGCAACGCCGCGACCACGATGCAACACATCATCGCCGTGCTCGCCCGGGACTGTCCGTCATGGCACGACGACCTGTGGCTAGTCGACTCGACACCAGTCGAATGCGGCCGCTCCCGTGAAACGGTGAAACGATCCGACATGGCCGGCTACGCCAGCTACGGCTACTGCGCCTCGCACTCCCGGTTCTTCTGGGGGCTCCGACTGCACCTCATCGCGACACCGTCAGGGCTCCCGGTCGCCTACGCGCTCACCTCGGCGACGACCGACGAACGCGACACCGCCCTCGCGATGGTCGAGCTCGACTCCGCCCTCAGCGAACGATCAGGACAGATCCTGATGGCCGACAAGGGCTACCGATCCGCCACCTTCGAAGCCGACCTCAACACCCGCGGCATCACCCTGATCCGACCGTCACTCAAGTCCGAACCAGCCCGACCAGGCCAACGGTTCCTGCGACCATTCCGTCAGATCATCGAATCGATCAACCAGACATTGAAAGCCCAACTCGATCTCGAACGCCACGGCGGACGCAAACCCGCCGGTGTCTGCGCCCGCATCCTGCAACGCCTCCTCGCCCTCACCGCCGCGAGCTGGAACAACGAAACCAGCAACCGAACCGGCCCCACACGATCACTGATCGCATACGACCACTGACCCCTTGGAACTAATCATCTAGTGGGTGCTCGTCACACGTCATACGTACTCGCCCGGCCAGTCTCCGTTGTCGAAAATGGTCTCAAGCTGGTATCGGTCCACTCTCTTCGAGCGAGACACCAACGCCGCACTACGGGGGCATCGTTCGGAGCGTTGTCTTGAACGATTCCAAGCGCGGTTCGCTCGGCATTCGCCCAGAACTTGCTGATCTCTCGCTCGGACCTCATGTCATTGACTCTCTGTCGCGCTCGCGAGACGTACCTCTGATGGGCCTCCCACCAGCGCTGTCTGGGCCAGCTAGTTGAAGAAGCTGCCTTCGGCCAGGCCTTCGAGCTTCCACTGGTCAACGAATCCGCTGAGATCGCCGCTCTGAGCAGGTCTTTCGGTGGGCGTGACGGGGCTCGAACCCGGGACCTCTACCGTGTCATGGACCGGCTCCAACGCCACGAAATGTAGTTACTCCTCCGGCCGCGGTCGCGGATGGCGCTACACCGTCAGCAGTTCGACGGCCCCTGCGCCACACAGCATTTCCAAACCCGCGGCGGTCATCGCGTATGTGCCGCCGACGACCACACCTGTCTGCTCGGGCTCGTTCAGGAGGCAGGCGTGGAGCACGAAGGTCGAGCCGGGCTCGAGTCGTTGCGACGATCTCCTCGTGATTTGCAGCGGGTCGAGCCACGTCGGTGGGTAGCCCACGCCCACGCCATAGCCGAAGCGCATCTTGAACCCGTCGCCCATCCCGGCTTCGCGCAAGATATCGAGCGCCGGCGCCTCAACGGCTTGCGCCTCGATATCGGGCCGCATCACTTCGAGTCCCGCAGATAGGCACGCCAGAGCGACTTCGTACAACCGGACCCCCGCAGCCGGCGGAGGCGCGCCGCTGATGCAAAACGTCTGCAGGCCGACACAGTTGTAGCGAGCCTCGACCCCGCCGACTTCGATGTGCACCAGGTCACCTGCCGCCATCACACGGTGCGTCGGCGTGCCGTGACCGAAGACAGCCCGCGGTCCCGAGCCGAGTTCTGTTGGGATCGACGGGTAATCGGATCCGGCGCACCGCATCGCGTATTCGATCTCCGCCGCTAAGAGTCGTTCGGTGACACCCGGCTGGGCGTGCTCACGTGCGGCGCACAGCCCGGCTTCGGCAAATTGACCCGCACGGCGCAAGCAGTCGAGTTCGCAAGACGACTTCACGACCCGCGCATCGCACAGCAGTGCGAAGCAGTCGACGAAGGAGGCCGGAGCCACAGCCACGGAGAGGGCCTCTCCGAGCGTATGTGGCACGGCACGTGACGATCCGTCGAAGCCAACCCGAACCGCCCGAGGTACCTTTTCCGCCAACACCGCAGAGAAAGCCGCCACTGGGTCGTCGACACCGAAGCGATACTCACGGATGTCTCCGATCACGCTGCCGTCGCGAGCAAGCGCTGTGTCCGCGTCCCACACGACCAGGGTCGGTTCCTCCGCCTCGTCGGGCGTGAAGATCAACGCCTGCGGTAGCAGCCCGCTGATGAACGAGTCGAATCCGGTCAGCCAGAACTGGGTGTCGGGCGCCATCACGATGCACGCATCGAGCCCTTCCGCTACGAGGCGCTCACGAACTCGAGCCAGCCGAGCAGCGTACTCATCCGAGGGGAAGCGGAAGTCGCGCACAGTTTCCTTCCACGACGTGAAGGTGTTCGGGTACGTCGTAGGTGGAGGTTACACCGATGAAAATCAGGCATGAATCGGCGAAGCGTTTGTGAGTTGGCGCCCCGCAGAGGGGCCGGAGTCGTCAAACGCCGCAGCAGCAGTGGGCGTGACGGGGCTCGAACCCGGGACCTCTACCGTGTCATGGTAGCACTCTAACCAACTGAGCTACACGCCCGTGTAGGACCACGAGACTACCAGTCAGCGCAACCGCAGCGACACTTCATTGGCCAGCAGGCGGCCGTTGCGGGTCAGTCGCACACGCTCTCCATCGGTGACGACGAGGCCATCGAGTCCATCCAGATCGAGGGCGGAAGATGGCACGCCATCCTTCATCCGCAGTGCCAGTTGCAGGCCCTCGATGCGTCGAGTGTCGTCGTCGAGGTTCTCCCCCGCTGCCTCGGTCGTCTCGCCGTCGCGAACCGCGGCGACGTAGCGCTCGGGCGTGCGCACGTTCCACCACCGGTGGCCGTCGTGATGCGAATGCGCGGCGGAACCGAAACCCCGGTAGTTGCCTTGCTGCCAGTACAGGATGTTGTGACGACATTCGTGGCCCGGCACTGCCCAGTTGCTGACCTCATAGTTGACTAGTCCGGCGGCCGACAGGAGGTCGTCAGCCAACTCGTACTTGTCGGCGAGATCATCGTCGTCGGGATGACGGGATGGGTCGTCGGCGAGGGGTGTGCCGGCCTCAATCGTCAGTGCGTAGGCAGACACATGTGGCGGATGCAACGCGAGCGCACCTTCGAGCGTCGCCCGCCAGTCGTCGAGGCTCTCACCCGCGCCGCCGTAGATGATGTCGAGGTTGAACGTCGGAAGGCCCGCCGCACGGACGGCCTCGACAGCGCGCTCGACGTTGACGGGCGCGTGCGTGCGACCCAGAGACGCGAGCACCGAGGGCACCATCGATTGCACGCCGATGCTGACGCGGTTGACGCCTGCGGCCGCGTAGGTCTGCATCATCTCGACCGTGACGTCGTCGGGGTTGCACTCGACCGTGACTTCCGCGCCTGACGTCATAGGCACCACGACAAGAACTGCAGCAAGGTCAGCGGCGGGCACCCGCGTTGGAGTACCGCCACCGACGAAGACACTGGTGACCGGCGCAAGCGACGCCCGCGAGATGTCGAGCCGCAGCGCGTCGAGGTAGTCGTCGATCATGTGGTCGCGATCCGTCCAGGTGGCAAACGCGCAATAGTCGCAGCGATGCCGGCAGAACGGGATGTGGATGTAGACGCCGAACGGGTCAGCGAATTGAAGGGTCACTACATCGGACGGTACAGCAGGTCGAGAGCATCGAGGCGCTGACCCACCTGGTCGACAGGCACGTCGAGCATCGCTGAGATCGCCCGGGTGTCGTCGCCACGAACTGTGATGACCTTGCCGTTGAAGTCCTGCCGCTGGACCTGGATCATCTTCAGGAATCGAACCAACATCTCGAACGGCTGCCCGCGCAACTGGCTCAACTTCAGCAGGTCGACTGCCAGTTTCTGACCGGCGGAGTCACCCTCGACCGGCGCCGTGATGTCTTCGCGTGGCAGTAACTGATCGACCGGCACGTTGTAGAACTTGGCCAGTCGCTCGAGTCGGGGGACCGAGATGGCCCGCTCGCCGCGCTCGTAAGCGCCGAGTACGGACGCCTTGAACTCCTCATTGGAGGTCGCTTCGACCTCCTGGAGAGACAGGCGCTTCTGCCTGCGGATGACCCGCAGACGTTCGCCTACCTTCCGACTGTATGGAGATGCCGAAACATCATCTTCATCGAACTCGCGCATTGGCCCCGCTCTCTTCCGCTCATTCCCGCCTAGCCACAACTGCTATCGGCAACTGTGCCAGATTTGTTGAGAAAATACAACGCTCCGTGGGAAATTAGGTCGATCGGTTACGCTGAGTCAGCAAGATCGCCGCAGTGAGTGCCGCAGTTTCCACTCGCAGCACGTTTGCCGACAGCGACACGCGAGTTGCAACCGCGTCGAGTTCACCCTTGGTGAACCCTCCCTCTGGACCAATCAGCACCGCGTCGACGTCGGCGGAGAGGCCGTTACCTTCGACATCGGCAATCGCACAATTTGTCAGCGTCGCCGCTTCCCCAAACGTCACAACGTCGAGAACGACAGGAAGCCATAGCCGCCGTGATTGCATCGCTGCCTCACGGGCGACACGACGCAGTCGCTCGATCTGGCGATGTGCCCGCGCCGGCTCCCACCGAACCGCACTGCGCGCGCAGTCCATGAATCCAATCGACGTCGCACCGCTCTCGGTCAGCTTCTGGACCATCCATTCCGGCCGATCACCCTTCGGTATCGCGCTGATGACACATGTTGGGCGGTGTGCCGCTTCGAACAGCGGTTCCGATTCAACCAACAGGCCATCCCCTTGTAACCGCGCCGTAACCCACCCGCCGAGACCGTCGCCGACCGTGATGGTGTCGGACTCCCGAATGCGCAGTACCCGGCGCAAGTGGTGATCGTCGCGATCGGACAGCTGCGGTTCTGTCAGTGATTCGACGAAAACGTGCGCGGCCGATCCGCGCAGGACGGGGTTCACGAGAAGGCGGATTTGATGCGCGAAAGCAGCCCGTGCTCCCCGTTGCCGACAGCCTCGCCTCGCGATTCGGCGTACTTCGTGAGCAACTCTGTTTCGAATTCGCTGAGCTTGTTGGGCACCTGCACGTTGACACGCACACGCAAGTCGCCGCGGCCGCGACCTTGCAGACGATGAACACCACGCTGTCGAAACACGAACTCCTTGCCCGGTTGCGTGCCGGCAGGCACGGAGATCTCCTCGTCGCCGTCGAGCGTGGGCAATAGGATCTTGGTGCCCAGCGCGGCCTGAGCAATGGAGATCGGCAACTCGGCCACGATGTCGTCACCGTCTCGGGCAAACGTTTCGTGCGCGGCCACACGAATGTGCACGTACAGATCGCCCGATCCTCCGCCACGAGGGCCAACCGCGCCACGGCCCGTGAGCCGCAACGTCGAACCGGTGTCGACACCCGCCGGTACATCGACCTGATAGCTCTTCTCGGAGATCACCCGCCCCTCGCCGTTGCATGTCGCGCACGGCGTGGCGATGACTTGACCAAGGCCGCCACATCGCGGGCAGGCGCTGGCGGTAACCATCTGACCCAGCATGCTCTGGCGTACTCGTTGCACTTGACCGCGTCCGTTGCACTCCGAGCACGTGACCGGCTGCGTGCCCGAGCCAGCACCTGATCCACCACAATCGTCGCAACGCAGTGCCGTGCGCACTTCGACCCCGACCGTTGCACCGAAGACAGCATCGGCGAAGCTGATGTCGGCGACGACTTCGAGGTCCTGGCCACGCGGCGGACCGGCAGGACCACCCCGCCCGCCACCCGCGAACGGGCTGGCCCCACCGCCGAAGAATGCCTCGAACAGGTCGCCGAACCCGCCGCCGGTGAACATGTCGCCGACGTTCTGGCCACCGCTGGCCGAACCAACACCGGCTTCGCCGAAGCGGTCGTATCGGGCACGCGTGTCGGCATCGCTGAGCACCTCGTACGCCTGGGCAACCTGCTTGAACCGCTCCTCAGCAGCAGGGTCTCCAGGATTGGCATCGGGGTGCAATTCGCGCGCCTTCTGACGATATGCCTTCTTGATCTCGTCGGCGCTGGCGCCACGCGACACACCCAACATCTCGTAGTAGTCGGCCACTATGCCGCACCCTCTCCAAGTCGCTTGGCGAGGCGGTCGCTGACCACCTCGACCGTGGCCAACGCCTGCGGATAATCCATACGGGTCGGACCGAGAATCCCGATCGTGCCGACCTGGTCACCATCGACCATCACCGGTGCGACCACCACCGAGCACACCGCCAACGGCTCGACACCATGCTCAGCCCCGATGGCCACCGTGAGGCCGCGATCAAGGATGTCGCGAACCAGTGACACGACGACGTACTGCTGCTCGAGCGTGCGCAGGACGTTGCGCACCGTGTCGACGGCGTCGAACGCTCGAGCCATCGACGATGCGCCACCGACGAAAACCGACTCGTCGTTGCCGCCCTGCCGCAGGGCTGCGAGCGCAACAGTGCAGAGCCCGTCGACAGCCGGATCACCCGAGGAACGCGACCCGTCGCTGGTTTCCATCGAATGACCGATCATTGCGGCTTGCAGGTGAGCCGACGCCGCCGATATGCGCAGATCCGACGTCTCGGCATCGAGTTCGATCGTCTGGCTGTCGATGGTGCCGTTGCTGAACACTGCGACAACCAACGCGTGTCGAGCGGACAGTCCGACGATCTGTACCGATCGCACCGTCGCCAATTCGGCTCGCGGCCCGACGACCACTGCGGCATGTTGCGTGACCTGGGCGAGCAGGTTGGTGGTCTGATGAAGCAACTCTTCGAGTCGACCATGGGCTGTGTCGAAGAATGTGCCGACCCGTTGCGTCGCCGCCGAGTCGAGCCGTCCGGGCGTGGTGATGTGATCGACGAAGAACCGGTAACCCTTGTCGGTCGGCACCCGGCCCGCAGAGGTATGTGGCTGCGCCAAGTACCCCTCTTGCTCGAGAACCGCCATCTCGTTGCGCACCGTGGCCGAACTGACCCGTACACCCGGCAGGTCGGCAATGTGCGTCGACCCAACGGGCTGTGCCGTGGTGATGTACTCCTGCACGACGGC